>NZ_JAINFC010000827.1 GCF_020740835.1 Streptomyces sp. UNOC14_S4
GGGGTGTGGGGTGGTCCTGTGGGCCTTCCGGGTCCATGGGCGCGCTCCCTGAAGCTCGTACGTCTGTACGGGGTCACCCTGCGCCGCCGGGTGCGCGGGTGACCATGGACAAAGGGCGTGCGGATATTGGACTAATGCGGGTGCGGGCCTGGTCTCCCGGAACCCGGCGGGGCAGGATCAGTTCATGATCGCGAAAATGATGTGCACGGTGATCGACTGCCCGGATCCGGCGGCTCTCGGGGCGTTCTACGCGCGGGTCCTCGGCGGGCGTCTGGATAATGCCGAGCCGGGGTGGTCGGACCTGTTCACGCCGGACGGGCACATGGTCTCCTTCCAGAAGGTGGCCGACTACCGCCCGCCGCGCTGGCCGTCGCAGGAGCACCCGCAGCAGCTGCACCTGGACTTCGAGGTGGCCACGCGGCAGGACGCGGAGCGGGCGCGGGGCGAGGTGGAGGCGCTGGGGGCCACGTTCTTGCACGACAGCGGGGGCGAGGTCCGGGGCTTCATCGTCTTCGCGGACCCGGTGGGGCACCCGTTCTGCATCTGCTACGGCCAGCCGCCTCAAGGCTGACCGGGTTGCGCCCACTGGGGTGCCTCGTAAGACCGGTTCGCGACTGCGGGTCACGTGTGGCTGGTCGCGCAGTTCCCCGCGCCCCTTATGGGGCGCCCCGGCTCAGCGGGGACGGCGCGCTGCCGGAAAAAGGGCTGTGACCTCCCAGCCGCCCTCCGGGGTGGGGCCCGCGCGCAGGGTCCCGCCCATCGCCTTGGCGCGTTCGCTCAGGCCGATGAGGCCGAAGCCGCCTCCCCTGGCCTGTTCGGAGAGGGGTGCCGCGTGCTTGCCGTCGTCGGCGATACGCAGCTCGACGCCCGCGGGCACGCCGCGTACGCCGACGCGTACGGCTGTGGCGTCGGCGGCGTGTTTGCGGATGTTGGTGAGGGCCTCGCGGACGACGCGGTGGACGCCCGCGGCGACATCGCCGGGGATCCAGCTCTCCAGGCCCTGTTCGATGTAGAGGACGACGGGCGGGCCGGTGCGGGCGAAGGCCTCGGTGAGGGCGCGTACTTCGGGCAGCCCCGCGACGGGTTCGGTCTCGGCGTCGCCTTCGCGCAGGACGCCGACGAGGCGCCGCATGGCGTTGAGGGATTCACTCGCCGAGGTCTCGATGCGTTCGAAGGCGGCCGCCGCGGCGGGCCCGTGGAGTGCGGTGAAGCGGGCGGCCTGGGCCTGGACGACGATGCCGGTGACGTGGTGGGCGACGAGGTCGTGGAGTTCACGGGCGAGTTCGAGGCGTTCGGCGGTGCGGACGGCGGCCAGGTCCTTCAGGCGCTGGCCGGACTGGTTGCGCAGCAGCAGGGAGTACGCGACGACGACGAAGGTGATGGCGCCGAAGACGGCGGTGAAGCGCCCGGGGTTGAGGTCGCGCATGGGCGCGGCGAGGGCGGCGAGGGCAAGAAGGGGACCGAGGACGGCGGCGACGCGGGTACGGGCCTGCTGGATGACGGCGGTGAGCAGGACGAGGAGGGCGATGTCCTCCCCCATGCCCCAGACGGCCGCGGGGCGGCGGACGGCCATGAGGACGGCGGAGGCGGCCAGGGAGACGGTGACGGCGATGCCGGCCCGCAGGGTGAGGGGAATCCAGGCGTAGGGGACGGCGCACAGGCACACGGCGACGCCGGAGGCGAGGACCAGGGCATGTGGCTGGCTGGGCTGCCGGGCGAGGACGAATCCCTCGAAGCCGACGAGCCAGAGCAGGACGGCGCCGAGCGCGGCCTTGGCCACGGTGGCCCGGCGGGGGTGCCGGGTGGCCCACCCGGTGAGTCTGTTCACGTTCCGCCCGAGGCCAGCCCGCTCTCCCAGGCCCAGGCGGCGATCTCGACGCGGTTGCGGGCGTCGAGCTTGGTCTGCACGTTGGCCAGATGGGTCTTGACCGTGGACAGGGAGACGAACAGCTCGGCGGCGATCTCGGCGTTGGTGGCGCCGCGGGCCAGGCAGCGCACGACGTCGGCCTCGCGGTCGGTGAGCGGTTCGGAGGGGGTGCGGACGGGCTGGGGGGTGCCGGTG
>NZ_JAINFC010000828.1 GCF_020740835.1 Streptomyces sp. UNOC14_S4
GGGCAGTCCGGGGCGGCGGCCTCCACGAGCGCGGCGAGGCGTTGGCCGTGCGGGCGCGCCGGGGGTGTGTCCGGCGCGAGTACGGGGTTGGTGCCCGCGGTGGCGTGCAGCAGGGTGGCGCCCAGCCCGAAGCAGTCGGCCTCGGGGCCGGGCGCGGGTCCGGTGCCGGTGCCGGTGCGGGCGAGGTACTCGGGCGCGGTGAAGCCCTGGGTGCCCAGGACGTGGGCCGTCTCCCCCGTGCGGACGGCGCCTTCGAGGTCGACCAGGACGGGCGTTCCGTCGGGCCGGACGAGGACGTTGGTCGGTTTGAGGTCACGGAGCACGAAACCGGCCTCGTGGACCTCGCCGACGATACGGACCAGGTCGCGGGCGAGCCGCCAGGCGTCCGCGACGGGAAGTCGGCCGCCGTGGTGCGAGGCGGTGTCCGCCGACCACTGCTGGAGGTTCTCGCCGTCGATCAGGTCCTCGGCGAGGAAGACGTGCCCTCCGCTCTCGAAGACCTCGTGCGGGGCGGGGGCGATGCCGCGCGGTGCCAGCAGGGACAGGACGTCCGCCTCGTGGCGCAGCCAGTCCCGGACGTCGGTCCCGCCGGGCTGCGCGCCGACGTGTGGCCGGGCCTCCTTGAGGAGGACGTCCCGGCCGGTACGCCGGTCCAGCGCGCGGTAGACGCCGCCCCGGTTGGAGTGCCGGATGGCCTCCCGGACGAGATAGCGGCCGGCGAGCGGCACGGGGCCGCCGCGGGTGCCGTTGCGCACGGGTACCGGCACGTCGAAGGGCGGTGCGGCCCAGGCGGGCGGCGAGAACCACGGGTTGCGCTCGTCCGTGGCGTACGTACCGTCGGGTGCCCGCAGCCGTCCGCGGTAGAAGCCCTCGTCGTCGAGCTCGCGCGGCGGCGAGAAGCAGCCGTAGCGGTAGTGGACCAGGCTGCCGGGGCGGTAGCGCCGGTCCGACAGGATCGCGGGTCCGGGGAGTCCCAGGGTGGCCCGGTGCAGTTCTTCGGCGAGGGTGCGCAGGTGCTCGTCGTCCGCGGGGTAGGCGGTGAGGAACTTGCCGGACTGCGCCCGCGGGGCCCGTACCGACGTGAGGTCGGCGGTGACGCGCGGCGACACCGCGAACTTGAACGCGCAGCCGTGTGCGACGAGGGCGCCTGCCGCCCGCTCCAGCACCCGGTGGGCCGAGCCGACGGTCGCCGAGACGTGGAGCTTCCACCCCTGCCTGCGCGGCCGGTACCCGGGCGGCGTGAGCATGCACCAGGTATCGCCGTCCCTCATGACCCACGCGCCCCGCCCGGCCCCGAGGACGCGGACAACGACCGACTGGTAGCTCGCCTGGTGGCCCACCGTCACGGCGTCAGAGTGGCACGAGGACCGGTCCCCGGCAACGGCTGACCCGACGGGACCTCCGGGCCACGATCGTCTGCCCGGCCCGCCACCCCCGAACTCCACGTGCCCACGAAAGTTTCAACAGTTGCCGACTCACCGGACGGCGCCGCGTACCGTGATGCCATGACGGACGACATACGGGGACTACGGGAACTGCGGGAACGCCGCCATGTGTTCGGTGACGACGCCGAGCAGTACGACGCCGCACGTCCGGGTTATCCGGAGCGACTCGTCGACGAGGTCCTGGAATTCGCCGCCGCCGGGACCGGTGACCCCGCGCCCGCCCTGGAGGTCGGTGCCGGAACCGGCAAGGCCACGGTGGCCTTCGCGGGCCGGGGCCTGCCGGTGACATGCGTCGAGCCGGACGCGCGGATGGCGCGGGTCCTGCGCCTCAGGTGCGCCGGACTGCCGGGAGTCGACGTCGAGGTCGCCGGTTTCGAGACCTGGCGCCCCGGCGGGCGGCGGTTCGGGCTGCTGTACTGCGCGCAGGCCTGGCACTGGGTCGACGAGGCGGCACGGTGGCCGGGCGCCCGGGCTGCACTGCGGCCCGGAGGCGCCGTGGCGCTCTTCTGGAACCACTGGCTCCTGGACGACGAGCGGCTGACACGGCAGCTGACCGACGCCCATGCCCGGCACGGTGTGGAGATCCCCGAGCACACCCTCCT
>NZ_JAINFC010000829.1 GCF_020740835.1 Streptomyces sp. UNOC14_S4
GTGGGGTACGGCTGCGCTCACGGTTACCACTATCTCGTGTCCGGCCCGGTGGGGCGCCCGGGGGTCCCCTTCCGGGGTCGCCGGGCGCCCGTCGGCGGGCTTCAGGGGCGGGGGGCGAGCCGGTTGGCGGAGTGCACGGCGCGCAGGACGGCGGCGGCCTTGTTGCGGCACTCGGCGTCCTCGGCGGCCGGGTCGGAGTCGGCGACGACGCCCGCGCCCGCCTGGACGTAGGCGGTGCCGTCGCGCAGCACCGCGGTGCGGATGGCGATGGCGGTGTCGGAGTCCCCGGCGAAGTCGAGGTAGCCGACGCAGCCGCCGTACAGGCCGCGGCGGGCGGGTTCGAGTTCCTCGATGATCTGCATGGCGCGGGGCTTGGGCGCGCCGGAGAGGGTGCCCGCGGGGAAGCAGGCGGTGAGCACGTCGAAGGCCGTGCGCCCGGGTGCGAGGCGGCCGGTGACGGTGGAGACGATGTGCATGACGTGGCTGTAGCGCTCGATCGCCATGAAGTCGACGACCTCGACGCTGCCGGGTTCGCAGACCCGGCCGAGGTCGTTGCGCCCGAGGTCGACGAGCATCAGGTGCTCGGCGCGTTCCTTGGGGTCGGCCAGCAGTTCCTCGGCGAGGGCGGCCTCGGCCTGCGGGGTGGTGCCGCGGGGGCGGGTCCCGGCGATCGGGTGGACCATGGCCCGTCCGTCCTCGACCTTGACCAGGGCCTCGGGGCTGGAGCCGACGACGTCGAAGGCCCCGCCCCGCCCGTCGTCGAAGCGGAGCAGGTACATGTACGGGCTGGGGTTGGTGGCCCGCAGCACGCGGTAGACGTCGAGCGCGGAGGCGGTGCAGGGCGTCTCGAACCGCTGGGAGGGGACGACCTGGAAGGCCTCGCCCGCGCGGATGCGCTCCTTGATGTCGTCGACGGCCGTCATATAGTCCGGGCCGCCCCAGCGGGCGGTGTACTCGGGGAGTTCTGAGGGCGGCAGGACGGTGGGCTCGGTGGGCACCGGCCGGCGGAGGTCGGCGGCCATGGCGTCGAGGCGGGCGACGGCGTCGGCGTAGGCCTCGTCGACGCCGGTCTCCAGGTCGTTGTGGTTGATCGCGTTGGCGATCAGCAGGACCGTGCCGTTCCAGTGGTCGAGGACGGCGAGGTCCGAGGTGAGCAGCATGGTGAGCTCGGGCAGGCCGAGGGTGTCGGCGCCGTGCTCGCCGATCCGCTCCAGGCGGCGGACGATGTCGTAGCCGAGGTAGCCCACCATGCCGCCGGTGAAGGGCGGCAGTCCGCTGCCCTCTATGAGGTCGCGCGGGGTGTGCAGGGCGGCGACGGTGGCGTTCAGCGCCTGGAGCGGGTCGCCGTCGGTGGGGACGCCGACGGGCGGGGTGCCGAGCCAGTGCGTCTGTCCGTCGCGGACGGTGAGGGTGGCGGAGCTGCGGACGCCCACGAAGGAGTAGCGGGACCAGGTGCGGCCGTTCTCGGCGGATTCCAGCAGGAAGGTGCCGGGGCGCTCCGCGGCGAGTTTGCGGTACAGGCCGACGGGGGTGTCCCCGTCGGCGAGGAACCGCCTGGTGACCGGGATGACCCGGCGGTCCTTCGCGAGCGTGCGGAAGGTTTCGGCGTCGGGCGCGATGTCACCCGTGGTCGTGGCAGCCATGGCAGCGGAGCCTACTGGTACGGGCCCGGTCAGCGGCCGAGCGGCAGGACGTCCGCGTCGAAACAGGTGCGGTCGCCGGTGTGGCAGGCGGCGCCGGTCTGGTCGACCTTGACGAGCAGGGTGTCGCCGTCGCAGTCGAGGGCCACGGACTTCACGTGCTGGGCGTGGCCGGAGGTGTCGCCCTTGACCCAGTACTCCTGGCGGCTGCGGCTCCAGTAGGTGCAGCGGCCGGTGGTGAGGGTGCGGTGCAGGGCCTCGTCGTCCATCCAGCCGAGCATGAGCACCTCGCCGGTGTCGTACTGCCGGGCGATGGCGGGAACCAGTCCGTCGGCGGCGCGCTTGAGGCGGGCGGCGATGGCCGGGTCGAGGGCGGGGGGAGGCTGGGAAGGGGC
>NZ_JAINFC010000083.1 GCF_020740835.1 Streptomyces sp. UNOC14_S4
CTCCCCTTCGACCGCACGGGCGAGGAGGAACTGCGCTTCGTGGGGTTCGGGCACCTGCTCGTGGGCCATGGCCACCATGGTCACGGCCACGGGCAGTACGGCGGGTACGGGTACGGCCACGCCAGCCACGCGGGGCAGGCCGCGTACCACGGGCAGTCGGGGTACACGGCTGCCTGGGATGCGTATTACGGGCGGCAGCGCGGGGTTGCCGCCGCGTTGCCGCCCGCTCCGCGGGATGGGCGCTTGCGCGGCTACTGAGCCGCTGCCGCGCCTGTTGGGGTGCCCTCTGAGGTCTGCGCGCGACTACGGGCCGGTGGGGGCTGGTCGCGCCCACGCGGCGGAGCCGCACAATGTCACAGCCCCGCGCCCCTTAAAAGCGCTACTTCTTCGGGTTGCGGCCGCGCTTCTCGCGGACTCGGACCGAGATGTGGATCGGGGTGCCCGCGAAGCCGAACTCCTCGCGCAGACGGCGCTCGATGAAGCGGCGGTAGCCCGCCTCCAGGAAGCCGGAGGCGAAGAGCACGAAGCGCGGCGGCTTGGTGCCCGCCTGCGTGCCGAAGAGGATGCGCGGCTGCTTGCCACCCCGGATCGGGTGCGGGTGGGCCGCGACCAACTCGCCGAGGAAGGCGTTGAGCCGGCCGGTCGGGATGCGCGTCTCCCAGCCCGCGAGGGCCGTCTCGATCGCCGGGACGAGCTTCTCCATGTGGCGGCCGGTACGGGCCGAGACGTTGACCCGGGGCGCCCAGGCGACCTGGCCCAGCTCCGTCTCGATCTCGCGCTCCAGGTAGTAGCGGCGCTCCTCGTCGAGGGTGTCCCACTTGTTGAAGGCCATGACCACGGCACGGCCGGCCTCGACCGCCATGGTGACGATGCGCTGGTCCTGGATGCTGATGCTCTCGCTGCAGTCGATGAGGATGACGGCGACCTCGGCCTTCTCGACCGCGGCCGCGGTGCGCAGCGAGGCGTAGTAGTCCGCGCCCTCCTGGAGGTGGACGCGCTTGCGGATGCCCGCGGTGTCCACGAACTTCCAGGTCCTGCCGCCGAGCTCGATCATCTCGTCGACCGGGTCGCGGGTGGTGCCCGCGAGCTCGTTGACGACGACCCGCTCCTCGCCCGCGACCTGGTTCAGCAGGGAGGACTTGCCGACGTTGGGGCGGCCGATGAGCGCGATGCGGCGCGGGCCGCCGATCCCGCCGCCGAAGGTCTGGGCGGGGGCCTCGGGCAGCGCCTTGAGCACCTCGTCGAGCAGGTCGCCGGTGCCGCGGCCGTGCAGGGCGGAGACGGGGTGCGGCTCGCCGAGGCCCAGCGACCACAGGTAGGCCGCGTCGGCCTCGCCGGACTGGCCGTCGACCTTGTTGGCGCAGAGCACCACGGGCTTTCCGGCCCGGCGCAGCAGCTTGACGACGGCCTCGTCGGTGTCGGTGGCGCCGACGGTGGCGTCCACGACGAAGACGACCGCGTCGGCGGCGTCGATGGCGAACTCCGCCTGCGCGGCGACGGAGGCGTCGATGCCCAGGACGTCCTGCTCCCAGCCGCCGGTGTCGACGACCTTGAAGCGGCGGCCCGCCCACTCGGCCTCGTAGGTGACGCGGTCGCGGGTGACGCCCGGCCGGTCCTCGACGACGGCCTCGCGGCGGCCGATGATGCGGTTCACCAGGGTCGACTTGCCG
Organism: Streptomyces sp. UNOC14_S4; assembly: GCF_020740835.1. GTDB lineage: Bacteria > Actinomycetota > Actinomycetes > Streptomycetales > Streptomycetaceae > Streptomyces. The sequence goes on from NZ_JAINFC010000083.1 coordinate 1,671, forward strand.
ACGTTGGGGCGGCCGACGACGGCGAGCACGGGCAGCGGGCCGTGGCCCTCCTCCGCCAGCGCGCCCTCGACCTCCTCGACGTCGAAGCCCTCCTGCGCGGCGAGCTCCATGAACTCCGTGTACTCGGCGTCGCCAAGCTCACCGTGCTCGTCGCCGGAGTGGATCTGGTCGTTCATGAAGTTTCGTTCCTCGCGTCTTCGGTGCGGCTTGCCGCCGCGTGGTCGTCGGCGGACCCTTACGGTCCGCTACTCAAGTCTCGTTCAGCGGCCGGTCAGCCGCTTGGCGTCCGCCAGGTGCGCGGCGAGCCGCTCCTGGATGCGGACGGTGGCCTCGTCCAGCGCCTTGCGGGTGCGCCTGCCACTGCCGTCGCCCGCGGTGAAGGCGTCACCGAAGACGACGTCGATCCGGCCGCGCAGCGGCGGCAGGGCCGGGACCAGCCTGCTGCTGCGCTCGGCGCTGCCGAGCACCGCCACCGGCACGATGGGCGCCCCCGACCGTACGGCGAAGTAGGCCAGGCCCGCGCGCAGCGACGCGAAGTCGCCCTCGCCCCGGGTGCCCTCGGGGAAGATCCCCAGGACGCCGCCGTGGTCCAGGACCTCCAGGGCCGCTCCGATCGCGGTGCGGTCGGCCGTGCTGCGGTCCACCTTCAGCTGCCCGATACCGCGCAGGAAGGGGTCGAGCGGGCCGACGAACGCCTCCTTCTTGATCAGGAAGTGCACCGGCCGGGGCGCGGTCCCCATCAGCATCGGGCCGTCGATGTTATGGGAGTGGTTGACCGCCAGGATGACGGGGCCCGTCGCGGGCACCCGCCACGCGCCCAGCACCCGGGGCCGCCACAGCCCGTACATGAGGCCGATGCCTATCCGCCGGCCCGTGGCGGCGCCGGAAGCCGAGGGGGCCGAGGGGCCCGAGGGGGCGGTCACGCCGACCGCTTCTCCTCGACGAGGGTGACCACGCACTCGACGACCTGGTCCAGGGTCAGCTCGGTGGTGTCCACCTCGACCGCGTCGCCCGCCTTGGCCAGCGGCGAGGTCTTGCGGCCCGCGTCGGCCGCGTCCCGCTTGATCAGGGCGGCCTGCGTGCCGGCCAGGTCCGTGGCGTCCTTGCCCTTGAGCTCCCCGCTGCGGCGCGCGGCGCGGGCCTCCGGGGACGCGGTCAGGAAGATCTTGAGGTCGGCGTCGGGCAGCACGGTGGTGCCGATGTCCCGGCCCTCGACCACGATGCCGTCCGGCGCCCCGGCGGCGATGGCCCGCTGGAGCTCGGTGAGCCGGGTGCGCACCTCGGGGACGGCGCTGACGGCGCTGACCGCCGCGGTGACCTCCTGGGTGCGGATGGGGCCCGCGGCGTCGGCGCCGTCGACCGTGATCGTCGGCGCGGACGGGTCGGTGCCGGAGACGATCTCCGGCTTGCCCGCGGCCTCGGCGACGGCGACGGCGTCGTTCACGTCGATACCGTTGGTCAGCATCCACCAGGTGATCGCGCGGTACTGGGCGCCCGTGTCCAGGTAGCGCAGCCCGAGCTTGGCGGCCACGGCCTTGGAGGTGCTGGACTTGCCCGTGCCGGAGGGACCGTCGATGCCGACGACGACTGCCGGGGCGCTCCGGGCGGTTTCGGCATGGCCGACGTTGTTCACGGTGTCGGACACCTTTCGTCTCGTCTCTGGTCGTCTCTGAACCGGGTCCGCTCTCGGGATTTCCCGGGCACGGGGCCTGTTCCCTCGGCCGGGCGGGCCCCCGCGGGGCCCGCTACGGCTTCAGACAAGGTTACTGGCTCACCGGTGCGCCTCTCGCCGGGCCTACTGCCGCAGCGCCCAGCCACGCTCCTTCAGCTCCGCGGCCAGGGCGGAGGCGGCGCGCGGCTCGACCATGAGCTGGATCAGACCCGCCTGCTGGCCGGTGGCGTGCTCGATACGGACGTCCTCGATGTTGACGCCCGCGCGGCCCGCGTCGGCGAAGATCCGGGCGAGCTCGCCCGGCTGGTCGCCGATGAGGACGGTGACGGTCTCGTAGGCGGCGGGGGCCGCGCCGTGCTTGCCCGGCACCCTGCTGCGGCCCGCGTTGCCGCGGCGCAGGATGTCCTCGATGCCCGCGGCGCCGTCCTCGCGCTCCTCCTTGTCGCCCGCCTGGAGGGCGCGCAGGGCCCGTACGGTCTCGTCGAGGTCGGCGGCCACCGCGGAGAGGATGTCGGCGACGGGTCCGGGGTTCGCGGAGAGGATGTCGAGCCACATCCGGGGGTCGGAGGCGGCGATGCGGGTGACGTCGCGGATGCCCTGGCCGCACAGGCGCACGGCGGTCTCGTCGGCGTCCTGGAGCCGGGCCGCGACCATGCTGGAGACGAGCTGCGGGGTGTGCGAGACGAGGGCGACGGCCCGGTCGTGCGCGTCGGCGTCCATGACGACGGGGACGGCGCGGCACAGGGCGACGAGTTCGAGCGCGAGGTTGAGCACCTCGGTGTCGGTCTCGCGGGTGGGCGTGAGCACCCACGGGCGGCCCTCGAAGAGGTCGGCGGTCCCGGCCAGCGGGCCGGAGCGCTCGCGGCCCGCCATGGGGTGCGTGCCGATGTAGCCGGTGAGGTCGCAGTCGAGGGCCTCCAGCTCGCGGCGGGGCCCGCCCTTGACGCTGGCCACGTCGAGGTAGCCGCGGGCACGCCCGGCCCGGATCGCCTCCGCGAGGGTGGTCGCGACGTGCGCGGGCGGCACGGCGACGACGACGAGGTCGACGCGGCCCTCGGGCTCCTCGTCCGTGCCCGCGCCGAGCGCGGCGGCCGTCCGGGCCCGGTCCGGGTCGTGGTCGGCGAGGTGAACCTGGACGCCGCGGCTCTGGAGCGCGAGCGCGGCCGAGGTGCCGATCAGTCCGGTGCCGATGACTAGGGCGGTTCTCACGGGTGGGTCCTGTCGTTTTTTGGCTGCGGGGCGTTCAGCCTATTGGCTCGGGGCGGACGGCCGTCCGGCGGCTGCGGGTTTGTGTGTGGCTGGGCGCGCCCACGCGGCGGAGCCGCACATGCGCCCACGCGGCGGAGCCGCACATGTACGCGCCCCGCGCCCCTTACGGGGCGCCGTACCGCACCCCATTCGGATTCATCCGGTACAACCACCTACATGATCTACCACGTGGTGCCCCTGGACGACTGGCTGGCCGTGCCCGACCGGCCGTACTCCCCCGCCTCCCTCTCCGACGACGGGTTCGTGCACTGCTCGCCCGACGAGGAGACGACGCTCGCGGTGGCCTCCGCCTTCTACCGCGACACCCCCGGCCCGCTGATGGTCCTGCTGATCGACGAGCACAAGCTGGACGTGATGGTGCGCTGGGAGGCCGCCGACCCCGCGCCGCCGCCCGGGGTCGCCCCCGGCACCCTCTTCCCGCACGTGTTCGGGCGGATCAACCGCGAGGCGGTGGAGGGGATGATGGAGATCCAGCGCGACGAGGAGGGCCGGGCCACGGGCCTCGCCGTCTGGTCCTGAAAACGGGATGGGGTGCCGACCGAGTCGGCACCCCATCCGTTTCCCGCGAGGTCCTACAGCTCGACCTCGCGCATGAGCATGCCGACCTCGGTGTTCGTCAGGCGGCGCAGCCAGCCCGACTTCTGGTCGCCCAGGGCGATGGGCCCGAAGGACGTACGGACCAGCTTCTCGACCGGGAAGCCCGCCTCGGCGAGCATGCGGCGGACGATGTGCTTGCGGCCCTCGTGCAGCGTGACCTCGACCAGGTAGTTCTTGCCGGTCTGCTGGACGACCCGGAAGTTGTCGGCGCGGGCGTAGCCGTCCTCCAGCTGGATGCCGCTCTTGAGCTGCTTGCCGATGTCGCGCGGCAGCGGGCCCGTGATCGCGGCCAGGTACGTCTTCTGGACGCCGTACTTGGGGTGGGTGAGGCGGTGGGCCAGCTCGCCGTGGTTGGTGAGCAGGATGATGCCCTCGGTCTCGGTGTCGAGACGGCCGACGTGGAAGAGGCGGGTCTCGCGGTTGGTGACGTAGTCGCCGAGGCACTGGCGGCCGTCGGGGTCCTCCATGGTGGAGACGACACCGGCGGGCTTGTTCAGCGCGAAGAACAGGTACGACTGGGTCGCCACGGTCAGGCCGTCGACCTTGATCTCGTCCTTCTCCGGGTCGACCCGGAGGCCCTGCTCGGTGACGATCCGGCCGTTGACCTCGACGCGGGCCTGCTCGACGAGCTCCTCGCAGGCGCGCCGCGAGCCCATGCCCGCGCGGGCCAGCACCTTCTGCAGGCGCTCGCCCTCCTGCTCGGCGCCGGGGAAGGTCTTGGGCAGCTTGACCTGCGGCTTGCTGTGCCGCTCGCGGTTGCGCTCCTCGATCTTGGCGTCGAGCTCGCGCGGGCGGGCCGGGACGTAGCCGTGGCCGCGGGCGGGCCCGCTGCTGCGGCCGCCCGCACCGGCCGTGGAGCTCTTGCGGGGGCCGCCCTTGGCGCCGCCGCGCGCCGAGGCGCCGCGGCCGCTGGTGGCACCGCCGCGGGTGCGCTCGGCGTCGGGGCCCACGTCGTAGCGGCGCTCCTCCGGGCGCGGACGGCGCGGACGGTCCTGCCACCGCTCGTCGCGGCGGTCGTCGCGGCGGTCGTCACGACGCTCGTCACGGCGGTCGTCGCGCCGGTCACCGGGGCGTCCGCCGTCGTAGCGCCCGCCCTCCGAGCGACCGCCGCCCGAGCGCCCGCCACCGGAGCGCGGGCCGTCGAAGCGGCCACCGCCGGAGCGGCCGCCCTCGGGGCGTCCACCGCCCGGGCGTCCGCCGCCCGAACGCGGGCCGTCGAAGCGGCCGCCCTCGGAACGACCGCCGCCCGAGCGCCCGCCACCGGACGCCGGACGGGGAGACCCTCCTCGCCCGCCCCGGTCGTCCCGGTTGCCGCTTCCGCTGTTCCTGCCGCTGCTTCGCATCAAAGTTCCGTCTTGTCGTCCGCTTCGGTGTCCGGTGCGTCCGGATCGAACGACGGCACGCCTTCCTGGGTGTCGCCCTCGATCGCGTCCGCCTCGGGGAGGAAGGGCGCGAGCTCCGGGAGCTCGTCCAGACCCCGCAGGCCCATTCGCTCCAGAAAATAGTTCGTCGTCCTGTACAGGATCGCACCTGTTTCGGGTTCCGTCCCCGCCTCCTCCACCAGACCGCGCTGGAGGAGGGTCCGCATGACGCCGTCGCAGTTCACCCCGCGGACGGCGGAGACCCGCGAACGGCTGACCGGCTGACGGTACGCGACGACGGCCAGGGTCTCCAGCGCGGCCTGGGTGAGCCGGGACTGGCGGCCGTCCAGGACGAAGCCCTCGACCGCGTCGGCGTACGCGGCGCGGCTGGCGAAGCGCCATCCCCCGGCCACGTTGCGCAGCTCGAAGCCGCGCTCCTGCGCGGTGTACTCGGCGGCCAGCTCGTGGAGCGCGTCGGTCACCTCGCGGCGGCTCCGCTCCAGGATGCGGGCGAGGTGGTCCTCGGCCACCGGCTCGTCGACGACCATGAGGACGGCCTCCAGCGCGGGCTTGAGGGCGAGCCCCGCCACGTCCCGCCGCCCGGCGGGCGGTGCCGCCTCCTCGGTGGCACCCCCGCTTGCGCCGGCTGTCCCGTCCGTCACTCTGCCACCTCTCCGGCCTCTTCGGCCTCGTCCGTCGTCTCACGGTCGAATTCGTCGGTCACCACCGGGGTGCCGTCGTCGGCGCCGGTCCAGCGGACGGTCAGGGCGCCCAGGGCCTCGTCCTGGTCGAGGGCGACGGCACGCTCGCGATAGAGCTCCAGCAGCGCGAGGAAGCGGGCCACGACGGTCAGGGTGTCGGGGGCGTCCTCGATCAGCTGGGCGAAGGCCGCCTCCCGGGTCGCCCGCAGCCTGCTCACCACGACCGCCGCCTGCTCCTGCACGCTGACCAGCGGCGCGTGGATGTGCTCGACGTAGACCTGCGGTTCGGGGCGGGGCCGCATCGCCTTGACGGCGAGCTCGGCGAGCCCCTGCGGGCCGATGCCGAGGACGACCTCGGGCAGCAGCTCGGCGTGGTGCGGTTCCAGGCCCACCGTGCGGGGGTGGCGGTGCTCCTCGACGGCCAGCCGCTCGCCGAAGATCTCGGCGATCCTCTTGTACGCGCGGTACTGGAGCAGCCGGGCGAAGAGCAGGTCCCTGGCCTCCAGCAGCGCGAGGTCGGCCTCGTCCTCGACCTCGGCGGCGGGCAGCAGCCGGGCCGTCTTGAGGTCGAGCAGGGTCGCGGCCACCACCAGGAACTCGGTGGTCTGGTCGAGGTCCCAGTCCGGGCCCATGGCACGGATGTGCGCCATGAACTCGTCGGTGACCTTGGACAGGGCCACTTCGGTGACGTCCAGCTTGTGCCGGGAGATCAGCTGGAGCAGAAGGTCGAAGGGGCCTTCGAAGTTGTCCAGGTGGAGGGTGAACCGGCCGTCGCCACCGCGCTGCTGCTCTTCGGCGGCCTCGGCGGCCTCGGCCGGTGGCGTACCGCCGGGGCCATGGCCCAGCTGCCTGCGGCGGACCTGCGGGGCGGGGACGGCGGGTGTCGGGGCGGGCATCAGGTCGGGTGTCCAGGGTCGCGTGGCGGTACGGGAGCCGCCCCACGGGCCGCCGGGCGTCCGCACGGGCCTGTGGGGCTGCTGGGGGCCGCCGTGGGGGCGGTCCTGCCCTTTTCCCGGGCAGGTTATCGGCGAAGCGCTCAGCGGCCGCGCAGGCGGCGTACGAGGATGCTCGCGTCGCCGCGCTGCTCGAGGTCGGCGAGGACGACCGCCACGGCCTCCCGGACGATCCGGCCGCGGTCGACGGCCAGCCCGTGCTCGCCGCGCAGCACCAGCCGGGCGTGTTCGAGGTCCATGAGCTCCTCGGCGGAGACATAGACGGTGATCTTCTCGTCGTGCCGCTCGCGGCCGCTGGGGCGGCGGCCCTGCGACCGGCCGCGGCGGCGGCCCTGGGCGGGGGCGGCGGGATCGCGGCCCACGACGCGCTCCTGTGGCGCGGACGCCGCGGCGGCGGAGCGCCGCTCGCCCGCGGCCTCCCGGCCGTCCGCGGTGCGGGCGGGCGGCTCTGACCGGCCGTCACCACCGCCGCCCTCCGAGGACTCGGGCTCGGCGGCCGGGCCGGGCACCCGCGGGGCCGCGTCCGCGGCCGACTGTCTGCGGGGTGAGGAGGAGGTGAGCCCGGTCCCTCCGGTGGTGCGGAACAGCTCGTCGGCGCCGGGCAGACTCACTCGGCGTGACACCGGGCGAGCACCTCCCTGGCGAGCTGACGGTAGGCGGCGGCACCGACGGAGTTGGAGGCGTACGTGGTGATGGGCTCGCCCGCGACCGTGGTCTCGGGGAAGCGGACCGTACGGCCGATCACCGTGTGGTAGACGTGGTCGTCGAAGGCCTCGACCACGCGTGCCAGGACCTCGCGGCTGTGCACGGTCCGCGAGTCGTACATGGTGGCGAGGATGCCGTCGAGCTCCAGCTCCGGGTTGAGGCGCTCCTGGACCTTCTCGATCGTCTCGGTGAGCAGGGCCACGCCGCGCAGCGCGAAGAACTCGCACTCCAGCGGAACGATCACCTTGTGAGCCGCCGTCAGGGCGTTGACGGTCAACAGGCCGAGCGAGGGCTGACAGTCGATCACGATGTAGTCGTAGTCGGGCAGCAGCGGCTTCAGGGCGCGCTGGAGCGTCGACTCGCGGGCCACCTCGCTGACGAGCTGGACCTCGGCGGCTGACAAATCGATATTGCTCGGCAGCAGGTCCATATTGGGCACGGCCGTCTTCAGCAGCACCTCGTCGGCCGACATGCCCCGCTCCATGAGCAGGTTGTAGACCGTCAGGTCGAGCTCCATCGGGTTGACGCCGAGGCCGACCGAGAGCGCGCCCTGCGGGTCGAAGTCGACGAGCAGCACCCGGCGTCCGTACTCCGCGAGCGCGGCGCCCAGGTTGATGGTCGAGGTGGTCTTGCCGACCCCGCCCTTCTGGTTGCACATCGCGATGATCTTCGCGGGGCCGTGGTCGGTCAGCGGACCGGGGATGGGGAAGTACGGCAAGGGACGCCCGGTGGGCCCGATGCGCTCGCGGCGCTGCCGGGCAGCGTCGGGCGCGAGGGTGGCCGCGTACTCGGGGTCGGGCTCGTACTCCGCGTCAGGGTCGTAGAAGTGCCCCTCGGGCACGTCCTCGTAGTCGGCGAAACCGGCGGAATCCGCTCCGCCGCGGCCGCCGGCCATGTCGTTCACGTGTTGGCCGTCCATGCTCTGGTGGGCTGTCGGTGTGCTCTGGATGTTCTGGTGTGTCGCGAAGGTGTGGACAGCGACCGAGCCGACAGCTTCGAGTCCCCTGGGACTCTGGCCCTGCGCAGACATTCCTGGGTGACCACCCCCGGGAGCAAATGTCGACTCATTCACAAGTCGTCCTACCTCCTTGGTGACCAGGAAACATCTAGATAGGTCAGCGTTGCACCATGCCGACGGTTGGCGACTCTATGGCGTGTCGGCGGTCCGCAGCAACACAATCCGCCGGAGACGGCACGATGTGTCGGCAATCGAACACCCATCTGTCAAGGGTGTGCGACCCGGAACCCTGAGGTTTCCCGGGTCCTCGAATCGGCCGGGAAACCGGGCGGAAACGGACCGGCCGGGCCTTGCTCGGCAAGGCCCGGCCGGGGGCACACTCGTGGCGTGTCGTGTTGACGGAACCCGTCGGAACTCAGCCGAGGAGGTCGCTCAGTTCGATGTGCGGCAGGTCGTGCGCCTCGGCGACGGGGCCGTAGACGACCTGTCCCTCATGGGTGTTGAGGCCCTTGGCGAGCGCGGCGTCGCGGCGCAGCGCATCCTTCCAGCCACGGTTGGCCAGTTCCACGATGTAGGGCAGCGTGGCGTTGGTCAGCGCGTAGGTGGAGGTGTTCGGCACCGCGCCCGGCATGTTGGCGACGCAGTAGAAGACCGAGTCGTGGACCTGGAAGGTCGGCTCCGCGTGGGTGGTCGGCTTCGAGTCCTCGAAGCAGCCGCCCTGGTCGATCGCAATGTCGACAAGTACACTTCCGGGCTTCATCTTGGCGACGAGCTCGTTGGTGACCAGCTTCGGGGCCTTGGCGCCCGGGATGAGGACGGCGCCGATGACGAGGTCGGCCTCGACGACGGCCTTCTCCAGCTCGAAGGCGTTGGAGACGATCGTCTGCACCTTGGTGCCGAAGATCTTGTCGGCCTCGCGGAGCTTGTTGATGTCCTTGTCGAGCAGGGTGACGTGGAAGCCCATGCCGACGGCGATCTGCGCGGCGTTCCAGCCGGAGACGCCGCCGCCGATGACGACGGCCTTGCCCGCGGCGACGCCCGGGACGCCGCCCGGCAGCACGCCGCGGCCGCCGGCCGCGCGCATCAGGTGGTAGGCGCCGACCTGCGGGGCCAGGCGGCCCGCGACCTCGGACATCGGGGCGAGCAGCGGCAGGGCGCGGTTGGCGGTCTCGACCGTCTCGTACGCGATCGCGGTGGTGCCGGACTCCAGCAGCGCGTCGGTGCACTCGCGGGAGGCGGCCAGGTGCAGGTACGTGAAGAGGGTCTGGCCCTTGCGGAGGCGGTGGTACTCCTCGGCGATCGGCTCCTTGACCTTCAGCAGGAGGTCGGCGGTCTCCCAGACCTCGTCGGCGGTCTCCAGGATCGTGGCGCCCGCGGCCGTGTACTCGGCGTCCGTGATGGAGGAGCCGACACCGGCGCCCTGCTCCACGTAGACCTGGTGGCCGTTGCGCACGAGCTCATGCACGCCGGCGGGCGTGATGGCCACGCGGAACTCGTTGTTCTTGACCTCGCGGGGGATGCCGACCTTCACGTCGATCACGGTCCTTGAATCAGAGAATGACAGGCTAATCCGGATATGCCGGGGCACACCAGAGCAGACCGCGGCGATCGCGGCCAGACCAGTCTAATGAAGGATCCCGCCCTGTCTAGCCTTGCAAAGGGCCAACTTTTCGGCGATCGACTACCGATTTCGTAGGTAACCCTCGGTTACCGAGGGCTCGCGCCGAGCAGCCGGAGTGGCGGGCGTACCGGTTGATCCGGCCGATATCGCCTCACCTTCGGAGCCGGGGACGGCCGCGGTGCCACTCGCCAGGAGGCAGCCCGCCTCCTGGCGCTGCGCATGCGCGGCGGCCGGTTCGCCCAGGTGCTCCAGGGCGTCCGCCAGCCGCAGCCGTACGGCCGCCTCCAGCCGGGCGTCACCCGCCCGGCGGGCGGCCTCGACCGCCTCCTGGCAGCTGCGCAGCGCGTCCTGCGGCCGCCCCACGTGCTCCTGCGCCCGGGCGATCTCGCCCAGGGCGCGCGCCTGGCCCGCCATGTCGCGCAACCTGCGGTACGCGGCGGCCGCCGCCCGCCAGTCGCGCAGCGCCTCGGTCCACTCCCCCGCGTAGGCGTGGACGGCGCCGAGCCGCCCGTACACCCGCGCCTCGTCGGCGAGTTCACCCCGCGTCAGCCGCAGCTCCAGGGCCCGCCGGTACCAGTCGGCGGCGCGCTCCCAGTCGCCCAGCTCGTGGTGCGCGGCGGCGATGGACTCCAGCGAACGGCTGGTGGCGTAGGGGTCGGCCGCCTCCCGCGCGGCGTCCAGCGCCTCCCGGTAGCGGGACAGGGCCTCGCGGGTGCGGCCCGCGCGGGCGTCCAGGTCACCGAGGTTCAGCAGCGCCGCGGCCTTCTCCAGCGGCATCACGCGGCGCCGGGCCACGTCCAGCACGAGCTGGTGCAGGCCGTAGAGCTCGGGGCCCGCCTCCTCCGCGCCCAGATGGGCCGTCAGGGCCCGGGTCAGCGCGGAGACCAGGCGCCGCGCGAGGGTGTCGAGCCGACCGTCCTCCACCGCCAGACGGGCGGCGGCGAGCAGCGCGGGCAGCCGTCCGCGCAGCCACTCCTCGGCGGCCCGCGCCGACGGGAAGCGCAGCGGGCGCGGCAGTTCGGCCAGGCGCTTGCGGGTGAGCGGGTCGTCCGTCCTGGTGCTCGCCCGGCACGAGTGCAGCTGACGCACCGTCCGCTCCAGCATCCGGGCACGCGCCAGCTCGGCCTCGGCGGGCCGCTCCCGCTCCGCCAGCAGCGCGACCAGCCGGGGCACCAGGCAGCCCGGCACCCAGTACAGCGGGGGCAGGTCGCCGGCCGGGGCCTCCGGCCGCAGCATGCCGCGGGCGGCGAAGTCCTCCAGCGCGGTCTGGGCCGCGGCCACCGAGCAGCCCGCGAGCGCGGAGGCGGTGTGCGCGTCGACGGCGCCCGCGGGTGCCAGCGCCAGCAGGCGCAGTATGCGGGCGGCGTTCTGCGGCAGCGTCCCGTGGGCGAGCTGGAAGGCGCGCGCCACGGTCCGGCCCGCGCTCTCGCAGTCCTCGGGGGGCGTCACCTCGCGCAGCCGGTTGGCGGCGTCGACGACGGACAGCTTGGGGTCGGCCGCGAGCCAGCCGCCGATCAGGACGAGCGCGGCGGGCTGGCCGCCGCACTCCTCCACGACGGCGCTCGCGGCCATCGGGTCGCAGGTGATCCGGGTGGGCCCGGCGTACCGTTCCAGCAACTCGACCCCGGCGGCCGTGTCGAGACCCCCCAGGGTGCAGGGCCGTACGTCGGGCACGCCCGTCAGCGGGCCCCGCGAGACGGCCACGACCAGGCAGTCCGACGCGTCGGGCAGCAGTGGGTCCACCTGCTCGGCGCTCATGGCGTCGTCGAGGAGGAGCAGGGCCTTCCGGCCGTTGAGCGCGGTGCGCAGGGCCGAGGTGAGCTCGTCCTCCCCGGCCCCGGCCGGTACGGGCGCGCCGACGGCCGTGAGCAGGGCGCGGGCGGTGCGCTCGGTAGGGACGGGCTGCCCGTCGGCACCGGTGAGCCGTGCGCGGAGGACTCCGTCGGGGTACTCGGCGACGAGGCGCCGGGCGAGCTCCTCGGCGAGCGCGGTACGGCCGGAGCCGGGACGCCCGGCGATGAGCAGCACCCTGCTGCGGGGGGACTTGCGGCCGGCGAGGGTGTCGAGGCCGGTGCGGTCGATGTCGGCCCGCAGCTCTTCCAGCTCGCGGCGGCGCCCGACGAACACTCCGGTCTGCATGTCCCGAGCCTAGTTCACGACCTGCCGGTGCCCTCTTCATCGGGGGCGCCCCCGATGAAGATCACCTATTCGGATTGTCCGGGGACACCCACCGGGGCTCCGCCCCGGACCCCGCGGTGGTCGGTTGCGGCCGGTGGTCCGGTTGTGCCCACCCGTTCCGCCCCTAGCGGAACGCATGCCCACAACCGGCAAGGTGACGGAATAGCGCACCCCCTCAGGGGCGCGGGGAACTGCGCGACCAGCCAGCAACGGGCCGCAGACGCGCACCGGGCAGCAAGAGGCACCCCGGAAGGCGCAGCGCAGCACCCCGCGGGAAGCGACGCGGCTACGCCTCGAACGGCCGCGCCGGCCACGCCGCATCCGCAGGGCGGAGGGACGCAAGTCCCTCCTCACCGGAGGCCAGCGCAGCGGAAAGCGCCAGCACCCCCACCACCAGACAGTTGTTGTGCAGCTCCCCCGCCAGGGCCCCCCGCACCAGCTCACCCAGCGGCACCCGCGCGAACTCCATGTCCGCCTCCTCCTCGGAGACCTCGAAGCGCTCGCCCTCCGCCGCCGAGAGCCCCCGGGCCAGGAAGATCCGGATCGCCTCGTCGCAGCCGCCCGGCGTGGTGTAGATGTCCGTGAGCACCCGCCAGTCCTCCGCCTTGACGTGCGCCTCCTCGAAGAGCTCGCGCTGGGCGGCACGCAGCGGGTGCTCGCCAGGGACGTCGAGGAGCCCGGCGGGGATCTCCCAGAGCTTCTGGCGCACGGGGTGGCGGTACTGCTTGAGGACGAGCACCCGGCCCTGCTCGTCGAGGGCGACGACGGCGACCGACCCCGGGTGCACCTGGTAGTCACGCGTGGCCGTGGAGCCGTCGGGCATGACGACCTCGTCCGTGCGCACGCTGGTCTTGTTGCCGACGAAGGGGGTCGCGGTCGCCGTGACCCGCCATTCCTCGGGGGTGTCCATGATGCCCATTGCTGCCGTCCTCCGACCGAGCTCCAACAAAACAAAAAAAACCGGGGCGGGGGCCTCCCGGAAGGAGGCCCTCACCCCGGCAACGTTACAGATCAGCCCTGCTTGCGCTGCACGGCCGCCTTGACCAGCCCGGCGAAGAGCGGGTGCGGACGGGTCGGACGGGAGCGCAGCTCCGGGTGCGCCTGGGTGGCGACCAGGTAGGGGTGCACCTCACGCGGGTACTCGACGTACTCGACGAGCTTGTTGTCCGGGGAGGTGCCGGAGAAGACGATGCCCGCCTTCTTCTCCAGCTCCGCGCGGTAGGAGTTGTTGACCTCGTAGCGGTGGCGGTGGCGCTCCTCGACGTACTCCTTGCCGTCGTAGACCTCGCGCGCGATGGAGCCCTCGGCGAGCTTGGCCGGGTACATGCCCAGGCGCATCGTTCCGCCCATGTCGCCCTCACCGGCGACGATGTCCATCTGCTCGGCCATGGTGGAGATCACCGGGTGCGCGGTGGCCGGGTCGAACTCGGTGGAGTTGGCGCCCTCGATGCCCGCGAGGTTGCGCGCGGCCTCGATGACCACGCACTGCAGGCCCAGGCACAGGCCCAGCAGCGGGATCCTGTTCTCGCGGGCGTAGGTGATCGCGCCGACCTTGCCGTTCACACCGCGGTCGCCGAAGCCGCCCGGGATGCAGATCGCGTCGACGTCGCCGAGCTGCGCCTGGGCGCCGGCCGGGGTCTTGCACTCGTCGGAGGCGACCCACTTGACCTTGACCTTGGCACGGTTGGCGAAACCGCCCGCGCGGATGGCCTCGGTGACCGACAGGTAGGCGTCGGGCAGGTCGATGTACTTGCCGACGAGGGCGACGGTGACCTCGTGGTCCGGGTTGTGGACGCGGTCCAGCAGGTCCTCCCACTGGGTCCAGTTCACGTCGCGGAAGGGCAGGTCCAGCTTGCGGACGACGTAGGCGTCCAGGCCCTCGGCGTGCAGCACCTTCGGGATGTCGTAGATCGACGGGGCGTCGATGGCGGCGACCACGGCGGCCTCGTCGACGTCGCACATCAGCGAGATCTTGCGCTTGATGGCGGTGGGCACCTCGCGGTCGGCGCGCAGCACGATCGCGTCGGGCTGGATGCCGATGTTGCGCAGCGCGGCGACGGAGTGCTGGGTCGGCTTGGTCTTCAGCTCGCCGGAGGGGCCGATGTAGGGCAGCAGCGAGATGTGCACGACGAAGACGTTGTCGCGGCCGACCTCGTGGCGCACCTGGCGGACGGTCTCCAGGAACGGCAGCGACTCGATGTCGCCGACGGTGCCGCCGACCTCGGTGATCACGACGTCGACGTCCTCGGTCGCCATGCGCCGGATGCGGTGCTTGATCTCGTTGGTGATGTGCGGGATGACCTGCACGGTGTCGCCCAGGTACTCACCGCGGCGCTCCTTGGCGATCACCGTGGAGTACACCTGGCCGGTGGTGACGTTGGCGGAACCGTCGAGGTCCACGTCGAGGAAGCGCTCGTAGTGGCCGATGTCCAGGTCGGTCTCGGCGCCGTCGTTGGTGACGAAGACCTCGCCGTGCTGGAACGGGTTCATCGTGCCCGGGTCGACGTTCAGGTACGGGTCGAGCTTCTGCATCGTGACCCGCAGCCCCCGCGCCTTGAGCAGCGCGCCCAGGCTGGAGGCGGTCAGGCCCTTGCCGAGCGAGGAGGCGACACCCCCCGTGACGAAGAGGTGCTTGGTCGTCGTGGGCTTTGCGGCAATGGCCAAAGGGGGGCTCCCGTGGTCGCTTGGTGAGGTGCGTACCGGCGATCACCCGGTCGTTTCCGGGGTGCCGTCGCTGCGGTTGGGGGGTCTTGCGCCCACCGGTCCACGGGGTACCAGGGTATCAGCGCCCCGGCGGGAACGCGTCCGCAGACGCGTTACCCCCGGTTCGCCGGGGTGGGCCGGGGCCGTCCGCGGTGTCCCGGCGGGCCCTGCCGGGCCCTCTCCCGGCCCGTGTCCGCCCGTCCGTCCCGGGCGTTGTTCCAGGCCACCCATTCGGCTCAGATTCGTCCGCCAACCGTCGCGCGTCGCACCAACTCCGCGTCGTATCCTGCACGGACACACGCAGCGAGCCGACCGGCACGGCACCATCCCCGCCATCCTCCGGCACGAGAGCTCGTCTAGATCGCTTAGATCGCTTGACCGCATGGGACCCCTCGGGGTCAGTGGCCGTTCGACTGGAGATGACGTGGCCGGGCGTATCGAGGATTACGCACTGATCGGTGACATGCAGACCGCCGCCCTGGTCTGCCGGGACGGCACGGTGGACTGGCTGTGCCTGCCCCGTTTCGACTCGCATGCCGCGTTCGCCGGTCTGCTGGGCACGGAGGAGCACGGCTTCTGGCGCATCGGCCCCGCGCACCCGTCGGGTGCCGCGCCGCCGCGCTCCGACCGCCGCCGCTACCGGGGGGACTCCCTGGTGCTCGAATCCGAGTGGGACACCCCGCGCGGCACCGTGCGGGTGATCGACTTCATGCCGCCGCGCGACGGCGCCCCCCAGCTGATCCGGATCGTGGAGGGCGTCAGCGGCCGGGTGCCGATGCGCTCGGCGCTGCGGATGCGCTTCTCCTACGGGCGGGTCGTGCCCTGGGTGCACAAGGTCGGCGACCGCACGGTGGCCGTGGCCGGGCCCGACTCGGTGTGGCTGGACACCACGGCCGAGACCTTCGGCAAGGACCTGACGACCTACTCCGACTTCACCGTCGCGCCGGGCGAGCGCGTCGCGCTGACCATCAGCTGGCAGCCCTCGCACCACGAGGCCCCCGCCCTGCCCGACCCGGAGGGCTCGCTCACGGCCACGGAGGAGTTCTGGCGGGAGTGGGTCGAGCACTGTACGTACCACGGGCCCTACCGGGACGCCGTCGTCCGCTCGCTGATCACGCTCAAGGCGCTCACCTACGCGCCCACCGGCGGTATCGTCGCCGCCCCCACCACCTCGCTGCCCGAGGACATCGGCGGCTCCCGGAACTGGGACTACCGCTTCACCTGGCTGCGCGACGCGGCCATCACCCTCTCCTCGCTGCTGCGCACCGGCTACCGCGAGGAGGCCCGCGCCTGGCGCGAGTGGCTGCTGCGCGCCGTGGCCGGTGACCCCGAGAACCTCCAGATCATGTACGGGATCGCCGGTGAGCGGGAGCTCGGCGAGGCCGAGCTGTCCTGGCTGCCGGGCTACGAGAACTCCCGGCCGGTGCGGATCGGCAACGGCGCGGCGGGCCAGCTCCAGCTCGACGTCTACGGCGAGGTCACCGAGGCCCTGCACCTGGCCCATATGACGGGCCTGGCCCGCAACGACTACGCCTCGCTGCTCCAGCTCCGCCTGATCGGCTACCTGGAGGACCACTGGAACGAGCCGGACGAGGGCATCTGGGAGGTGCGCGGCCCGCGCCGCCACTTCGTGCACTCCAAGGTCATGGCCTGGGTGGCGGTGGACCGCACCATCAAGCTCATCGAGTCCGGCGACGTGGACGGCCCGCTGGAGCGGTGGCGCGAGCTGCGCGACGACATCCACCGGGACGTGTGCGAGAAGGGCTACGACAAGGAGCGCAACACCTTCACCCAGTCCTACGGGTCGAAGGAGCTGGACGCCTCCCTGCTGCTCATCCCGCAGATGGGCTTCCTGCCGCCCGACGACAAGCGGGTCATCGGCACCATCGAGGCGATCCAGCGGGAGCTGTCCACGCCGGACGGCTTCGTGCTGCGCTATCCGACCACCGGTGACGAGGCGGGGGTCGACGGTCTGGAAGGCGACGAGGGGGCCTTCCTGGCCTGCTCGTTCTGGCTCGCCGACGACCTGGCCATGATCGGCCGGGTCGACGAGGCACGGCAGCTGTTCGAAAAGCTGCTGGCGCTCCGCAACGACCTGGGGCTCCTCGCGGAGGAGTGGGACCCCCGCCTCCAGCGGCAGGTGGGCAACTTCCCGCAGGCGTTCAGCCACGTGCCCCTGATCGACACGGCGCTGCGGCTCACCGCGTCGAGCGCCTTCGGAGGCTGAAGTACAGCGCGGCGGCGCTGACGGGGAGGACCAGCACGGCTGCGGCGGCGTTGAGGCCGCCGTAGCCCGCGGCGGCGACGAGCCCGCCGGAGAGCGCCCCGCCCGCCGCGCCCACGAGGTTCATCAGGGTGTCGGAGAGCCCCTGGACCTCCGCCCGGTGCTCGGCGGCGACGGACTCGCTGAGCAGGGTGGACCCGGCGACGGTGGCACAGGACCAGCCGATGCCGAGGAGCAGCAGCCCGGCCGTGATCGCCCACTGGCCGCTGTGCAGGGCGCCCGCGGTGCCCGCGAGCAGCGTCGCCGCCACGTAGACCACCTGCCCCAGCAGGATCACCGGCACCCGGCCGATGCGGTCGGTCAGCCGTCCCACCAGCGGTGACAGGCCGTACATCCCGGCGATGTGCAGGCTGACCGTGAGGCCCACGACGCTCAACGAGGCGCCGTGGTGCGAGAGGTGAATGGGCGTCATCGTCATCACGGACACCATCACGGCGTGCCCGAGGACCAGCGCCGTCAGCCCGGTCAGCGCCGAGGGTGACGTCGACACATGACGCAGGGCTCCGCTCATTCGGGTACGGAATCGGGCCCGTTCCGGAGCCTCCCCCACGCCCTCCCCCACGCTCCCGTCGGCGGCCTCCCCGGCGGCGGTCAGGAGCGGGTCGGGGCGCAGCCGGGTGTGGACGACGGCCGCGCCGGCGGCGAAAGCCACGAGCGAGAAGACGAAGGTGCCCGCCGCCTCGGGCACTCCCAGCCCATGGGCGAGCGCGGAGCCGGGACCGCTGAGGTTGGGCCCGAGGACGCTGCCCACGGTCGTGGACCACACGACGAGCGACAGCGCCCGCGCGCGGGCGCCGGGCGCGGCGAGGTCGGTGGCGGCGTAGCGGGACTGGAGGTTGGCGGCGGTGCCCGCGCCGATGAGCAGCATGCCGAACAGCACGAGCGGCGCCAGCCGGGCACCGGCGGCCAGGAGTACGGTCAGGGCACCCACCGCGGCGACCAGCCAGCCGGTACGCAGCCCGGCACGGCGGCCGCGGGCCCGCGAGAGCGTGGCCAGGGGCACGGACACCAGGGCGGCGCCCAGGGTGATGAGGGTGGTGCCGAGCCCGGCGACGGCCTCGGAACCGGTGAGGCGCTCGATGAGAATGCCGCCGGAGGAGATCGTCGCGCCCATGCCGATGCCCGCGGCGACCTGTGCCGCCATCAGGACGCGGACGGTGTTGCGCTGCACGGCGACGGGGTCGTACGCACCGGGTGCGCCGGATATGCGATGTGACGCGGACTGGGGGCTCTCGGGCGCTGCGGTCATGCGGCACAGGGTAGGGGCGGGTCCCGGCGG
>NZ_JAINFC010000830.1 GCF_020740835.1 Streptomyces sp. UNOC14_S4
GGGACGGGACGTGGGGTCCGCCGTGGGCCCGGGGCTTGTCGTAGGTGCGGGCCTCCGCGACCATTTCCCGGCCCGCCAGCGCGACCGCCCGGCCGAGGGTCGCGGCGCGCTCGGTCTGCCCCTTGCGGATGACGACCACCTCGACGTCGCGCATGCCGGTCGCGCGGCCGAACCAGCGGGCCAGCCAGCGCGCGAACTCGGGGTCGGGTGGCCGGTCCCGCGGGTCGGGAACGGACGGGAGGTCGTTGGGAGGCCAGCCCTTGACCAACTCGGCGATTTTCGGCAGGTAGGACGCGACGGTCTCGATGGGGATCATGTAGGACAGGCGCAGCCTCGGCCCCCCGAACACCGGCGTGCTCGCGTCGTCGTAGCGGCTGACGATCATTCCCAGGACGTGCCGTGTCTCCACGTCGGTGACGCCCGCCCCGCTGAAGCCGGGCCGCACGGCGTGTTCCGCCCGCCCCGGGTCGAGCTGGACCCACTCGCCGTTGGGGCCCGCGATCGTGGCGGAGAGGTAGACGCCGTTGTTGAGCGGCTTGACGGAGGGGAAGCCGCACATGGTCACGGCGCGCCCGGGGGTGGGGGCGACGCACTGCAGCGGGGCCGTGTGCTCCGCCGCCTGGGGCTCGGCGAGCCGGAGCAGTGCCACGTCGGCGCCGCCGGTGTCCGGCCGTTCCGGCTCCCAGCAGCCCTCGGCGACCCGGGCCAGGACGGCCGTGCTCCCGGGCACGCCGACGAACTCCGCGAGGACCTCGCCGTCGGGCTCCTCCTCGACGCCGTCCCAAGGGATGACATGCGCGCAGGTCAGAACGGTGTCGGCGGTCACCAGGACGCCCGCGCCCAGCGTCGTTCCGCCGTCGGGTGTCGAAATGCGCACCCGCCAAGGTTCCGAGGCCGTACGGCCGTTGACGGGACCCTCCGTCTCCTCCCCCATGGGCGCAGAGCATACGCGCGACCCGGCCGGAAGTGACCCCTAGTGACACAGAGGTCACCGTTCTGTGTGGTCGCGGTCCAGACCTGCCACCGCACGCTCCGGGGCGCTGGACAGGGCGTACGGAAGAGGCTCGCGCTCCCGTAATGCCCCCGCTACACCCCCGCTGGACCGGCTCCGCGGGCGCTCCGCGGTCACCCGTTCGCCGCAGTCGGCCCCGGCCGCGCCGCGGGACGCACGGTCACCCTGGTGACCTGCCGCTACGCCGTCCGGGGTGCCCGGAGGCGGGCCCGTGGGCCGCTGTTCTGACGTGCCGTCAGGGTGCGGCGGGAGCGGAACGCCTGTTCGCTCGGCTCGTAGGAACGCGGAACTCCCCACTCCGTTCGGTGGCACACCGGCGTGCCGCGTCCGCGTTCTCGGAGGACCAGCATGCGTACTGCACGAGTGCTCACCGGGGGCGCCCTGACCGTGACGGCCCTCGGGCTGGCGGGCGCCTCCGCGCTCGCCGGGGACTTCGGGAAGCTGGAGGTCAACCCCAGCCCCGCCCAGCCCGCCACCCAGGTCACGGTGAACACCACCGCCTGCGGCATGGACGGCACGGGCACCGGCGACGCCAGCGCCGTCGGCGGCCCGGCCTCGTTCCCGCTGAGACCGGCCACCCACAAGGAGGTCGTCGTCGGCCAGTTCACGGTCCCGGACAAGGCGAAGCCGGGCACGTACGGCATCGGCGTCAAGTGCCACAACGGCAAGGAGGCCACGGGCGACCTGACCGTCTCCTCCGGCTCCGGCACCGGCACCGGCGCGGGCCCCGGTACCGGCATCAACACCAGCACCGCGCCCTCGCCCGCCATGAGCGGCGCCGGGACGCCCACCGGCATGACCAAGCCACCGAAGGGCGGCGTCAAGACCGGCGTCGGCTCCACGAGCGAGAACTCGGGCCTGCCGGAAATCATGGCAGGCGCGGCCCTCCTGGCGACGGCGGCGGCGGGAGGCACGTGGTACCTCCGGCGGCGGACCTGAACCGGCTTCCCGTCGTGGGGGGGGCATGCCCTCCGGGCATGTCCTCAAGCGCCGGACGGGCTGGGTGGGT
>NZ_JAINFC010000831.1 GCF_020740835.1 Streptomyces sp. UNOC14_S4
GCCCCGCCCCCGGCCCACACGACCACCCAGGGGCGCGGGGAACGGCGCGAGAAGCCCCACCCACCCGCAGACGAAAACGCAGACGCAAAGCGCAGCGCTACGCGTCCTCCGCCAGCTCCAGCCAGCGCAGCTCCAGCTCCTCCCGCTCCCCCGCCAGCTCCCTCAGCTCCGCGTCCAGCTTCGCCACCGCCTCGAAGTCGGTCGCCTGCTCGGCGATCCGGGCGTGCAGCTTCGCCTCCGTCTCGCTGATGCGGTCGAGCCGCCGCTCGATCTTCTGCAGCTCCTTCTTCGCGGCGCGCGCCTCACCGGCCGACTTCACCGGCGCGGCGGCAGCCGCGGGCGCCGCCACGGCAGCGGAGGCAGCGGCGGGAGCGGCCGCCGCCTCGAGGACCTTCTGCCGACGCTCCAGGTACTCGTCCAGCCCCCGCGGCAGCATCCGCAGCGCCTTGTCGCCCAGCAGCGCGAAGACCCGGTCCGTCGTCCGCTCGACGAAGTAGCGGTCGTGGCTGATGACGATCATCGAGCCGGGCCAGCCGTCGAGGAGGTCCTCGAGCTGGGTGAGCGTCTCGATGTCGAGGTCGTTGGTGGGCTCGTCGAGGAAGAGCACGTTCGGCTCGTCCATCAGCAGCCGCAGGATCTGCAGACGGCGGCGCTCACCGCCGGAGAGGTCGCCGACCGGCGTCCACTGCTTCTCCTTCGTGAAGCCGAACTTCTCGCAGAGCTGGCCCGCGGTCATCTCCCGGCCCTTGCCGAGGTCGACGCGGTCGCGCACCTGCTGGACGGCCTCCAGCACCCGCTTGGCGGGGTCGAGCTCGCCGACCTCCTGCGAGAGGTAGGCCAGCTTGACGGTCTTGCCGACGACGATCTTCCCGGCCGCCGGCTGCTCCTCGCCCTCCGTGCGCGCCGCCTGGGCGAGCGCGCGCAGCAGCGAGGTCTTGCCCGCGCCGTTGACGCCGACGAGACCGATGCGGTCACCGGGGCCGAGCTGCCAGGTGAGGTGCTTGATGAGCTCCTTGGGCCCGGCGTGCACGGAGACGTTCTCCAGGTCGAAGACCGTCCTGCCGAGGCGCGAGGACGCGAACTTCATCAGCTCGGCGCTGTCGCGCGGCGGCGGCACGTCGGCGATGAGCTCGTTGGCGGCCTCGATACGGAAGCGCGGCTTGCTGGTACGGGCCGGGGCACCGCGGCGCAGCCAGGCGAGCTCCTTGCGCATCAGGTTCTGCCGCTTGGTCTCCTCCGTCGCGGCGATCCGCTCGCGCTCGGCGCGCGCGAAGACGTAGTCGCTGTAGCCGCCCTCGTACTCGAAGACGGTGCCGCGCTGGACGTCCCACATGCGGGTGCAGACCTGGTCGAGGAACCAGCGGTCGTGCGTGACGCAGACGAGCGCCGAGCGGCGTTCGCGCAGGTGGCGGGCGAGCCAGGAGATGCCCTCGACGTCGAGGTGGTTGGTGGGCTCGTCGAGGACGATCATGTCCTGCTCGGCGATCAGCAGCTTGGCGAGCGCGATGCGGCGGCGCTCACCGCCGGAGAGCGGGCCGATGACCGTGTCGAGGCCGTCGGCGAACCCCGGCAGGTCGAGCCCGCCGAAGAGGCCCGTGAGCACGTCACGGATCTTGGCGTTGCCCGCCCACTCGTGGTCGGCCATGTCGCGGATGACCTCGTGCCGGATGGTCGCGGCGGGGTCGAGCGAGTCGTGCTGGGTGAGCACGCCGAGGCGCAGGCCGCCGGAGTGGGTGACGCGGCCCTTGTCGGCTTCCTCCAGCTTGGCGAGGAGGCGGATGAGCGTGGTCTTGCCGTCGCCGTTGCGGCCGACGACGCCGATCCGGTCTCCCTCGTTGACGCCGAGGGAAACACCGTCGAGGAGGGCACGCGTGCCGTACACCTTTTCGACGGCTTCCAGATTGACGAGGTTCGTGGCCATTCCGCTCCTAGCTGCGTGGGTCTCCGTTCCAGCATCCCACGGCGGCGTACGCCCCTGCCGGGGCGGGTGACCGGTCCTTCGTCTGCGGGCCGGTGGG
>NZ_JAINFC010000832.1 GCF_020740835.1 Streptomyces sp. UNOC14_S4
TGGCGGTGGCGGTGGCTCGGTGCCGTCGCCACACTGTGATGCCTTCGGCGTTTACCTCCTGCTCGAACCACTCCGGCACGAACACGTGTCGCGGCACGGCGGCGAACGCTTCGGCCCATGCGCGGGAGCGGATCGCCCCGGCCTTCATGAGCTCGTCGGCGAGCGCGGCCATGTACGGTCGGGCGGCTTCGCAACTGAGGCCGGTCACGCGGTGACTCCTGTCAGTTCGTCGGCGATGGCTTCGGCGATGGGTAAGCCGGTGGCGTGCTGAATCCAGTCCCATTGACCACAAGGGTTCGCTTCCAGGAACGTCCACTCGCCGGACGGCGACACGATGAAGTCCAGGGCCGCGAAGCGGAGATCGAGACGGCGCATCAAGCGTCGCACGGCGGTGGCGACGTCGGCGGTGGCGACGTCATCGGGGGTTTCGGTGGCCCGGTACGTCAGGGAGCGGTAGTCGCTGCGCCAGTCCACGTGGGCCTCGGAGCTCCCGGCGTGTACTTCGGCGGCGAGCAGGCGGTCACCCGCGACGGTGAGACGTATCTCGTGAGCCTTGTCGACCCATGCCTGGAAGAGGTGGGCGGTGGCGTCGATACCGCGCAGGTCGGCGAGGTCGTGCTCGGCCAGCTTCCGGGTGTAGGCGACTTTGAGCTCGTCGGCCTCGATGAACACGGGGGAGGCGACGGGTTTGCAGACCAGAGGGCCTGCGACGTCACCGGCGAAGGCGCGGACGGCGTCGGGGCTGTTGGTGATCAAGGTGGGAGGGATGACGAGTCCGCACTCGTGGGCTGCGGCCAGCTGAATCGGTTTGTACTCGGCGCGGGACATGGCGGCGGGGTGGTTGACCCATCGGCAACGGAGCGCCGAGATGACACCGCCGAGCCCTGCACGGGCTTGGGCCGCAGCGAACCTGCGCTCGGGCTCGGACATGCCTGGGGCGAGACGAAAGGCGTTGGGTGCGCGGTAGTAGACGGCACTGACATCGGCGAGGTCAATGGCGCGGTACGAGGTGGCGAGTCCGCCGGCCCATCCTCGCCGGGCGTCGATGCGCCCGGCGAGGACGAGGTCTTGCGGAAACTCGGAGGTGTCCATGCGGAACACCTCTGCCCCTCGTTCCGTGAGCGCTTTGACGACGCGGTCGGTCGGCCAGTCGTTACGTGCGGCGATCACGAGGACGAGTCGCATGGGATCACTCAGTCCTTGGGGCCCTCGTCGAGGGGCGGAGGGTTGTTCGGGTTGCCGTCCGGAATGGTCGGGCTGTGCGTCTGCATGTAGGGCAGTGGTCCCTCGTACAGGCCGATGGACATCTGAGCCTGTTCGTCGTACACCGAGGGCGGCTTGACGATCGCCTGCGTGGCGTCGGGGACCTGCGCGAAGCGCAGAATCCAGGGGCGGGTGACGGGGCCGGTCGGCGGCTCGCTGCTGTGAGTGAGCCGCGCTCCTTCGGGCGCGAGCGGGAACGCCTCTCGCGGGTGCGCGACGGTGGTCACGGGCGTGCTCTCCTTTGCGTCGTGGTGTACGGGGCTACGTCGTGCAGGTAGCTGCGCTCAAGAGGCTACGGTGGGTTGGGTGCAGTCGAGTTGAGAGATCGGCGGGGTCGGCGAAGCCGTAGGCGAGGTACTCGCGGGTGGTTGCCCTTGTCGTGATGGGGAGTTGGAGGCTGCGGATTTGTTCTGGGCTCAGCTTGCCGCAGTCGATCAGGTACGAGGGTTCGGTTGCCAGGGTGGGTGAGGCCTCAACGGCCAGGACATAGCCCGGAGTTACCTGAACGGCCAGCGCGTGGCGCATGTGATACGCGAGCGCTCCGGCCGCCGACTCCCCGGGGAGCCCGAGCCCTCCGGGGAGGAGCCACTCCGCTCCGCTGTCGGGGACCAGGTACAGCAGGTGACCGTTCTCGTCGGTGATGCGCGCCAGTCCGCGAACGCGGGTTCCGGGTGGCGTGAGGCGTGCCGTGTTCAGTGTCATCAGCTCTGCGCAATCTCGTGTGGGTGGGGGAGCTGCACCCCTCCGGGGG
>NZ_JAINFC010000833.1 GCF_020740835.1 Streptomyces sp. UNOC14_S4
CGCTTCCCCCCGTGCCGGACCTCGCCCGTGCCGGACCACACCCGCGCGGCGCGCGCCCTGTCATCATCCGGCTACCCACAGAACGTAAAAGAAAGGTAATCCAATTGAGAGGCCGGTGGGCAGTCCCTCCCGCGCCCGTCCGTGCAATGATGTGCGCGCCAACTGCGTACCCAACTGCATACCGGCCGCTCGAATCCACGCGGGAGAGTTCCAGCCACTGATCGTGCGATCGTGCTGGGCGCCGAAGGAGCAAGTTCCTCCCTTGAATCTCTCAGGCCCCGTACCGCGTGGGCGAGGCAGATCTGAAAAGCGGGCCGCCCCGGCGGTCCCACCGAAGGTGCAAGCCGCGGGCCCTCGTCGTCCCCGGTGAACCTCTCAGGTTCGATGACAGATGGGGAGGACGTCCTTTCTGCCATGCCTGGGAGCCCACACCATGACTGATGCCCCTCGCCGTACCGCGCTCGACGCGCTGCACCGCGCGCTCGGCGCCACGATGACCGACTTCGCGGGCTGGGACATGCCCCTGCGCTACGGCAGCGAGCGCGACGAGCACATCGCGGTCCGTACCCGCGCGGGTCTGTTCGACCTCTCGCACATGGGCGAGAGCACCGTGACCGGCCCGCAGGCGGCGGCCCTGCTGGACTACGCCCTGGTCGGCAACATCGGCGGCGTGGCGGTCGGCCGCGCCCGTTACACCATGATCTGCAACGCCGAGGGCGGCATCCTCGACGACCTGATCGTCTACCGCCTGGCTGACGAGGAGTACATGGTCGTCGCCAACGCCTCCAACGCCCAGGTGGTGCTGGACGCGCTGGCCGGGCGGGCCGCGGGCTTCGACGCCCAGGTGCGCGACGACCGCGACGCGTACGCGCTGCTCGCCGTCCAGGGCCCGGAGTCCCCCGGCATCCTGAAGTCGCTCACCGACGCCGATCTGGACGGCCTCAAGTACTACGCGGGCCTGCCGGGCACCGTCGCGGGCGTGCCCGCGCTGATCGCCCGTACCGGCTACACCGGCGAGGACGGCTTCGAGCTGTTCGTCGCCCCGGCCGACGCCGAGAAGCTGTGGCACGCGCTGACCGAGGCGGGCGCCGGGGCCGGTCTCGTGCCCTGTGGCCTCTCCTGCCGCGACACGCTGCGCCTGGAGGCGGGCATGCCGCTGTACGGGCACGAGCTGACGACCGCGACCACCCCGTTCGACGCGGGTCTGGGCCGGGTCGTGAAGTTCGAGAAGGAGGGCGACTTCGTCGGCCGCGAGGCCCTGCTGGCCGCCCGGGAGCGTGCCGAGAGCGCCCCGCCCCGCAAGCTCGTCGGCCTGATCGCCGAGGGCCGCCGGGTGCCGCGCGCCGGTTTCGCGGTGGTCGCGGACGGCGCGGTCGTCGGCGAGGTCACCTCGGGCGCCCCCTCCCCCACGCTCGGCAAGCCGATCGCCATCGCGTATGTCGACGCCGCGCACGCCACACCCGGTACAAAGGGCGTGTCCGTGGACATTCGCGGCAGCCATGAGCCCTACGAGGTCGTCGCCCTGCCCTTCTACAAGCGGCAGCGCTGAGGCCTCCCGATCCCCTCGCGTCTCACCTGTCAATACCCATTGCACAAGCATCCCCGCGTATCCAGGAGAATCGAGCCATGAGCAACCCCCAGCAGCTGCGCTACAGCAAGGAGCACGAGTGGCTGTCGGCCGCCGACGAGAACGGCGTGGCGACGGTCGGGATCACCGAGTTCGCCGCGAACTCCCTCGGTGACGTGGTCTACGCCCAGCTCCCCGCGGTCGGTGACACGGTCACCGCGGGCGAGACCTGTGGCGAGCTGGAGTCCACCAAGTCGGTCAGCGACCTCTTCGCCCCGGTGACGGGCGAGGTCGTCGAGGCCAACCAGGACGTCGTGGACGACCCGGCGCTGGTGAACTCCGAGCCCTTCGCCGGCGGCTGGCTGTTCAAGGTGAAGATCACGGACGAGCCGGCGGACCTCCTCACCGCCGACGAGTACACCGCCTTCGCCGGCTGACCCCGCCC
>NZ_JAINFC010000834.1 GCF_020740835.1 Streptomyces sp. UNOC14_S4
GCCTTCGGGCTCGCCGCCGCGTCCCTCGGCCTGTGGGCCTCCGAATCCTCCGCCGCGGCGGCCCTGCCCACCCCCGACCACGTCGTGGTCGTCGTCTTCGAGAACCACGCCTACGACCAGGTCGTCGGCAGTTCGAGCGCCCCGTACATCAACTCCCTCGTGTCGGGCGGCGCCAACCTGACCTCCTCGTACGCCGAGACCCACCCCAGCCAGCCGAACTACTACGCGCTCTTCTCGGGCGACACACAGGGCGTCACCGACGACAGCTGTGTCACCCCCGGGTTCAGCAGCGAGCCGAACCTGGCGTCCGAGCTCGTGGCGTCGGGCAAGTCGTGGGCCAGCTACAACGAGTCCCTGCCCACGGAAGGCTCCACCGTCTGCAGGAGCGGCAAGTACGCCCAGAAGCACAACCCGTGGTTCGGCTTCGACAACGTGCCCACCGGCACGGCACACACCATGTCGGCCTTCCCGGCCGACTACAGCACGCTGCCGACGGTCTCCTTCGTCGTCCCGAACCTGTGCAGCGACATGCACGACTGTTCCGTGGGCACGGGCGACACCTGGCTCAAGAACACCATGAAGAGCTACGCCGACTGGGCCAAGAGCCACAACAGCCTCCTCCTCATCACCTTCGACGAGGACAACCGGCTGAGCGGCAACCGCATCCCCACGGTCCTCTACGGACAGTCCGTCCAGCCCGGCTCGTCCTCCGACGCCACGTACAACCACTACGACGTGCTGCGCACGCTCGAGGACATGTACGGCACCTCGCACGCCGGGAACGCCGCGAGCGGCAAGGACATCACCGGCATCTGGAACAGCTGACCGTGTACCTCGCGGACAGCCGCACCGCGCCGGACCCCTCCGACACCGCCGGCCGGCGCCCCCTCTCCGGCCGGCGGGCCGCCGCCGTGCCGGGCACCGTGCTGGCCCTGGGCTCCGTCAGTCTGATCACCGATGTCTCCTCGGAGATGGTCACCGCCGTCCTGCCGCTCTACCTCGTCACCGGACTGGGCCTGTCCCCGCTGGGCTTCGGGCTCCTGGACGGCGTCCACAACGGGGTCAGCGCACTCGTACGCCTCGTCGGCGGCAGACTGTCCGATCACGGCGGCGGGAGCCACAAGCGCGTCGCCGCGGTGGGCTACGGGCTGTCCGCGCTCTGCAAGCCCCTGCTGCTGCTCGCGCACAGCGTGCCGTGGATCGGCGCGGTCCTCGCGGCCGACCGGACGGGCAAGGGGCTGCGCACCGCGCCGCGGGACGCCATGATCTCGCTGGCCTGCGAACCCGCCGGGCGGGGACGGGCGTTCGGCGTGCACCGCGCGATGGACACCGCGGGCGCGCTGCTCGGCCCCCTCGTCGCCTTCGTGATCCTGCGCGCCGCGGCCGACGGCTACGACGCGGTCTTCACCGTCAGCGGCTGTATCGCCGCGCTGGGGGTCCTCGTCCTCCTGCTGTTCGTCCCCAGACGGCAGACCGACGCGCTCCCGGAGCGCGGCCCCGGCCGCGCTCCGCTGCGGGCCGCGCTGCGCCTTCCGGCCGTACGCCGCCTGACGGGCTGCGCGACCCTGCTGGGGCTGACCACGGTCAGCGACTCGTTCCTCTACCTCACCCTGCAGCGCCGCCTGGACCTTCCGGAGACGTGGTTCCCATTGCTGCCCTTGGGCACGGCCACCGCGTTCCTCCTCCTTGCCGTGCCCCTGGGGGCGGTCGCCGACCGGACAGGACGGCGCCGGTTGTTCCTCTGCGGCCATCTGGCACTGCTCGCGGCCTACGGCCTGCTCATCGCCCCGTCCGGCACCTCCCCGGCGCTCTGCCTCGTCGTACTGGCCCTGCACGGGAGCTTCTACGCGGCCACGGACGGAGTGCTGGCCGCCGTGACCGCCGACGCCGTGCCGGAGGCGATCCGCGGCACCGGGCTCGCGGTCGTCCAGACAGGGCAGGCAGCGGCCCGGTGCGTCTGCTCGATCGCTTTCGGGACGGCATGGACCGCCTGGGGCGACCGCCCGGCCC
>NZ_JAINFC010000835.1 GCF_020740835.1 Streptomyces sp. UNOC14_S4
TTCTCGCCCTCCCCCCATCCCTCGGACCGGTGAGGCTCATCGGGATCGACGGCCACGCCGGCTCCGGCAAGAGCACGTTCGCCGCACGGCCCGCCGAAGCACTCGGCGAGCCGCCCGTACCCACCCTCCACCTCGACGACCTGGCCACGCACGAAGAACCCTTCGAGTGGATGGAGCGGCTCCGCACCTGGGTGCTGGAGCCGCTGGCGCGGGGCGGGACCGCGCGCTACCGGGCCTACGACTGGACGGCTCGCCGGTTCGCCGAGGAACACACCGTGCCCGCCGCGCCGGTCGTGCTCGTGGAGGGCGTCGGCGCGGGCCGCCGGGCCCTCCGCCCCCATTTGGCGTGCCTGTTGTGGATGGAGTTGACGCATGAGAGCTCCTGGGAAAGGGGTCAACTCCGTGATGGTCCCGAACTGACCGATTTCTGGGACGGCTGGAAGCGAGCGGAGCAGCGGCACTTCTCGACGGATCCCACGCGTCCCTTCGCAGAACTCCTGATTCTCCAGGGGCAGGAGGGATATGAGGTGCTGCCGGGGCCCGGTGAGACAGATTGAACGGGCCCTTTCCTCACTCTCGGTGAGCAACTGGGGCCGCGCCACCGGCCGTCGGCGGCCGATCCCCGCCGAGTGCGCCAACTCGGCTTGACCGAGGGGCCGTACAGGACTTACGTTCTCATTAGGCGGCCGACAGCAGCCGCCCGAGAACGCGAAGCCCCCGGTTGTTCCCCCGTGATCGGGGGCTTCGTACTTTCCCCGGCACCCCTATTTGAGTGCTTTGCTCCACCGTCCCCTTCACACTGGGTGACCGTCTTCCGGATCGCTTTCCGGCCCCCGGCCCGTGCCCCGACACCGTGAACTGCGGTGCGGCACCCTTCGGCCCACACCAACCGCGCAGGTACGATGCCAGACGGCACACCCTTCGGCGGGGTGCGCCGACACACTGGTCAACTCCCGTCCACAGCACAGCGGTTCGGAAAGGCACGCCAGGCAGCCGCCGGCAGCACGCTACGGGGGCAGGGTTTGTGGGGGACGTGATGGATTTCGGCATGCAGGGCCCACCCGCCCCGGCCGATCTCGCCTGGCTGCGCGCCGTCGACGCCTACACCATGGGCGCGTACGCACAGGCGGAGGAGGAGTTCCGGGCAGCCGTCCGGGCGGACCCCGGGATGGCCGACGCCTGGCTGGGGCTGCACGCGCTGCGCGCCGAGACCACCACCGCGCTCCTGCGGATGTACCGCCACCGCGACCGCTTCGGCGAGCAGCGGGCCCGCCACCGCCGCACCCTCAACTCCTGGTACTGGCTCGGCTGGTGGGTGCAGCCCGTCCTGGAGAGCAGCCGTGACCTGCTGCTCGCCCACGCCTCGCACTGGCTCGACGGCCGCCATGTGCCCGAGCTGGACCGGGCCCTGGCCGACTGCCCGCCCGTCGAGGCCGACCCCCAGTCCCGTTTCCTGCACGCGTGCCGCGCGTACCTCGTCAAGGACTGGGACCAGCTCGTCCGGCACACCGAACCCCTGCTCGGCGATCAGCTGCTCGGGATCGAGGCCGGGCTCTTCGGCGGCATGGCCCGGGTGCGCCTGGAGATGTACGGGCAGGCGGAACCGCTGCTGTCCGCCGCGCTGATGCGCTGCCGCAGCGAGCAGCCGCAGCGCAAGGAGCTGCGCTACTGGCTGGCCCGCGCGCACGAGGGCACCGGCCGGACCGCCGCCGCGCTCCCCCTCTACCGGGCCGTGCACCGCGTCGACCCGTCCTTCATGGACACCTCCGCCCGGCTCACCGCCATCGCCGACGGGGACGGCCTCGACGACGACCCCCTGGACCTGGCGTCCGTGTCCGCGGGAGGCGCCACGGGCATCGAGCCGGTGCCGCCCGCCGACCTCGGGAGCGACTTCGAGGGAGCGCCCGCCCCCGACACCCTCGACGGCCGCGACCTGCTGACGGGCGCCGGGCCGCAGCCCACGGGCACGGCACCGCAGCCGGGCCCCGGCGACATGCGCAGGCTCGCCC
>NZ_JAINFC010000836.1 GCF_020740835.1 Streptomyces sp. UNOC14_S4
GACCGGAACGGATGACGGGGCGTCATGTCCGGGGCGCCCCGCCACCCGTTCCGTCAGGTGTCGCGGCGGGTCGCCTCCTGCTCGGCGGCCGCGTCGTAGCCGCTCGTCCCCGCGTCCAGCAGCGGCTCCTGCTCCTTGAGGTGGGCCGGGGCCAGGGCGCGCAGGACGTGGTAGCCGGAGAGCACCACGATGGTGCCGAGGGCGATGCCGCT
The DNA here is from genome assembly GCF_020740835.1 of Streptomyces sp. UNOC14_S4. Lineage (GTDB taxonomy): Bacteria > Actinomycetota > Actinomycetes > Streptomycetales > Streptomycetaceae > Streptomyces. The sequence continues at coordinate 213 of NZ_JAINFC010000836.1, forward strand.
GAGCTCGAAGTTGTTGCTGATCTTCAGGCTGACGCCACCGATGCCGATGATGATGCCCGCGGCGACCGGCACCAGGTTCAGCGGATTGCGCAGGTCGACCTTGTTGTGGACCCAGATCTGCGCGCCGAGCAGGCCGATCATGCCGTAGAGGATGACGGTGATGCCGCCCAGCACACCGCCGGGCACGGCCGCCACGACGGCGCCGAACTTCGGGCAGACGCCGAAGAGCAGGGCGAAGCCCGCGGCCGCCCAGTAGGCGGCGGTGGAGTAGACCCGGGTGGCCGCCATGACGCCGATGTTCTCGGAGTAGGTGGTGTTGGCCGGGCCGCCGACCGCGGTGGAGATCATCGTCGCCGCGCCGTCCGCGGAGATCGCGGTGCCGAGCTGGTCGTCCAGCGGGTCGCCGGTCATCTCGCCGACGGCCTTCACGTGCCCGGCGTTCTCGGCGATCAGGGCGATGACGACCGGCAGGGCCACGAGGATCGCGGACCAGCTGAACGTCGGCCCGTGCAGCGTGGGCAGGCCGAGCCAGTCGGCCTTGGCGACCCCCGAGAGGTCGAGACGCCAGTGGTCGACGGCCTCGGGCCCGCCGTGCACCGAGTGGATCTTCCCGAAGGCGCGGTCGAACACCCAGGAGATGCCGTAGCCGAAGAGCAGCCCGAGGAAGATGGCGACGCGGGACCAGAACCCGCGCAGGCACACCACGCAGAGCCCGGTGACGAGCATCGTCAGCAGGGCCGTCCACTGGTCCTGCGGCCAGTACGTCCTGGCCGTGACCGGCGCGAGGTTGAAGCCGATCAGCATGACCACGGCACCGGTGACCACCGGCGGCATCGCCGCGTGGATGATGCCCGCGCCGAACTTCCGTACGGCCAGGCCGCTCAGGAACAGCGCCGCGCCGACCGCGAAGATCGCGCCGGTGACGGCCGCGCTGCCGCCGCCCTGCGCCCGGATGATCGCGGCGACCCCCACGAAGGAGAGGCTGCACCCCAGATAGCTGGGCACCCGGCCGCGCGTCGCCAGCAGGAAGAGGATCGTCGCGACGCCGGACATCATGATCGCGAGGTTGGGGTCGAGCCCCATGAGGACCGGGGCGACGAATGACGCGCCGAACATTGCCACGACGTGCTGCGCGCCGAGCCCGGCGGTCCGGGGCCAGGAGAGCCGCTCGTCCGGTCTGACGACGGCACCGGGGGCCGGGGTGCGCCCGTCCCCGTGCAGAGTCCAGCGCACGCCGAGGCCCATGAGTGCTCCAAAAGGTTCGCAGTGGGGGGAATCCGGACCATGTTAAGTGGCCGCACCCCGTGCATCCGGCCGCTGTGCGCCACCCGGGAGGGGGTCAGGCTGCTGCAACCGAGCGAATCCCTGGTCCGTATGACTGTATGACCGTGAAGTCGTGCTGTTTCACGCGCTGGGCGAGGTATGGGTGTCTTTGTCCGATTCCTGCGAATCCAGGAGACACACATGCGTAAGCTCGTCGGCCGCACCGCGGCCGCCGCCTTCCTCGCCGCGGCCGCCGTCGTTCCGATCGCCGGTGTGGCACAGGCCGCCCCGGCCACCCCCACGGTCCAGGCGTGGCACCACGACCACGACCACGACGGTGACCACGGTCGCTGGGACCACGACCGTGACCACGGCCGCTGGGACCACCACGACCACGGCCGCTGGGACGACTGCGACCGTGGCTGGGGCGACGGCCGCTGGGGCCACCGTCACCACCACGAGGACTGCGGTGACGACTGGGGCTGGGGTGGCGGCTGGGGCCGTCACGACGGCGGCTGCGGTCGCCACGAGGG
>NZ_JAINFC010000837.1 GCF_020740835.1 Streptomyces sp. UNOC14_S4
CCATTGGTAGTTGGAGGCGCGGTGCTCCTGCGAGCCCGGTTCCTCCGTCCCCTTTCAATCCGTGCGTGCGGTTTTCCCGCACACGGCTTACCGATGATCTTCTTGACATGGTTACGCCGCCTTCGGATAGCGGATCGTGCCACGTAGACGGTGCAGGCCATGCCCGTTGAACCACTCTTCCGTCCACCGATCGAGCTGTCCCGCCCGCAAGTTGCGGCCCCGTTTCCTCACCATGAGTCCCCGGAGCCGCCACGCGACGTAGCGGTCGATCTGGATGAACTTCCGGGCGGCATTCCCGGTTCGGAAGTAGGCGCCCCAGCCGCGCAGGATCGGATTCAACTCCGCGATCACGTCGCGGATGTCCGTTCCCGTCCGACGGCGGTCGGTCCGTTCGTGGACCTTGGTCCGGAGTCGCTTCATCGCCGCCTGCGAGGGCCATCGATGCAGGTAGAAGCGCCGCATGCGGTACTTCTCCCACATCCGGCCCGAGAAGCGGGCTCTGAAGTGGCAGCCGAGGAAGTCGAGTCCTTCCCGGCCCTCTCTGAGGTCGACCAGCTTCCTTCGTCTTGTCCGGGTGCAGCTCCAGCCCCAGCTCGCCGAGGATCTCCTCGACCGCTACCAGGGCCGCCCTGGCGTTGTTCACCGACCGGCACAGGACGACACCGTCGTCCGCGTACCGGACCAGTTCACCGACACCGCGCTCAGCGAGCTCGGTGTCCAGGACATGTAGGTAGATGTTGGCCAGCAAGGGTGAGATCAACCCCGCCCTGCGGAGTACCGGCGACCGTCCGCCGTACCTCCCCGTCCTCCATCACACCTGCCTGGAGCCACAGCCGCAGCAGCTTGAGCACCCTGCGGTCCGATACACGCCGCCCCACTTCCGCGAGCAGCCGACCGTGGTCGATCTCGCCGAAGAAGTTGCGGATGTCGAACTCCACGACGACACAGCGACCCTCGATGAATCCCGTCCGAAGACGCTCCATCGCCTGCAACGCCGACCGCTTGGGCCGGTACCCGTACGAGGATGGGGAGAACCCCGCCTCGAACACCGGCTCCAGGGCAATCTTCGCCGCCTGCTGGGCCACCCTGTCGCGCACCGTGGGGATGCCCAACGGCCGCTTGCCTCCCTGTGGTTTCGGGATGTCCACACGCCTGGCCGGCGCGGGACGGTATGTGCCTGAGCGAAGAGCCTGCTGGAGTTCGCCGAGCAACCGCTCGACCCCGTACCGGCTCTCCACGAACTCCAGGGTGACCCGATCCACCCCGGCGCTCCCTCTGTTGGCCCGGACCCGCTCCCACGCCTCCCACAGAACGTCACCCCTGTGGATACGGTCGTACAGGGCGTGGAAACGCCGCTCCGGAGACTGCTTGGCCGCAGTCCATAGCGCGCGTTGAAGTTGTCGCACTTTCAGGACGGACGCACGCCCGTCCACTACGACGGGGCTCGCCCCGCCGGGGTGGTTGACCAGTCTCTCTCCGGCCATGCCCTCGCGCTTACCTCCGCCACGAACGTGATCAAAGTTGGGGCCCTTCCCTCCCGGCGCGTTGTGTTGCACGCCGATCAGCGGTACTACGACCCCATCGGACTCCCGCTGCCCTCCGGACGACTTCACCATCGGCTTATACGTCCGGTCTCTTGCCCGACGTCAGGCGTGGTCAGACGGGTCTCTCCTGTTCCGGCCCAGACTGTGCACACGTGCCGCCCTCCGTACCCCGGGAGAACCCCGAGGGCTGACCCCGGAACAGGGCCCCCAGGACATGGCCTTCGCCCTGACATGAGGGGCTCGGCTTCTCCGCTGTAGATCTGACGAGGCTGCAAGGTTCGCTTAACGCTACGGCCCGCGTGCTTGCTCCCCCCGAAGGGGCTCTTGACATCCCGCTCAGCCCGCCGCGTCTCCACGACGAACCGGGACCTGCTACCGGGCACTCCGGTGTCTACCCGCACGGGACTCCCACCCGTAAGCCTGGACCAGCTTTCAGGACGCAACATG
>NZ_JAINFC010000838.1 GCF_020740835.1 Streptomyces sp. UNOC14_S4
CCCTCCGGTGGAGTCCCCGGGCAGGCCCCCCACCCTGTCGGGCGACACCGCTCCGGCGCCCGGGGTCGATGCCGCGGCGCTGGAGTTCCTGGCCGCCGACGCGGCCGCCCGGGCCCGGCGGCTGCTCGCCGAAGCCCTCGCCCCCGGCCATGAACTGACGCCCGTACCGGAAGAGCTCAGCGAGTGGCAGGACACGGTGCGGCTCGCCGCCTCCTGCCCTCCGCCCGCGATCGCCGACCGGCTGGCGGCGGGCTGCGGCCGAGGCCGTACGGAACTCGCGCGGGCCGTACGCGCGTGGGGGCACGGCGGCGCGGCCGCGCTGGCCGTCCTCGAGGACGACTGGGCACCGGGCGCCGACGTTCTCGCACGGGCCCGGGCACAGCTGGCGAGCGCCTGGGAGGACGGCACAGCGCCGGAGCTGCGGTGCGCGCACAACCACTGGACCGCGGTCGGGACGGACGCGCAGCTGCGCTACGGGCGCGACGGACACTGGTGGCCGTACCGCAAGGAGAGCGGCCGCTGGCAGCCCGCCGGACCGTGCGACCGCGACCCCGCCTCGGCACTCGCGGCGGCGCTCGGGGAGGACGTCGCGGAGAGCTGAGGCGCAGTCACCCGGCAAGAGCCCCGCAACCGTGGAGCCCTGCTGCCAGGACTCCACGGCCCGACACCCGCACCCCCTGCCGCGGATTCGAAGGCGAGAGGGGATGAAACTTGCCCTTTCCTAGGCAGGATGCCAATTTTTGCCTTTTGGTCATGGAATATGGTGATCTACAGTTTCATCACCTTCTGAGCACGGAAAGGCACTTCGGGATGGCTTTCGCCCTGCTGCGCCTCCACAAGCGTTCCCCTCACCGGGAGGCCGCACCGATTCCGTACGGCGCGGGGGCTCTCGACTGCTTCGTCACGGACCCCGTCCAGTTGCCGATGCACAGAGCCGAGGTGTCCGTCAGGGATCTCAACGGCCAGGAGGTGGTCCACGGGCAGACCGATCCGCACGGCCGGTTCGCGGCGACCGTGGCGCCCGGCGAGTACAACGTCGCCGTGACGGCGGAAGGCTTCCAGCCCGTGCGCCGCTCTGTCACCTGCGCCGAAGGCGTACGGACCGCGCTCGACCCGATGGCCATGGAACCGGCCCCCGCGCCCGCCCTGCCCGCTCCCGGGGCCTGGCGCATCGACCCGGACCACACGGCGGTGCGCTTCGTCTCCCGGCACATCGGGCTCGCCGAGGTGCACGGCCGGTTCAACCGGTTCGAGGGCACCTTGTGGATCGGCGAGAACATGGAGGACTCGCGGATCGACGTGGTGATCGAGACGGCGAGCATCGACACCGGGGTCGCGCAGCGCGACGAGCACCTGTGCTCGCCGGAGTTCCTGGACGTCGCCAAATTCCCGTACATGCAGTTCACCAGCGAGCGGTTCGTGCACCACGGTGGCTCCCGGTGGACGGTGCAGGGGGTGCTCAACCTGCACGGCGTCAGCCGCAACGTCTCGCTGGACACGCGTTACCTGGGCATCGGCACCGGCATCATGGGCGAGTCCCGTACGGCCTGCTCGGCGACGACCGAACTGCACCGCGAGGACTTCACCCTGGACTGGAAGTCGATGCTCCAGCGCGGCATCGCCATGATCGGCGCGACGATCAGGATCGAGCTGGACATCCAGGCCGTACCCGCCACGTGACCGCACCGGCCCGCCGGCCGTCGAGCGGCGCGGGCAGCAGGTCGGTGGGGAAACCGCTCGGCAGGCTCGTCGGCAAGCCACTGGGCCAGCCCGACGGGAGGCTTGTCGGCAGTCCGCTGGGCAGGCTGGTCGGCAGGCCCGAGGGCAGACCGCTGGGGAGTGCGGAAGGGAGCGAGGAGGGGAGCACGGAGCCGCCGGAGGGCGCTCCCCCGCCGGGCCCGTCGCCCTTCTTCCCTCGGTCCCCGATGACGAACGCCGCCCCGAGAGCGAGTGCCCCGACGGCCACCAGCGCGGTCACG
>NZ_JAINFC010000839.1 GCF_020740835.1 Streptomyces sp. UNOC14_S4
CGCACCCCGGTAGGCGCAGCCCCCCGGCAGGAGGAAACAACGGGGTCCAGGGGGCGAAGCCCCCGGCGTGGGGCGCGGGTCAGACCCGCGTGCCCTCCGCCAGGAGCCCCGCGTGGTAGCGGCGCGCGTTGCGGACGAAAGCGCGCCATTCCATGGGGGCGAAAACCAGGGCGGGCCCGGCAGGGGCCCGCCCGTGCCGCATGGCGATGAAGCCCTCGACGAAGGCGATCTGGACGTCGCCGATGCCACGGCTGCCCGGCTGCCATGCGGCGTTCGCGAGGTCGAGAATTGGCCTGGCGTCGCCGTCGGCCGGTCGTTCCGTCGTGCTCTTCGCCACGTCCGTGCTCCTCCCGGTCGTCGTCGCGGGGCCCACCCTAGCGAGCGCGGCGGGCGCCGGACAGGCCGCCGTCCGGCCTCAGCCGTCGGGCGGCTCGTTCCCCACCAGCCACATCGAGAAGAACTGCGCTCCTCCTCCGTAGGCGTGCCCGAGTGCTCTGCGCGCGCCGTCGACCTGGTGATCGCCCGCGCGGCCGCGCACCTGGAGCGCGGCCTCGGCGAAGCGCAGCATGCCGGAGGCGCCGATGGGGTTGGTGGAGAGCACCCCGCCGGAGGGGTTCACCGGGAGGTCGCCGTCCAGTTCGGTGGCGCCGGACGCGGTGAGCTTCCACCCCTCCCCCTCGGCGGCGAAGCCCAGGTTCTCCAGCCACATGGGCTCGTACCAGCTGAACGGTACGTACAGTTCGGCCACGTCGATCTCGCGGCGCGGGTCGGTGACGCCCGCCTGGCGGTAGACGTCGGCGGCGCAGTCCCGGCCCGCGCGGGGCGAGACGAAGTCCTTGCCCGCGAAGAGCGTGGGCTCGCTGCGCATGGCGCCGCCGTGCACCCAGGCGGGCGGGTGCGGGGCGCGGGCGGCGCCCCGGCGGCCGGTGAGGACCATCGCGCAGGCCCCGTCGGAGGACGGGCAGGTCTCGGAGTAACGGATGGGGTCCCACAGCATGGGGGACTCCTGCACCCGTTCCAGGGTGATGTCGTGCTCGTGGAGGTGGGCGCAGGGGTTCTTGAGCGCGTTGCGGCGGTCCTTGTAGGCGACGAGGGTGCCCACGGTCGCGGGTGCTCCGGTGCGCCGGATGTAGGCGCGTACGTGCGGGGCGAAGAAGCCTCCGGCCCCGGCCAGCAGGGGCTGTTGGAAGGGGACGGGGAGGGACAGGCCCCACATGGCGTTCGACTCGGACTGCTTCTCGAAGGCGACGGTGAGCACCGTCTCGCGGACGCGGGCGGCGACGAGGTTCGCGGCGACGAGGGCGGTGGAGCCGCCGACGGAACCGGCGGTGTGCACGCGCATGAGGGGTTTGCCGACGGCGCCGAGGGCGTCGGCGAGGTGGAGCTCGGGCATCATGACGCCCTCGAAGAAGTCGGGCGCCTTGCCGATGACCACGGCGTCGACGTCGGCCCAGGTCAGTTCGGCGTCGGCCAGGGCACGCAGGGCGGCCTCGCGGACGAGCCCGGCGATCGAGACGTCCTTGCGGGCGGCCGCGTGCCGGGTCTGGCCGATCCCGACGACGGCCACGGGTTCGCGGGTCACGGGCCCTCTCCTTCGAGTACGCCGACGAGGTTCTGCTGGAGGCAGGGGCCCGAGGTGGCGTGGGCGAGCGCGCGCCGCGACTCGCCGCGGTGGATGCGGGCGGCGGCCTCGCCGAAGCGGACGAGTCCCGTGACCATGACCGGGTTGGCGGCCAGCGCGCCGCCGGACGGGTTGACCACCACGTCGGGCCCGAGGCGCAGGGCCTTGCGCAGGATGACCTCCTGCGCGGTGAAGGGGGCGTGGATCTCGGCGGTGTCCACGGGCGCGTCGAACGCCCCCGCGTGCTCGGCGGCGAGCCGGGCGGAAGGCGCGTCGGTGAGGTCGCGCAGCCCGAGGGCCTGGGGGTCGACGCGGTGGTCCAAGCCGCGGATCCACGCGGTCCGTTCGCACATCCGG
>NZ_JAINFC010000084.1 GCF_020740835.1 Streptomyces sp. UNOC14_S4
CTCCTGCCCACGCCGCCACGCCCCACCGGCTACCGGCCCCTCGACGGCTACGTCCAGCTCGCCACGCACAACGCGCAGTTCCACCGCATCGCCACCGGACGCACCCCGCAGGCCCGGGCCGGTCTCGGCACCGTGCTGCACGCCGTCGGCAAGCTCACCGCGGCCGCGGCCGGGCAGGCGGTACTGCCCCGATGAGCTCCCGCTCGTGGTCACCGGCGCCCACGTCCTCCCCGTCACCAGGCATCTCGGCGGTTCGGCGCACACGGATGTAGCTTTGTGATCATGGGCTCTCCGACTGGCACCACCACCGACCAGGCGCCGGCCGATCCCGCCGCCACCGACGACATGCTGGCCGGCCAGCCCATCGGCTACTGGAGCGGTCGGGCCCACGCGGCGGTTACCCGGCATCTGCGTGATGCCATGGCCGGGATCGATGTCACACAGCCGCAGTACTGGGTGCTCAACAGCGTCAAGTACCGGCCTGCGGCGCCGAGCCGCGACGAGATAGCCGCCCAGTTGCTGCCGCTTGCGGACGGGCAGCACGAGATCCCCCGCGTCGTCGCCCAGTTGCTCCACCGCGGCTGGCTACGGGCCGACGCCGGACACCGTCTGCACCTCACCGACACCGGAGAAGCCGCCAGGATACGGCTGCGCGAGCTGGTGACCGAACTTCGTGCTGTGGTCCACGACGGGATCAGCGACGAGGAGTACGTGGCCGCGCTCAAGGTGCTGCGCAGGATGATCTCCAACGTCGAGGGCGCCGGGAATCCGTAGGCCGCCGGTGGCGGACACCGGCTTCTGGTTGCTCGGCCCATCGCCTGGTCGCCGGCCGCCTGGCCCGATCAGGACCGGACGGCTCGTGCTCCGCGAGTCCGAGGCCCGGGGGCGCTGTTCCGTCCCCGGGCGGCCGGGGCTACGGAAGCGTGACCGTTTCCCCCGGGGTGATCGTGTCGGGGTCCTCGATCTGCGGGTTCGCCGCCGTCAGTTCGGACAGCGGGATGTCGTTCGCCGCCGCGATGGACGAGAGCGTGTCGCCCTCCCGCACCGTGACGGTGCGGGACCCGCCGTACTCCGCCGTCAGCCGCGCCAGCTGCTTGGGGCCCGGGATGCCGTCCGCGTCGGCACCCGTGTCGCCGATCTTCTCCTGGTACCGGCGCATCGACTCCGTGTCCTCCTCCGTCCATTCGTCGCCGGGGCCGTCCTCGTAGGCGCCGCAGCCGGCCCGCACCAGCATCTCTCCCAGGCGGGTGATGTGTTCGCCACTGCTCCCGGGGCCGTAGGCCAGACCGTCGATCACGACCTGGTGGGAGGTGTCACCGTCCCGGTCCTCCCGATCCTCCCGGTCCTCCTCACGGTCGGCGGGCCGGGAGGAGGTGTCGCCGCCGGCCGGGATGTCGGACTCGTCGGCCTGCTCGCCGAAGTGGACGACGCCGGGGCGCCCCTGCCAGTCGGGGTCGGCCACGACGGCGCCCTCCGGGAAGTCCGGGATGCCGTACCCGTAGACGTAGGAGGACTTGCGCGGCCGGGTCTTGAGGTAGACGCCGTCGCCCTCGGCCGAGCCCGAGTCGTTGGTGTTGCCCTCGATGGTGATGATCTCGTCGTCCGTGTACGCGATGCAGATGCCCGTGTGCGAGCCGCCGCCGGGGCCGAAGAAGACCACGCCGCCGACGGCCGGGTAGGCGCTCCAGCGGCCGCGGTCCTGGAACCACTCCACGCCCGCCGGGCACCACGCGTAGCGCGGCACGATGTCGCCGTTACCGCTGCGGTCCGCGACCCAGCTCACGAACATGCCGCACCACGCCTCTTCGTTCATGCCGTACCAGCTGCCGAACTTGTTGTCGTTGTCCCAGTGCCCGTCGGAGAAACCCTCCTGGTATCCGATCTCTTCCCGGGCGACGCTGATGAATTCCCTGGCTCCGGACATGGTTTACCCCTCCTGGATTGTGAGCATGAATATTTCCGTGGCGATGGTGACCGCAGTGGAATGAACGCTCGCGTGCTGGTGCGCAGAGGGCACGGCATGGGCGTGCACCGCCTCCGACGTGGGACGCGAGCTGTCGATCACCATGCCACATCGAGGCCGGACGTGCTCTGCCGGACTCCCGTTGAACGCTTTTCCGGGAGACGTTGACGGACACGTTGATGGACGCGTTGATCCACGTTGATCGACGTTGATTTCGAATTGATTCGCCGTAGATGGGGGCCCGACAGCATGGCGGAGCCGAAAAGGTTCGGCGGCTCCTTGAGCAATTCACACGACGCTGCTTCCGAAGAAATGCGCAGCGCCCGAGAACGGTTTGGCGGAAAGAAATGTCCCCGCAGAACGGTCAGATGTACGTCCTTCGCTCGGCGACCGGCGTGGTCGCCGACGTCGACCACAGCAGCACGGCTCCGGGCACGAAGATCCAGGGCTGGTCGCCCAACGGGTCGAAGGCGCAGCAGTGGGTCTTCTGGGCCAAGGACAACGGCTCATGGCTGCTGGAGACGGGCCTGACCCACGGCACCCACGGCCCCGGCCAGGCCATGGTCCTCGACTACGACTTCAACAACTTCCGGGCCCACCTGGTCAATGAGCACGGGCAGGCCAACCAGCTGTGGCGGCTGGAGGACGCCGGTGACGGCTATGTGCGCCTCAAGAGCCTGCGCACGGAAGGCGGCGACGCCTACCTGACCGCCGACGGCGGCGGCCGCGTCCTGGGCGTGTGGAAGTCCGACCCGGGCAGCGACGCCCAGCGGTGGCGGCTGGAGGGCGTGGCGGGCTCCGGTCAGGGCGGGCAGGGAAGCCAGGGCGGTCAGCAGCCCCAGCCCCAGCCTCAGCCCCAGCCCGGCGGTGGCGGCTCCGCCGTCGAGCAGATGCTGAGCCTGGTCAACCAGGAGCGGGCGAGGGCCGGCCTGCCGGGCCTGGTCCTCGACGGCGGGCTGTGCGCGGCGGCCCAGCGCCAGTCCGACGACATGGCGCGCAACAACTTCCTGGGCCACGTCGGTTCGGACGGCAGCGACTTCGGGCGGCGCTTCAGGGACGCGGGCGTCCAGAGCTCGTCCGGTGCCGAGAACGCCGCCACCGGCTCCGACGTGCGCGGAACCATGGACATGTGGATGCGCAGCGAGGGGCACCGCAACAACATCCTCGGGCGGGACTTCCGGCGTTTCGGGGCGGCCTTCGCCCCCGGCAGCGGCGGCCGCTGGACGCAGACCTTCGCGAACTGACGGCGCCGAGACGGAACCCGAGAGGACACCCCCCATGGGCATCACCTGGATACCCGGTGCCGAACGTCTGGGCGGCGGCGACATCGGCGGCGACATGGACACCCCCGACGAGCCGCCCCGCATCGTCTGGCACACCACCGAGAGCGGCGCCGGTGACGCGGAGTTCGACTCCACCGCCGACTACCTGATCGAGATCGGCGCCGAGCCGCACGTGCTCTACGACCCGACGACCGACCGCATCGGCCAGTTCGGTCCGCTGGACGAGAGCGCCCGCGCCCTGCGCAACGACGGCGGCGACCGCACCAACCGCACCGGCAGGGTCTGCGTCCAGGTCGAGGTGCTGGCCCGGGCGAGCGAGCCCTTCACCGACTACTGGCGGCCGGGGCCGAACTTCGCCGCGCTGCTCGACGCCGCCCGCTCCTGGGGTGTCCCGGACGCCTGGCCGGCGGGCGACCTCGCCGCCGACGGCTCCGACTCCACCAGCCGGGACAGCGACACCTGGCACTCCGAGGGCGGCCACTACGGGCACACCAACGTCCCCGGCAACGACCACTGGGACCCGGGTGCCATCGACCGCTCGGCGATCCTCGCCGCGGGCTCGGGCAGCGGCGTCCCGGCCGCCGTGGACGACGAGGACGAGGACGAGTCCGACGGTTCGTCCGAGGCCGCCGAGGTCAGCCTGGCGAAGGTCGTGGCCGCGGCAGGGAACGACCCGGACGCCGCGCAGGGCGCGACCACCCACCGCGACGACGTGCTCGTCGTGGAGCGGGCCCTCCAGGCCGAGGGCCTGCTGTCCGCCGACTGGGTCGACGGCTCCTTCGGCACCTCGACCCAGGACGCCTACGCCGAGTGGCAGGGCCGCTGCGGCTACGAGGGCGACGACGCCGACGGCGTACCGGGCCGTACCAGCCTCGAGAAGCTGGGCGCGGAGCACGGCTTCCGCGTCACCGACTGACCCCTTCTCCCTTCCCCACCCCTACGAAAGGTGCCGCAGCATGTCTGTCGCCCCGCAGAACGGCCAGTTGTTCACCCTCCGGTCCGCCAACGGCCTGACCGTCGACGTCAATTCCAGCCAGACGACGGCGGGCAACCGGATCCAGGGCTGGAAGCCCAACGGATCGCTGGCGCAGCAGTGGGTCTTCTGGGCCAAGGACAACGGCTCGTGGCTGCTGGAGACGGGACTGACCCACGGCACCCACGGCCCCGGCCAGGCCATGGTCCTCGACTACAACTTCAGCGCCGGGGTCACCCACCTGTTCCCCGAGCACGGTGACACCAACCAGCGCTGGCTGTTCGAGGACGCGGGCAGTGGCTGGTACCGGATCAAGACGGTGCGCGGGGACGAGGGCGACCGCTGCCTGACGGCCGTCGGCGAAGGCGTCGCGCTGGCACTGCGCGGCCCGGACGAGGGCGACCCCGGCCAGCGGTGGGAGCTGCTGCCCGTCGGCTCCCGGCCGCAGCCGCAGCAGCCGGGCGGCCAGGGCGTACGGATCACACTGGACGCCGGGCAGGCCCCCGACCTGGCGGGCTGGCTCGAAGCGCAGAAGCCGGTGCTGGAGACCTGGTTCCCCAAGACGGTCGCGCTGATCATAGGCGACGCCTACGCGGCGCCCGCCGAGTACCGGATCGTGCTCGACCGGTCCAACACCGGCGTCGCGTACGCCTCCGGCGGCATGGTGAGCGTCAACCCCGACTACGTGCGCCGCAACCCCGGTGACACGGGCTTCCTCATCCACGAGCAGGTCCACATCATCCAGCAGAACCGTGTCGTGCCCGGGTACTTCGTCGAGGGCGTGGCCGACTGGGTGCGCAACTACCACTTCGAGAACGGCGGGCTCCCCTCCGTCGGGTCCTCCGACAAGTACACCGACGCGTACAAGACGACGGCGTACTTCCTGAACCACGTGGCCACGCACTACGACGGCGACATCGTGCGGAAGCTGAACGTGGCCGGGCACGACGGCTCGTACGACGGCGACGACCAGTGGTGGCGCGCCCGCACGGGCAAGACCGCTCAGCAGCTGTGGGACGAGATCCCCAAGCGCTGAGTCCCCTCGGCGGGACGTCTTCCCCCGTCCCGCCGAGGCGCCGCGTCCCCCGGTTTCCCCCAGCCGGGGGACGCGGCCTTTTCCCTCGCCTGTCCCCCGGCCTGCCTGCTGCTCTCCTCGACGCCGTGTGTCAGAGCTCCCGGAGATGCCGGGCGATGTCGTCCGCGTCGGGCAGGCCGAGCTCGCGGAAGACGCGCTCCGCACGGCGGTAGTGCTCCCGGGCCTCGTCGGCGTCACCCTGGGCCCGGTGGGCGTGACCGAGCTGGGCGAGGGCGCGGGCGAGGATGCCGGCGTCGCCGCGCGCCTCGGCGATGTCCCGTGCCCACGCGGCGTGCTCGGCGGCCTCCGCGGGCCGTCCCGAGACGTTGTGGGCCTCGGCGATCGCGCCGAGCAGGAGGCCCTCACGGTAACGGGAGCCCGTATCGCGCCACAGGCGCAGGCTCTCGTGCAGGCTGTCGAAAGCCTCGGACGTCCGTCCGGTCCACAGGCAGACCTGGGCGAGGTTGTGCAGCGCGTTGGCCCGGCCCGCGAGGTCCCCGGTCGCCCGGGTGACGGCGACGGCCTCGCGGCAGTGCGCCAGCCCCTCGTCGGCCCGGCCGGTGGCCAGCAGGGCCAGGCCGAGGAAGCCGAGCGCGTACGCCTCGATGCCGCGGCTGGCCAGGGCCCTGCAGTGGGTCAGTGCCTCGGTCAGCAGGGCGTGCGCGGCGGTGAAGTCGCGCAGGGCCAGTGCGCCTCCGCCCCGTGTGATCAGGACGTGGGCGAGCAGCGTCCGGTCCCCGGCCGCCCGGCACAGCTCGATGGCCCGGTCCAGGTCGGGGGCGCCGAGCCGCATGGCGAAGCGGTGCTGCACGGAGCTGCCCAGCATGTACAGGGCGCGTGCTTCCGCGGTGCGGTGACCGGCGGCGCGCGCGGCCCCGGCCAGGGTCCGGGCGGCGCGCTCGATGCCGTAGGGCTGCGCGCCGAGGCGGCCGAGCGGGTCCGCGGCCAGCAGCAGGTCCGAGCTGACGGTCAGCGACAGGGAGGCGTCGCCCGCCGCCTGCTCGACGAGTCCCAGGAGCGACGTCTGCTCGTCGAGCAGCCAGGCGGTGGCCTCCTGCGGACCGGTGAAGACCGGGCCCGCGGAGCGCGGCGGGGCGGCGTTCCCGGGGATGTTCCCGGGAAAGATGTCGTCGGGCAGCGACGCCCGGTGGGCGTCGAGGGCGGTGGCGAGGGTGAACTCCAGCAGGCGGGCGAGCGCGGCGGTCCGCTCGTGGTCCGGCACTTCGGCGACCGCGGTCTGCCGGGCGAAGAGCCGCAGCAGGTCGTGGTAGCGGTAGCGGCCGGGGGCGACCGACTCCAGCAGGCTCAGGTCGACCAGCGACTCGCACAGCTCCTCCGCCTCCCGCTCCGGCCGGGCGAGCAGCGCCGCGGCGGCGGGCACGCCCAGTTCGGGCACCTCGGGCAGGGCCAGCAGCCGGAAGGCGCGGACGTGCTCGGCGTCCAGCAGTTCCATGCCGAGCCGGAAGGTCGTCTCCACGGCGGCGTCCTCCGCCCTGAACGCGCCGAGGCGGCCCCGCTCGTCCGCCAGCAGCGCGGCGGTCTCCGCGAACGTGTGGCCGGGACGGGCGGCCAGCCGGGAGGCCACGATGCGGAGGGCGAGCGGCAGATGGCCGCAGGCGTCGAGCACCTCGGCGACGGCCTCCGGCTCGGCGGACACGCGCGGTCCGCCGACGATCCGGGTCAGCAGTTCCAGGGCCTCCGCCCGCGCCAGGGGCCGCAGGTCCACCAGGGTGGCCCCGGTCAGGCCGACGAGCCGGGAGCGGCTGGTGAGCAGCACCGCGCTGCCGGGCGCGCCGGGCAGCAGGTCGCGCACCTGGGCGAGGTCGCGGGCGTTGTCCAGCAGGACGAGCACCTGCCGGGTGGCGAGCACGGAGCGGTAGAGGGCGGCCCGTTCCCCGGGCAGCGTCGGGAGGTGACCGGCGCGGACGCCGAGGACGCGCAGGAAGCGGCCCAGCACCTCCATGGGCTCCGCGGGCCGGGGGTCGGTCCCCCTCAGGTCCGCGTAGAGCTGCCCGTCCGGGAAGCGGTGGCGCATCCGGTGCGCCACGTGGACGGCGAGGGCGGTCTTGCCGATGCCGCCCATCCCGCTGACCGCGCTGAGGGAGACGATCCGGCTGCTCTCCAGCGCGGCGCACAGCCGGTCGGTCTCGTCGTTCCGGCCCGTGAAGTCGGCGGTGTCCTGGGGCAGTCGGGCCGGTCCGTCGGACGGGGCCGGAGCCCGGAGCCCGGTCGCGTCGTCGTGTCGGCCGAGCGCGATCTCGGCCTCCCGGCGGGCCTCGACGGCCGCCAGGCGCAGCTCCTCCAGCCGGGCGCGCTGGGCCTCGGCGTACGGGCCCGGCACGCCGACGAGCGGGCTGCCGCGCCACAGGTCCAGCGCGGAGACGAGCAGTGACCGTGCCCGTTCGGGCCGGCCGGCGGCCAGGGCCCGCCGTGCCTCGGCCGTACGGAGCTCGAAGACCGTCAGGTCGACGTCCTCCGGGGCGACGCGCAGGGTGTAGCCGTCGCCCGTCGTCAGCAGCGTGCGCGCGGCGGCGCGGGGTGCCCGGCCGGGCTCCAGCAGGCGGCGCAGGGTGAAGACGTGGGTGCGCAACGACCCCAGCGCGTTGGGCGGGGCCTCGTCGCCCCAGACCGCGGCGACCAGTTCCCGGGCGGACACGGGGGTACGCGCCCGCAGCAGCAGGACCGTGAACACCGCCTGCGCCTGTGGCGAGCCGACGGACACCTCGGCCGACCCGTCGCGCACGCGAAGGGGACCGAGAACGGTGAACCGGCAGGCGGCGGTTCGCCCGGATTCACCGCCGGAGGAGTGGCCGGGCGGGGCAGTGGGGGGCATGGGATGTCTCCGGATGTCAGGGGACCGGTGCCGGGGGGACCGGTGCCGGTTCGGGCCCGTCCCGGCGCACGGGCTCGTCACCGAGCAGGGCGAGGAGGTCGTCGGCCTCCGGCATGCCCAGGCGGGCACAGATCTCGTACGCGGTGCGCCGGTGCGCCCGGGCGCCGTCGTGGTCCCCGATCCGGTCGAGGGCGGAGGCGAGCACGGCCAGCGCGTGCGCGCGGCCCCAGTCGTTCCTGACCTCCTCCAGCGTCGCGGCCGCGGTCCGGGCCAGCTGCGCGGCCTCCTCGGCACGGCCGGTGGCGGGCCGGTCCTCCACGAACTGGGTCTCCGCGAGCCGGTTCTCCGCGAGCCGGAAGAGGGTGAGCCCTTCCCACAGCCGGTTGCGGCGGTCGCCGAAGAAGGCCAGCGCCTGGGTGAGGCGTACGGCGGACTCGGCGGTCCGCCCGGCGGCGCCGAGGACGACGCCCAGTTCGTACAGGGCGAACCCCACCCGGCGGCCGTCGCTCAGTCCCTGATGGACCGCCAGGGCCTCCTCGGCGTCCGCGACCGCCGGGCCCGTCTCGCCCGCCGACTGGCGCACCCGGCAGCGCGCTCCGAGGACGTTCGCCTCGCCGAACCGGTCGGCGTGCTCCTGGAAGACCGCCGACGCCTCGGTGAGGAGGGCGCGGGCCTCGTCGTGGCGGCGCAGGTGGTACGAGCAGCGTGCCAGCAGCACCAGGGCGTCGGCCATGACGAGCGCGTCACCGGCCGCGCGGCTCGCCGCCACCGCCTGGCGGCAGACCACGACCAGTTCGCGGATGCGGGCCGCGTAGTAGTAGCCGTGGGCGAGGGCCAGGTAGGCGCGGCCCGCGCTGCGCCGGTCGCCCAGGCGGAGCGCCGCGGAGACCACCGCGTGGGCCGCCTGCTCGAACTCCGGCCCGGGGCCCCCGCGTTCCAGCAGCTCCTCCATCATGAGCAGCAGGTCGGCCGCCGGGGCGACGGCGCGGGCGGGGGCCTCGGCCGCTTGGCGTACCGCCGCGAACAGGCACAGTGCCTCCTCGGCCAGCCAGGCACCGGCGTCCTCTGCCGTGGCGAACGACAGTCCGGGGACCGTCGCGGCCACCCCCAGGCGTTCGGCCCTGCCGAGGGCGCCGGGGTGCGCGGCCCGCACCGTGGACACCAGGAACTCCAGCAGGCGGCGCAGGCCGGCGGCCCGTCCCTCCGGGGACTCCTCCGCGCTCGCGCGTCCACGCGCGTAGAGGCGCAGCAGGTCGTGGTAGCGGTAGCGGCCGGGGGCGGGGGACTCCAGCAGGCTGACGTCGACCAGGGACTCGCACAGCGCCTCGGCCTCCGGCTCCGGCAGGCCGAGGACGGCGGCCGCGGCGGCGGACGAGACGTGCGGGCCGTCGGGCAGGGCGAGCAGCCGGAAGGCGCGCTGCTGGGCCGGCCGGAGCTGGGCGTGGCCGAGTGCGAAGGCGGCCTCGACCGTCAGGTCGGCGACGCGCAGTTCGGCGAGGCGGTGCCGCTCGTCGGCGAGCCGGGCGTGCAGCACGCCGAGCGACCACGCGGGGCGCGTGGCCAGCCGGGCCGCCACGATCCGTACGGCCAGCGGCAGGTGGCCGCAGGCCGACACCAGCCGGGCGGCGTCGTCCGCCTCGGCGGCGACGCGGTCCCGGCCCAGGACCTTGCCCAGGAGTTCGAGCGCCTCGTCCGGGGTCATGACGTCGAGGTCGACCAGGCGCGCGGACGTCGGCCCCGCGAGCTTGGCGCGGCTGGTGACCAGGACGGCGCACGAGGGCGGCCCGGGCAGGAAGGGCCGCACCTGCTCGGGGCCGTGGGCGTTGTCGAGGAGGATGAGCACGCGGCGCCCGTCCAGCCGGGTGCGGAAGAGCGCGGAGCGTTCCGCCAGGCCCTCGGGTATCGCGGCGTCGTCCACGCCCAGCGCCCGCAGGAACGAGCCCAGCACGGTGGCCGGGTCGGCCGGGTGGCCGCCGACGCCCTGGAGGTCCGTGTAGAGCTGTCCGTGCGGGAAGGACTCCCGCACCCGGTGCGCGACGTGCACGGCGAGGGCGCTCTTGCCCACCCCGCCGGCTCCGGAGACCGCGACCGCGGCGGCGGCCCCGGGGTGT
The DNA here is from genome assembly GCF_020740835.1 of Streptomyces sp. UNOC14_S4. Taxonomy (GTDB): domain Bacteria; phylum Actinomycetota; class Actinomycetes; order Streptomycetales; family Streptomycetaceae; genus Streptomyces. Next base: position 10,239 of record NZ_JAINFC010000084.1, read on the forward strand.
TCGGACGTCAGCAGCGCGCACAGGTCCGCCACGTGCGTGGCGCGGCCGGTGAAGTCGGCGAGGTCGCCCGGGAGCTGGGCGGGCAGCGGCGGTGCGGCCGGGTCCGGGTCCAGGCCCGGGCCCGGGCCCGGGAGCCCGGTGCCGCCGGTGGCGTCCGGCACCGTGAGCAGTTCCCGTGCCGCGGCGAGGTCGCGGCCGGGTTCGAGCCCGAGTTCCTCGTCCAGCAGCAGGCGGGCCTCGTCGTAGACGGCGAGTGCTTCGGCGGACCGGCCGGCACGGCGCAGCGCCTGCATCTGGAGGGCGCGCAGCCGTTCGCGCAGGGGATGGAGTGCGGCCAGGCCGGCGAGTTCCGCGAGGACCGGTTGCGGGCCGTCCAGCTCCAGGTCGAGCTCCAGGCGGGCTTCGAGGGCCGTCAGGCGCTGGTCGGCGAGCCGGGCGCGGTGCCCGTCCATGGCCGCGCCGGGGATGCCCAGGAGGGGGTCGTCCTGCCAGGTCTCCAGCGCGAGGCGCAGCCGGGCGCGGGCCTCCGCGAGCTGTCCGGCCGCCCGGGCCCGGCCCGCCGAGGCGACGTGGTCCTCGAACCGGGCGAGGTCCACGGCCTCGCGCCGCACGTGCAGCGCGTAGCCGTCGGGGACGGACACCAGGATCCGGGGGGACCCGCCCGCGGCCCGCTCCGGTTCCAGCAGCTTGCGCAGCCGCGAGACGTACGTCCGCAGGGCCCCCACGGCGCGGGGTGGCGGGTTCCCGCCCCACAGGGCCTCCACGGCGTCGGCCACCGAGGCGGCCCGTTCCTGGCGCAGCAGCAGCACCGCGAGAAACGCCTGCTGCTGCGGGGAGCCGAGCTCCAGTTCCCTGTCGCCGCGCCACGCACGCAGCCGGCCGAGCAGCGCGAACCGCAGCCCGGTGTCCCCGGTGACCATCTTCCGCCCCACCCCATTGACGCCTTCAGGCGCGCATGCCGTACGGCGGACCGGCCCCGTCTTCCCGCCGGGCGCTCGGCACGTCGTCCCCCGGCGTGCGCTGGCCTGGATTTTACCTGTGGACAATCAGTCCTTTAACGTCGCCGGTCCGCACCCGGCGGAACCACGAGCCCCACGCTCTCCGCCGCCACGGCGACGGCGTAGTCGAAGAAGGCCACCTGGTCGGCGACGCTGTCGTGGGTGCGGCTGAAGACCTCGAACACCAGGAGCCCGACGAGGTTGCTCCACAGCACGATCCCGCGTTCGATGACATCCGCGTACGGCGCGTCGGGCAGGCCGCCGAACAGCTCGACGGCCTCGGGCCGGACCAGCGGCGGCCCGGCGAACGCCCGCCGGGGCGGGGTCAGTTCCCCGGCCTCCAGCGCCGCCCGTACGATGCCCGCCAGCACCGCGGGGGTACGGGAAGCGGGGGCCACCGTGTCCATCGGGGCGTGGTAGCCGGGCACGGGCGAGCCGTAGACCAAGGTGAACACGGCCGGGTTGGCGACGGACCAGGCGCGCAGCGCTCGGGTCACGGCCAGGAAGCGCGCTCCCGCTGTCGCACCGTTCTCCACGGCCTCCCGGTCCGCCTGCTCCATGGCGCTCGCCGACTCGTCGTAGGCGTCGACGAGCAGCGCGGTGAGCAGGTCGTCCCGATGCGCGAAGACGGCGGTGACCTCGGCGGGGGACAGGCCGCCCGCACGGGCCACGGCGTCCAGGGTCAGCCCGCCGGCCCCCGTTTCCGCGAGCAGTCGGCGGGCGGTCGTCCTGAGCACCTCGGGCAAGCCGTTGTCCGGGCCGGTGTTGCTACTGACAGAGACATCCATGGCCAAAAGCTACCCGGCCGACGGACGAGCCCGCTCCCCCTCCCCGACCGTGCCGTCGAGCGCCCGGTCGACGAGGAAGGGAGCCGCTCCCGTGTACTCCGCCGGGTCGCAGAGCCCCACCAGCTCCTCGGGGTCGAACAGCCCCTGGAGCTCGGGCTGTTCGGCCAGGACCGTGTGCAGCGGGCGACCGTCGGCCCCGGCCTTCGTGGACGCGTCGCTCACCAGCCGCTTGGCCTTCTCCCTGCCCAGCTCCGCGGCCAGGCGGATGGACAGCCGCTCCGACACCACCTGACCGGCGGTCAGGGAGAGGTTGCCGAGCATCTGGTGCGGGTGCGCCCGCAGGCCCTCGGCCAGTTCGGCCGCCGTGAACGCCGCGCCTCCCACGAGCCGCAGGCACTCCCGCAGCGGCTGCCATTCCGCCTGCCAGCCGCCGCCCGAGCGTTCGTCCTCGGCCACCAGGCACTGCACGACGGCGGTCGCGAACACGGGCACCTGGATCGCGGCGGTGCGGATCAGGGTGGCCAGGACCGGGTTGCGCTTGTGCGGCATGGCCGAGGAGCCTCCCCGGCCGCTCACCGACGGCTCGGTCACCTCGCCGACCTCGGTCCTGGTCAGGTTCTGGACGTCGACGGCCATCTTGCCCAGCCCGGCCGCCGTGAAGGACAGGACCGCGGCCAGATCCGCCATCGGGGTGCGCAAGGAGTGCCAGGGCAGGACCGACCGGACCAGACCGGTCTCGGCCGCGAACGCCTCCTCCAGCGCCTCGGCGTACCCCTGCGGGTCCTGTCGGAACCGGCCGCCGAGCCGCCCCTGTTCGAGGTAGCCCGCGAGCGTACCGGCCGCGCCGCCGAGCGACGTGGGCAGACCGGCCGCGAGCACCGGATCGATCCGTCGGCAGGCGTCCACCACCAACTGCCGCCATCCGGCGGCCTTCAGACCGAACGTGGTGGGGACCGCCTGGAGTGCGAGCGTGCGGCCGGCCATCGGGGTGTCGCGATGCCGGGCGGCCAGGGCGGCGAGCGCGGCGTCGGTGCGGGCCAGGTCCGCCCTGATGATGCGCAGAGCGCGCGCGGCCACCAGCATCACCCCGGTGTCCACGATGTCCTGGCTGGTCGAGCCCTGGTGGACGTATTCGGCCGCGGCCGGATCCACGGCCGCCACGGCCCGGGTCAGTTCCTTCACCATCGCCACGACGGGGTTGGCCGTCTCCCGCGCGGCCAGCGCGAGCGCCCTGAGGTCGAAGCGGCCGGCGTCGGCCACGCGGGTGATGACCTCGGCGGCCGACGGGGGCACGGTTCCCAGCCGCGCCTGGGCGCGGGCCAGCGCGGCCTCGGCGTCGAGCATGGCCTGCAGGAACGCCCGGTCACCGACCGCCGTCTCGACCGCGGTACCGGCGCGGACGGGGGACAGCAGCCCGCTGTCGATGAGCTCCACCATGCGGCACTCCCAAGAGGTCGACGAGGCAGGCGACGATCAGATCGTACGGGCGTCCACCCCATGCACGTCCAGGGAACCCGGCGGTCGAAGTCGACGGTCAAGGAGTCGTCGTGGAGACGACATACACCTTCGGGTAGTCCGGGTTGTCCAGGTTGGCCGTGATCTCCAGGGTGGGCTTGGGCTTGTCCTGTTCGCGGACGGTGCCTGCCCAGCGGTGGCCCGGACCGAAGTTCCAGCCGACCACGGCCGCCTCGTCCTCGTCGATCGTGATCTCGCCGTTCTTCAGCGCGGAGGAGCTGGTGCCGACATCGGTCAGCCACTTCGCGAAGCGCTCGCGGGTGGTGGTGAACTGCAGGTACAGCGAGCTGGACTTCCACGAGTTGGTCTCGTAGCTGGCGACGTCCTGGGCGTAGGACGGCACCGTCACCTCGTAGATACGGCGCTGGAGCCGGGTCGGCCAGCCCTCCTCCAGGCCGTGCTGGCGGGCCTGCTCCTTCTTCGACTCGCTGCCGGTCCGGCTCTGCATCGCGGAGATGTAGAGGTACCCCGCGGGAATGGCGATGAGCAGGAAGATCACGACGGCCTTGACCACGCGGTGCCCGCGGCGCGGGCCGCCCGGCTCCTGTGGCCGGTCCGGCGCCATGGTGTGCTCGGGACGTTCCATGGCGGTCCTCACCCGCGGCCCGCCCGCGCGTACCGCTCGTAGCGCTCGACGCGGCGGCGGTTCGCGCGCCGGAAGCGGCGGGCGACGAGCCGCGCGAGGTCCGCGGCGCCGACCATGCCCGCCTCGGGCCCGAGCTGCGCCTTGACGATCCGGGCCTCCGGGCGGTAGCCGCGCCCGGTCAGATGGCGGCGGAAGGCGTCCCGGGCGGGGCCGATCAGCAGGTCGTCGGCGGCGCTGACGCCACCGCCGATGACGAAGCAGGACGGGTCGAGGGCGGCGGCGAGGTTGGCGATGCCCACGCCCAGCCACTGGCCGATGTCCTGGAGCAACTCGACGCACATGGCGTCGCCGGACCGGGCCAGCTCGGTGATCAGCGGCCCGGTGATCTCGGGGATGTTGCCCCCGACGCGGTCGATGATGCCGTACGCGACCGGAGACTCGGCGGCGGCCAGCTCCCGGGCCTCGCGGACGAGGGCGTTGCCGGAGCTGTACTGCTCCCAGCAGCCGCGGTTGCCGCACGGGCAGCGGTGGCCGCCGGGCACGACCTGCATATGGCCGAACTCGCCCGCGACCCCGTACTTGCCCCGCTTGACCTGGCCGTCCTCCAGGATGGCGCCGCCGATGCCGGTGCCCAGGGTGATCATCACCAGGTGATCCTCGCCGCGGCCCGCGCCGAAGCGCCACTCGGCCCACGCGGCGGTGTTGGCATCGTTGTCCACCATCACCGGGACCGCGAGGCGGCCCGCGAGGCGGTCGCGCAGCGGCTCGTTGCGCCAGGAGAGGTGCGGGGCGAACAGGACGCGGTTGCGGTCGGCGTCGACCCAGCCCGCCGCGCCGATGCCCACCGCGTGCACGTCGTGCCGGTCGGAGAGGTCCAGCACCAGCTCGACGATGGTGTCCTCGACGACCTTGGGGCTCTTGGACTTGTCCGGGGTCTCCGTGCGGAGCTTCTCCAGGATGTTGCCGTCGGCGTCGACGACGCCCGCCATGACCTTGGTGCCGCCGATGTCGATGCCGACCGTGGGGACGCGGGGGGCCGTCAGGTGCGAGCGGCGCTCACGGGTGCCCACCGTACGCAGCACGGTCGCTCTGGCCGCACCTCTGTGGAGCTCGCGGTACATGCTCATCGTGCCTCCACGAGGTGGGGCCTGGCGGTACGGGGGCGTGCGCGCACGAGTAGGTGTCCCTGAGCTGGTCTCGGGAGGCGGGGCCTCATGTATACGGTCGCTGCGATTGTGCCTCACCGGGGCCCGGGGTACCGCATCGCGGTACCTCCGCCTCCTGCCTGCGGCGGCCGTCATGTGGTTGCTGTGGGTGGGAAGTGTTTTCCCGGGGGCTCCGCCCCCGAGCCCCCACGGGGGCTCCGCCCCTCGACCCCGCCGGGGGCCGCGCCCCGTAAGGGGCACGGGGAACTGCGCGACCAGCCCCCACCGGCCCGCGGCCGCGCGCCGAGCGCAAGAGGCAACCCGGTGGGCGCCGCGCAGCGGACCCGCAGGGGAAAAGATCACATTCCCTTGTCGGTCGGCTCCCCCGTGCCGGGGGTCACCCCGGCACGGGAAAGCTCATGGCTGAGCTGATCGAGCTCGCTGCCGCCCGCCATCTGGCGGGTCAGCTCGTCGAGAGCGATCTCCGACTTAGCGTGGCTGCCTGCCATCGCACCGCGCTTGAGCAGGACGAAGCGGTCGCCGACCAGGTACGCGTGGTGCGGGTTGTGCGTGATCAGCACCACGCCGAGCCCGGCGTCCCGCGCGGCGGCCACGTACTTCAGCACGACGCCGGACTGCTTGACGCCGAGCGCGGCGGTCGGCTCGTCGAGGACGAGGACCTTCGCGCCGAAGTAGACCGCCCGCGCGATGGCGACGCACTGCCGCTCGCCGCCGGAGAGCGTCCCGATCGGCTGGTCGACGTCGCGCAGGTCGATGCCCATGCGCAGCAGCTCCGAACGGGTGGTCTCGCGCATCTTGGCGACGTCGAGCCGCTTGAAGGGCCCGGCGCCCTTCGTCGGCTCGGAGCCGAGGAAGAAGTTCCGCCACACCGGCATCAGGGGCACCACGGCGAGGTCCTGGTAGACGGTGGCGATGCCACGGTCGAGGGCCTCGCGGGGCGAGTCCAGCCGGACCTCCTCGCCCTCGATCGCGAAGGTGCCCGCGTCGTGCCGGTGCAGCCCCGCGATGATCTTGATGAGGGTGGACTTGCCCGCGCCGTTGTCACCGAGCACGCAGGTGATCTCGCCCGCGTGCACCTCCAGGGAGACCCCTTCGAGGGCGCGGATGTTCCCGTAGAACTTGCTGACGTCCGTCAGCTCGACCAGAGCGGTCACTTATTTCGCCTCCGCACGCTTACGGACCCATGCGTTCAGCAGCGTCGCCAGCAGCAGCATCGCGCCCAGGAAGAACTTGAACCAGTCCGGGTTCCACTGGGCGTAGACGATGCCCTTGCTGGTCATGCCGAAGATGAACGCGCCGACGGCGGACCCGATGGCCGAGCCGTAGCCGCCGGTCATCAGACAGCCGCCGATCACCGCCGCGATGATGTAGAGGAACTCGTTGCCGACGCCCTCGCCGGACTGCACCACGTCGTAGGACATCAGCAGGTGCTGGCCGGAGATCCAGGCGCAGAAGGCCACGCCCATATAGAGACCGATCTTGGTCTTGTTCACCGGGACGCCGACCGCGCGGGCGGCGTCGGAGCCGCCGCCGACCGCGAAGATCCAGTTGCCGACGCGGGTGCGCAGCAGCACCCAGGTGGCCAGGGCCACCAGGCCGAACCACCACAGGATGGTCACCTGGAGGTCGACGCCGCCGAGTGTCAGGTGCGAGGCGAAGAGCGCGCGGGCGGAGTCGAAGCCCTCCATGTCCCCGATGGTCTTGGTGGAGACGGTGCCGCTGATGAGCTTGGTGAAGCCCAGGTTGAGGCCCGTGAGCATCAGGAAGGTGCCCAGCGTGATGATGAAGCTGGGCAGCTTGGTGCGGGTGAGCATGAAGCCGTTGAAGAAGCCGATGGCCAGGGTGACCAGCAGCGACACCCCGACGCCTGCCCAGACGTTGGCCGTCATCTGGTAGCTGAACATCGAGGAGACCAGCGCGGAGCTGGTCACCATCACACCGGTCGACAGGTCGAACTCGCCGCCGATCATCAGCAGTGCCACCGGCACGGCCATGATGCCGATCGTCGAGGACGCGTACAGCACGGTGGACAGGCTCGACGCCTGGAGGAAGCTCTCGGCGACGAACGAGAAGAAGACGAAGACCGCCGCCGCGCCGACGACCGAGCCCAGCTCGGGGCGGCCCATCATCCGGCGCAGTATGCCGCGCCGCAGCAGCCGCTCGTCGGCCGGCGCGGTTGCCTCTGCGCTCATCGGGTGCCTCGCTTCGCGAACTCGGCGAGGGTCTTGGCGTCGTCCTTGGTGACGATCTGCGGGCCGGTCAGGACCGGGCGGCCGCCGCCGAGCATGTCGCGGTTGTAGCGGTAGAGCCACAGCAGGTCGACGGCCTCGTAGCCCTGGAGGTACGGGTCCTGGTCGACGGCGAAGCCGAGCGAGCCGTCCTGCAGGCCCTTGGCCACCTTCTCGTTGAGGTCGAAGGTGTCGACCTCGGCCTTGCTGCCGGCCTGCTGTGCGGCCTTCACGGCGGTGGGGGCGAAGGGGGCGCCCAGGGTGACGACGGCGTCGATGTCCTTGTCAGCCTGGAGCTTGGCCTCGATGGAGGACTGCACGCCGGGCATGTTGGTGCCCTCGACGTAGAGGTTCTCCACGTCGCCCTTGAAGGACTTCTTCACACCGGCGCAGCGCTCCTCGTGGCCGACGTTGCCCTGCTCGTGCAGGACGCAGACGGCCTTCTTCTTCCCGCGCTTGTTGAGCTCGTCGCCGACGGCCTCGCCCGCGACGCTCTCGTCCTGGCCGATGTGGGTGAGCGCCCCGAACTCCTTGGACTTGTTCTCGCCCGAGTTCACGGTGATCACCGGGATGCCCGCCTTGACGGCCTTGGCGACGACGTCCTTCATCGCGTCGGGTTTGGCGAGCGTGACGATCAGGCCGTCGACCTTCTGGTCGATCATGGCCTGGACGTCCTGGGCCTGCTTGTTCCCCTCCACGTCATGGGCGTAGACGAAATTGATGTTGTCCTTCTGCGCCGCCTGCTTGGCGCCCTTCTGGACGATGTCCCAGAACGTGTCGCCATCACCCGAGTGGGTGACCATCGCGAAGGTCCAGCGGGGCGTGTCGACCGCGGCGCGCCCCTGGGCGGCCTTGGCGGCCCGCTCCTCCGCGCGCTTCCCGCCCGTACTGCTGCACCCCGCCACGGTGGCCACGAGCACCGCTGCCACCACGGCGCTCACCGCGCGTACGCCTGTCCGAAGCCTTGCCACGAGGAGATGCCCTTCCCACTGTCTTTCACGGTGCGGCCGGACCCCGTACTGCGGGCCCAACCGCCCAAGTATCCGTCACCATCCGTCACCGTTGTCCGCCGGGGCTTCCGCGGGACCGTGCGGGACTGCGGCATGTGGGTGGAGTTCTAGTGGCGGACGCCACACTGCGTCAAGACTTTGTCCGAACATTCTGACGACTCCCCCCTCCTTTCCCCCCTCCTTTCGCCCCGCGGAACCCTAGGGGCGCACCAGGAGCTGGAAGTCGAAGGAGTAGCGGGAGGCCCGGTAGACGTGGGAGCCGAACTCCACCGCGCGTCCGGTGTCGTCGTACGTCGTCCGCTCCATCGTCAGCAGCGGCGCGCCCTCCGGTTCCGCCAGCCGGGCGGCCTCCTCGGCCGTGGCGGCGCGGGCGCCGACCGTCTGCCGGGCACTGTGCAGGGTGATGCCCGCGGCGCGGATGAGGCGGTAGAGGCCGGTCTCGGAAAGCTGCCCGTCGTCGAGGTCGAGCAGACCTATGGGGAGGTGGTTGCGCAGGTGGGCCATGGGCTCGCCGTGCGCGAGGCGCAGCCGTTCGATCAGGACGACGTCGGCGCCCTCGGCGACCCCGAGGGCGGCGGCCACCCGGGCCGACGCGGGCTCGACGACGTGGCGCAGCACCCGGGTGGCGGGCTGCTGCCCGGCGGCCTCCAGGTCGTCGTAGAGGCTGCTCAGTTCCAGCGGACGCTTGACCTGGCTGTGCACGACCTGGGTACCGACGCCGCGGCGGCGTACGAGCAGGCCCTTGTCGACGAGCGACTGGATGGCCTGCCGGACGGTGGGCCGGGACAGGCCCAGCCGGGCGGCGAGGTCGATCTCGTTGCCGAGGAGGCTGCCGGGGGCGAGCGCGCCCCGCTCGATCGCCGCCTCCAGCTGCTGGGAGAGCTGGTAGTAGAGCGGTACGGGGCTGCTGCGGTCCAGGCTGAACTGGAGGGATCGGTGGGTCGACACGGAGGGAGCGTAGCCGCGGGACCGGATGACGGAAAGTTCGGAGGTCAGGTTGTCCGGACATGAGCGGGCCCGGGACGCGCCCGTACGCGACCGGTACCGTCCCCGCCGGAACGCGCAGCGGTACGAGCACCGGAACGAGTGACGACGGCGTCAACTCCGCGCCCACGATTGGCGTCTTGCGCCATACAGATACAGCGTAGATATCGGATCATTTCGCCTGAAGTCATGATCCGTTTGCCGCTGCGCTGTCGTGCCCGGCGAGGGAAGGGCGAGGCCGTGGAAGAACTGGCTCTGGGGGTGGCGCTGGGCTTCAGCGCGGGGATCAGTCCGGGCCCCCTCCTGGCACTGGTGCTGTCCGGGACGCTGCGCGGCGGGCTGGGGG
>NZ_JAINFC010000840.1 GCF_020740835.1 Streptomyces sp. UNOC14_S4
GTGCGTTGGCAGGTGACTGATTGTGTCCTGTGGCGAAGTGCACTCTGTTTACCGAGATGAAGCCCTTGTTTATTATTGAGTTCCCGATCACCCAGGTCTTCCAGCTGGAGGTCGTCGGCAACGTCAGATGTATTTACGTTACAGCCTGGGCGGTGTCGGCAAGACCGAGCTCGCCGTCCACCTCGCCCACTCCCTCGCCCCGCACTTCCCCGACGGCCAGCTCTACGCCGACCTGCACGGCGAGGACGGCCGGCCCGCCCTGCCCGAGGAGGTGCTCGGCTCCTTCCTGCGCGCCTTCGGGATCTCGCGCGAGGCCGTGCCCGCCGGGTTCGCCGAACGCTCCGCCCTGCTGCGGTCGGTGCTCACCGGACGCCACGTCCTGCTCGTCCTCGACAACGCCCGCGACGCCCGCCAGGTACGGCCCCTGCTGCCCGGCGGACCCGGCTGCGCCGTCCTCGTCACCAGCCGTGCCCGGCTCTCCGCGCTGCCCACCGCCCGCTCCGCCGAACTGGGCGTCTTCACCCCCGACGAGGCCCTGCGCCTGTTCACCGGCATCGTCGGCGAGCACCGCGTACGCGCCGAACCGGCCGCCGCCCGGGAGCTGCTGGCCGTCTGCGGCCACCTCCCGCTGGCCATCCGCATTCTCGCCGCCCGGCTCGTCAACCGGCCCCAGTGGCCCCTCGCCGCGATCCTCGGCCGGCTCACCGACGACCGGCGCCGCCTCGACATGCTGCGCACCGGTGACCTCGCTGTGGAGACCACCTTCCGCTTCGGCTACGACCAGTTGGAGCCCGCTCAGGCCCGCGCTTTCCGGCTGCTCGCCGTCCCGGCCGTCCCCGACCTGCCGCTCGCGGCCGTCGCCGCCGTGCTCGGCCTGCCCGGCGCCGAGGCGGAGGGACTCGCCGAGTCGCTGGTGGACGCCTCCATGCTGCAGAGCCCCGCGCCCGGCCGTTACCGCTACCACGACCTGCTGCGTGACTTCGCCCGCGGCATCGGGGACGAGGACCGTACCGGCGCGCTCGACCGGCTCGTCCGCCACTACCGCGCCTCGACCGCCGCCGCGCTCGGTTCCGCCGCCCGCCGCGCCGGGCTGACGCTCCGTCAAGAACCCGTGGCGCCCGCCCCCGTACGGACGGAGCACGAGGGCATCGCCAAACTCGTCGCCCAGTGGGCCGAGGAGGCGGACCCCGGCTCCGACCTGCGCCCGGCCGCCGAACTCCTGCTGGGCGCCACCCTGCTCTACGAGTCGGGGCAGGCCGCCCCGGAACTCGGCCGGGCCGCGAACGCGCTGCTGCGCGCCGTGCGGCAGCGCCGGGAACACGCCGACGAGGCCCGCGTCCGCTTCGTCCTCGGCAAGCTCCTCCTCGAAGAAGGCTCCTCGGCCGCCGCCGTCACGGAGCTGGCCCGTGCCCGCGAACTCGGCCGGTCGCACGACCTGCCCCGCGCACTCCGGGCCCACATCCACTCCGCGCTCGGCGCCTGCCACTACCACGCGGGGCGTCACGGCGAGGCCCTCGCCCGCTTCACCACCGCCGCGGAACTCCGCCACGGTCTCGACGACCCCGCGGGCGCGGCCGCCGAGACCCTAGGCACCGCCGGCGCGCTCGCCCGCCTCGGCCGCTTCGACGACGCCCTGCGCGTCGCCGCCTCCGCCCGTGCCGTCTGCCACGAACACGCCGACACCGACGGCGAGGCACTCGCCGAGAACGCCCTCGGCCGCATCGCGCAGGAACACGGTGACCACACGCGGGCCGCCGGGCACTACCGCGCCTCGATCGCCCTGCTGCGCCCGGACGACCGGCGCCGCACCGGCCGCAACCTCCGCAGGCTCGCCGAGACCCTGCGCGATGCGGGCCGCCCCGGAGAGGCCGTGGAGGCGGCGGCGCGGGCCGTCGACATTTTCTCCGTGGACGGCGACCACCGCGGGCGCGGCCTGGCCCTGGCCGCCCTCGCGCGCGCCCTCGTGGAGCGGGAC
>NZ_JAINFC010000841.1 GCF_020740835.1 Streptomyces sp. UNOC14_S4
GGGTGGTCAGCGGGGAGGTCATGGGGCGAGCGTAGGGGCGATCCAGGTCGGTTTCCGTCCTCTATGTTCCGTCTTCTGCGGCCGCGGGGTCCTCTGCGGCCGCCGGGGTCTTCCGCGGCTGCCGATGCGCCTGTCACCGGGTCAGGCGGGCCTGGGAAGGATCATGGAAATCTTCAGGTAAGATTGCTTCCGCAACGCCGACCGGGCGGCCGAATTCGGGTCACCGGGACGCCAAGCGCTCGTAGCTTAACGGATAGAGCACTTGACTACGGATCAAGAGGTTGCAGGTTCGAATCCTGCCGAGCGCACCACCTCCTTCGGGAGTCCCACGGGAGCCGGGCATCGCCGGCTCCCGTTTTTCGTTGTCGGCCTCGCCCTCGCTCCGTCCGGCCCCGCTCTCACTTCCCGCGCGACGTGAAGGCCGCGTCGGCTATGCGCAGGATGTACGGCAGCTCGCTGGAGCGCGGCGGGCTGGTGTAGTTCAGGGAGTAGACGACCCGGCGCGAGAGATCGGGCGTCGCAAGGACGGCGTTGACGTAGCCCGGCTCGGAGCCCGTCTTGCCCCAGACGACCGTGCCGTCCTTCAGCTCGGTGCGCATCAGGCCGATGGCGCTGAAGCAGGGGACGCCCTGGTTCGTGGGATCGGTGAGGCTCGCGCAGTGCTTGTTGCGGTTGTTGACCACCTTCTTCGGGTCGGGCAGCTCGAACAGCAGCTTCTGCTGAGACGGCGGCAGGAGCTTGCCCCGGAAGAGCGCGCTGATGAAGCGGTCCAGGTCGGCCGCCGTGGAGATCATGCCGCCCTCCGCCCAGGCGTACGGGCTTTGCTCGGTGACGTCGACCAGCTCGCCCTTGACCGTGCGGTAGCCGTGCGCGTGCGGTTCGGGCAGGGAGAAGTCGTCCGCGTCGGGGACGTACGTCCGGCCCAGGCCGAGCGGGCGGGTGATGCGGGAGCGGACCTCCTCGGCGAACGTCCGGCCCGTGACCCGCTCGATGACCAGGCCCGCCACGTGGGTGTTGACGCCGTTGTACTGCTGGGCCGTGCCCGGGGTGAAGGTGGGCTTCTTCCCGGCGGTCGCGAGCTTCACGACCTCCGCGGGCGTCCAGGAGCGGAAGCGGTTGTCCACGTACCACTGGTCGGGGTCCTCGGCGTTCGCCCCGGTCATCTCCGGTGAGGCGCCCGGCAGGCCGCTCGTGTGGTTGAGGAGCTGCCCCACCTTCACGTCCTGGTACTCCTCGGACAGCAGACCCGGCAGATAGCGCCGGACCGGCGCGTCCAGGTCCACCTTGTGCTCGGCCACGAGCTGGAGCATCACCGTGCCGGTGAAGAGCTTGCTGATGCTGCCGATACGGAAGGAGGAGTCGGAGCGCACCGGCGCGCCCGTGTCCTTGTCGGCGGTTCCGGCAGTGCCCCACCAGTGGCCGTCCGAGCCCGCGACCCGGACGAGCGCGCCCGTCACCTCGGCGTTGGGGACGCCGTCCAGCGACCGGCGCAGGGCCTCGGTGTCGAGGCGGTGGGGCGCGGCGCTCGCCGGGGCCGCGGCGCCGAACGTGGCGGCCACGAGCAGACCGGCTGTCGCCGCCAGCAGCCCGCGGCGGCGGCCCTTGCCGACGGGGCGCGCGGGCGGGCGGCCGTCGCCCACCCGCAGACGGACCGTCCGCGTCGCCGCCGCTCTCTCTGCCGCCCGCGCCGTCGGCTTCTCCGCCTGCTTTTCCGTTGCAATCCTCATGACCTGCTTCCCCCGTGTTCCTGCCGTGTTCCTGGCGTGTCCTGCTGTGTCCCCGCGCCGGTCCTCGCCGTGCCGCGCCCTGCACCGACGAGTCTTCCCGCCCGCGGTCACCAGGCCATCCGGGCTTCCCCCGAGCCGTCCCCCAACTCCCCCCGGACCGTCTCAGGGATCACCCTGAGAGCCGTCCCCCGGGGGGGCGGCTCTCAGGGTGATCCCTGAGACGGTCCGGGGG
>NZ_JAINFC010000842.1 GCF_020740835.1 Streptomyces sp. UNOC14_S4
GGACGCGGTCCCGGTGCAGGCACCGGCGGCGTAGGCGCGCCCCGTAAGGGGCGCGGGGCTGTATCGATATGCGGCTCCGCCGCGTGGGCGCGACCAGCCACGGATTACCTGCGGACGCGGACGGGGATCACGTCCCGCCCCGGTGGGCGCGCCCGGGGCGAAGCCCCGGGGCAGGTCGACCGAAGGCCGGACTACAGGTCGAACTCGGCCGGGTTGATGCCGAGCGCGAAGCACGCTTCGCGCACGACCGCTCGCTCCTCCTTGTCGAAATCGCCGTCCGCCCCGCCGATGACGATGCCGATCTGAACGACCGCCCGGGCCTCCGTCGGCTTCTTCGCCACCTTGCCTATCGTCTGCAGCACGCTGACCTTGCCGAAGTCGAAGTCGACCGTCAGCTTCTGGCAGTAGTCGTTGAAGCGCGCCTGGAGGTCGTCCGCCGGGAAGTTCTGCAGGACGTCGTTCGTGGCTATCAGCGAGGCGACGCGCTGCCGCTCGGACGCGTCGATCGAACCGTCAGCGGCCGCCACCAGCGCGCACATTGCCATGCTCGCGTCACGGAAGCCGCCGCTCTTGAGCTCGTTCTTCTTCGCCACCAGCTGACCCTGCATCGTTGCCGCGGAGTCCTTGAACCGGTCCCAGAGCGCCATCTGTGTCTCTCCTCGAAAAATCAGGGGTGCACAGAGGAAACGGCTCCGGAGGGTAAAGAAGTTCCCAAGAGGTGTCGCGGGATTCCCTGGACGTGCGGGATCCCTTGGACGTGCGGGTGTCCCTCCCGGGAGCACATCAAGCGTTGAGCGCGTCGATGTGCATCGGCCGCACCTTGCCCTCGATCATCGCGCCCAGCCCCAGCACGCTGCACAGATCCGGGTGTTCGGCGATCCGCACGGTCATGCCCGTGGCGTCGGCGATCATCCGGTCCAGGCCCGGCAGCACGGCGCTGCCGCCCGCGAGCATCACGCCCGCCTCGGCGAGGTCGGCGACGAGGTCGGGCGGGCAGCCGCGCAGGACGCGCCCGATGGCGTCGAGCACGCCCGTCAGCGGGGTGTTGATGGCCTCGCGGACGTCGAGCGTATTGACCATGACCGTACGGGAGAGGCCGGTGGCCACGTCACGGCCGCGCACCTCCGCGCCCTCCTCCATGGGGTCCGCGCACAGCGCGCGCTGCAACGGCTGCAGGCTCTGCGTGGGCAGCATCAGCTCGTGCCTGCTGCGCAGGTGCTGGACCACGGCGTAGTCGATGGCGTCCCCGCCCACCTGCACCTTCTCCGCCGCCACGATCGACCCCAGGGACAGCACGGCCACCTGGGTCGACGCCGCGCCCGCGATCACGACCATCGTCGCCTCGGGCTGTTCGACCGGCAGCCCGCTGCCGACGGCGGCCGCGATGAGGGTGTCCACCAGCTCGACCCGGCGCGCGCCCAGCCCCGCCAGCGTCTCGATCGCCGCCCGCTGCGCCAGGGGCTCGGCGTCGTACGGCAGGCAGACCGCCGCCCGCACCATCGGCTTGCGCCGCCAGGCGCGGCGGACCTTGTCGGCGACGAGGAAGCGGAGCATGCGCTGCGCCATGTCGATGTCGACGACCGTGCCGCCGGAGATGGGGCGCACGACCCGGATGTGGTCGGGCGTCCGGCCCGCCATGCCCTCGGCGAGGGCGCCGACCGCGATGAGGGAGCCGGTGCGGGTGTTGACGGCGGCGATGCTCGGCTCGTCCACGATCAGTCCGGTGTCCCGGACGTAGACCCGGGTGCGGGCGGCGCCGAGGTCGACGGCGACGGTGCAGCGGCGCAGCTGCTCAAGGCTGTCGGGGGTCACGGGGTTCCTCCCGGAGGGGACGGGTGTGGCACGTTCCATCGTGGGACGGTGCTTCTTGGGGGGCGCCTGGAACTGCGCCGCATGGCTGACGTGACGTCAGTGGCGGGGCCATACGGGGTAACGGTTTTCTTCGTC
>NZ_JAINFC010000843.1 GCF_020740835.1 Streptomyces sp. UNOC14_S4
CCGGCGCGGAGGGCACTGGGCGCCCCGGGCCCGGCCCCCGCCGTCCACACATACGCCCCGTCCCGGAGCCGGACCGGCAGGCCGCCCGTGTCGTTCACCCCGCACCTGGCCTCCTGCGGGTACCCCGCGCCACGCCCACCCCCGCGCCCGTCCCGTCGGAGAGTGACGGGCGGCTCGCGGGGAGTGCGGCCGGGGAAGGGCGTACGCATCCGGGGCGGGCCACGGAGTCCGTCGACGGAGGTGCGGACGAGGCCGAGGACGCCGACACGGACCAGGACGACCCCGACGACACGCCGACGCCCTCGGCCGGGCCGTCGGTTCTTCCGTCGCCCTGGAGGCAGGCCGACGCCGCCCGCCCGGGCCGTACGCCGCCGCCACCGGTGCCTGCCGAGGACGGTTCACGCGAATCCATGGGGTACGGGGACCACGTCATGCGGGTGCTGCCCCTGGGCACCGGAATGACTCTCACCGGCCTCGGCCTCGGCTTCTTCGCGCTCCGGCTGCGGCGCAGCCGGTGAGCACGGGGCGTAGGCATGAAGTGAACGGCGCGCGGAGTGAAAAAGGGGCGCGCGAGTAGGCGCTTGGCACGGTGGATCAGGCGCGTACGGGGGCATCACCAGGGGGAAATCACCTGTGCGAGAGAATGGCGGCATGGAGATGCCGAGGAACGAACGGTCGCAGGAGAGCCCGCACGTCCTGATCGTAGGTCCGGACGGCATGGCTCTCGGTAACACCATCCCCGGGGGCGGGGAGGGTGACGACGAGTCGCGCGAGGTCCCGGTGACGGAGATGGTCGAACAGCCCGCGAAGGTCATGCGCATCGGCAGCATGATCAAGCAGTTGCTGGAGGAGGTCCGCGCCGCTCCTCTGGACGAGGCGAGCCGTGTGCGCCTCAGGGAGATCCACCACAGTTCCGTGAAGGAGCTGGAGGACGGTCTGGCCCCGGAGCTCGTGGAGGAGCTGGAGCGGCTTTCCCTCCCCTTCACGGACGAGACGATCCCCACCGAGGCCGAACTGCGGATCGCCCAGGCACAGTTGGTCGGCTGGCTGGAAGGTCTCTTCCATGGCATCCAGACCACGCTGTTCGCGCAGCAGATGGCCGCGCGGGCACAGCTGGAGCAGATGCGCCGCGCCCTGCCCGCAGGGGTCATGGGGGACGACGACGAGGACCACCGCCCGCACGGCGGTGCCCGCTCCGGTCCGTACCTCTGAACCTCCGGGACCTGAAACCTCAAACCTGAAGCCTGAAATCTCAAGCCTGAAGGGGAGCCGGCTGCCTCGGCCCGGCTCCCCTTCAGGCTTGTTTCCGCCCGTTACCGCTACTGCGCCGGGTCGCCCGTCGACACCGTCAGCACGAACAGGTCGCTCGGCGACTTGGGGTCGAACGGGTCGCCCTCGCGCGGCGTCTGGCTGAGGACCGTGCCCTTGCCCCAGGTGTTCTCGTTCTGCGAGTCCACCCGGTACTTCCAGCCCGCCGCCTGCAGGCACGACTTGACCGAGTCGATGTAGAAGTACGTGAAGTTGGGCGCCGACTTCTTCGACTTGTCGCTGTAGTACTCCCAGGCCTTGGTGCACTTCTCCGAGTCGATCGTCTTCGTCTTGTCGCCTTCCTTGTGCTGCGACTTGGAGACGTTGGAGCCGCCCGAGGTGCCACCGGAACCCGAACCGCCGGTTCCGCCTGTTCCTCCCGCGGCGCCGGCCGCCGCCGGGGCCTGGGACGCCTTGCCGTTGGCCTCGTCCTTGGAGCTGCCGCCGTTCAGCGTGATCGCCGCGATCACGCCGATGACCGCGAGCACGGCGACGACGGCGGAGCCGATGAGCACCGGCTTGTTGCTCTTGCCGCCGCCGGAGGACGGCGCGGGGGCCGGAGCCGGGGCCGTCGCGTACGGAGGGGGCGTCCCGGGGCCGCTCGGGCCGCCCTGGAAGGGCTGGACGGGGGTCTGGT
>NZ_JAINFC010000844.1 GCF_020740835.1 Streptomyces sp. UNOC14_S4
GTGCGGGCGGGGCGCTCGGTACGGCCGGAACGGGGGTCTCCGGCTCGGCCGTCGACGCCCGCGGCGCCGCTTCCGGGCCGGGCGCGGACGGAACGGCGGCGCCCTCGTTCTCGGTGCTCACAGCTCTCTCCTCATCACGTGCAACGTCGGATGCACTTCAGTGTCGTGCGCGACTCCGGGCCATGGCCAGGGGGGGCAGTCGTGCGCCCGGGCCATGAAGGGTGTCGTCACCAGCTTTTCCCATGGCCCGTCAGACCACCGTAAGCGGAGCCTGTGCTTGCGGGATCGCCCTTTATTCACTGACAAACGGAATAAAAGGTGCGCATGCGCGATTGCGGCAGGCGGTGGCACCATAACGCGGTGACCTCTGCGCACCAGGCCCGGGACCTCCGCCCCGAGCGCCATCCGCTCGCCGTCATCGCCCACCGCGGAGCCTCCGAGGACGCTCCGGAACACACCCTGTCCGCCTACCGCAAAGCGATCGAGGACGGTGCCGACGCGCTGGAGTGCGACGTACGCCTCACGGCCGACGGCCACCTCGTCTGCGTCCACGACCGCCGCGTCAACCGCACCTCCAACGGCCGCGGCGCCGTCTCCTCCCTCGAACTGGCCGACCTCGCGGCCCTCGACTTCGGCTCCTGGAAGGGCAAGGCCGCCGACGAGGAGGAGCCCGACACGGACGCCACCTCCGTCCTCACCCTGGAGCGGCTCCTGGAGCTCGTCGTGGACGCGGGCCGCCGCATCGAGCTGGCCGTCGAGACCAAGCACCCGACCCGGTGGGCCGGGCAGGTCGAGACGAGACTGATCGGCCTGCTCGACCGCTTCGGGCTCGCCCGCCCCCCCGCGGACGAGCCCTCCCCGGTGCGGGTGATGAGCTTCTCGGCACGCTCCCTCTACCGCGTGCACGCGGCCGCGCCCGACATCCCGACCGTCTATCTGATGCAGTTCCTCTCGCCCCGCTACCGCGACGGACGGCTCCCCCAGGGCGTACGGATCGCGGGCCCGAGCATCCGGATCGTCCGCCGGGACCCCGGCTACGTGGCGCGGGTGCACAACGCCGGGCACGCGGTGCACGTCTGGACGGTGAACGACCCCGTCGACGTCGAGCTGTGCGCCCGCGTCGGGGTCGACGCGGTCATCACCAACCGGCCCAAACAGGTGCTCTCGCAGCTCCGCCGCCCATAGCTCCATTACAAGGTGTGCACCGGCGCGTTCGCAGCGTGTTCGACGAAGGTGAGTGCCCCACCGTCTCCGGGATGGCCGGTTTCCGGTCCAGTCCATTGGGGCATCCATCCCCTGACGTGGGGCAAAGGAGGTCTCGGGGGTGGCGTTGGTGGTGGCACAGGAGGTGCCCACGTCGTCGATCATGGCCGTACCCCATGGTCCAGCCGGTGTGGGCCAGGCAAGACACCGGATGCGTGAGGATCTGCGCATCAGCGGGGTGGCGGATTCGGTCATCGACGACGCCGTACTGATCCTTTCGGAACTGCTCAGCAACGCGTACCGGCACGGACGCCCGCTGAGCCCGGCGAACGGCGAGAGAGACGGGGAGACCGACGGGGGGATTCGAGCCGCCTGGAGAGTGGACTCGCACGGCAGGCTCACGGTCGAGGTCACGGACGGGGGCGGCCCGACCCGGCCACTTCCGGCCACACCTTCGGTGACCGCGCGCGGGGGCCGCGGCCTGAACATCATCAGCGCCCTCTCCCAGGACTGGGGCGTACGGGACGCCAGCGGCGAGGTGACCGTATGGGCCGCGCTGTCGGCGCGCGACGGCTTCACCTCACGGATCGAGCTGGCGCCGACGCCCGCCGAGATGGCGTTCACGGATACGTTCACGGATATCGACGAGCTGACATAACGACGATGCGACGCGCGTAGACCGCGCGTGCGCCCGGCACGACTGGTGCGCCCCGTGGCACGCCCCACGGCACCCCACCACC
>NZ_JAINFC010000845.1 GCF_020740835.1 Streptomyces sp. UNOC14_S4
CCCACCCCACCCTCACCACCCACCCAGCCCGTCCGGCGTTTGAGGACGCGGCCGCAGGCCGCTCCCGCCCGTAGGGCGGCAACGGCGGGCGGGAGCAGTCAGTGGCGCGGCCCAGCCGACAGGCGTGACGGGCGTGTGCCCGTCACCAGCGTGCCGATCGCGTGGTCGATGTCGGAGCCGAGGTACCAGTCACCCGTGTGGTCGAGGCTGTAGACGCGTCCGTGCGCGTCGATCGCCAGGAGCGCCTGTCCGTCCGCCTCCTGGCCCAGGGGGCAGACGTCGGCCCCGAGCGCGCGTCCGAGGTCGGAGACCGTGCGGGCGAGGTGCAGCCCGTGCAGCGGGTCGATGTGGAACGGCGTGGGCGCGATGTGGCGCCCGGGGCCGGAGGCCGCGATGTGCAGGCCGCCGAACTCCGCCCACGCCTCGACGGCGGCGGGGAAGACGGTGTGCCGGTGCCCGGCGGGCGAGGTGTGGGCGCGCAGGGCGTCGGCCCAGTTCTCGGCGGCCTTGATGTCCCAGCGGCCGGGCTGCCAGCCCGCCTCGCGGAGGGCGGCGTCGACGGCGACGGGGAAGCGGGTGGCGGCGGTGCGGTCGAAGGCGCGCATGGGTCAGCCCTTGCCGTTGGTCGGGGTGGCGGGGTCGACGGTCCGTACGCCGAAATGGCCGAGGAGGGCCGTACAGGAGCGGCAGGGGGGCGCGTAGCCGCCGTGCCGGGGGTCGCCCTCCTCGCGGATGTGCCGGGCGGTGAGCTTGGCGTGCTTGAGGGCGCGCTTCGCCTCGCCGTGGGTGAGCGGTTTGCGGGAGGCGCGTTTGCTCCGGCCCGCCTCGAACGCGGTGAGCCAGCGGGTCAGCAGCACCGCCTCCGGGCAGCGCCCGGTGAACCGCTCGCGACGGTCGCTGGTGAGCGTGTCGAGGAAGTCCTGGACGAGCGGGTGGAGCGTCGGTGGCTGGTCGGACTTGCCCGCCGTGCAGGTCAGGGTCTCACCGCGGACGGACAGCGCGGCCGCGACGGCGGGCAGGATGCCGTCGCGGCGGTGCAGCAGCGCGGGCGGCCGCTCGGCGTCCTCGGTGGCGCTCCAGGTGAGCCGGGGGTCGCCGGGGGCGGCGGTGGCACCGGTGGCACCGGTGGCACCGGTGGCGCTTTCGTTCACGTTCACGTTCACGGGCTGGCGGTCCTGTGTCGTGTGCAATCTGGTTCTTCCCTCCCGTGCAATCCCCCTGTTGCGGGGATCAGCCTGCCAAATGGGATGCCGGGTGCGGAAGTCAGGTCGGCCTTGGGCGGGGTGCCGCGCGGCGGCGGCCGGTCACATGATCGTTCCGGTTCGGGGTCGATGTGAAGACCGGGGTTCGGTCACAGCTGCGAACGCGGCCGGGCGCGGGCCCCGGCCCCGGTGGGGAGGGTCGCTCCTTGCGGCAGCGCATAGGCTGTGCCGTACGGGGTGTTCTCGGCCATGGGGACACCGCCCGGCCGGGCCGCCCCGTGGCGCGGCCGGTGGCCCGCGGCGTCCAGCACATACAAAAGGACACATACGGGCCGTCAGGGGACGAAGTCAGCAGGGGGCATCCGCCATGACGACAGGTCGGCTCGGGCAGCACGCCGCGCCACCGAACACGGCCTACGCCGGGCAGGTCGTGCACTTCCCGGACCCGGTCCGTGCCGCCCGTCACCCCAAGGGTGTGCGGGTCGACGAGGACGGCTTCCCGGACTTCTCGCCGTACGCGCGGGCCGCCGCCGAGATCGCCGAGCCCCCGGAGGGCTTCGGCGTCGACGAGCTGCGGCTGACGGACTACGTGTCGGCGAACGCCGCCCAGCACGCGGCCGGGCACGAGCTGTGGGCCAGCCTGCCCCCCGTCGCCACCCCGCACGGCTGGACGTGGCACCACGTGGCGGGCACCCGGCGTCTGGAGCTGGTCCCCGCCGAGGTC
>NZ_JAINFC010000846.1 GCF_020740835.1 Streptomyces sp. UNOC14_S4
TCATGAAGCGCAAGCTGAAGAAGGTCCAGTACCGCCCGCACCTGCTCGACGGCTGCCTCGCCGAGACCGGCCTGATCATCGAGCCACCTTGACCAACCCACCCGCCATCACGAGTTCAACCTCAGTACTCGGTGCTGTTGAACGCCTGAGTCTCATCGCGAAGGTTGGTGACGAGGCCCGGGGCAGCGATGCCAAGGGGGTGTGTGAAGGCTTCTGCGGCTGCCTCTTGGGAGATTGCCGGATCCGTGCCGGGCCAGAGGTGGGTCAGCAGGAGTCGGGCGGCGCCCGCCTGGTGGGCGTACTGGCCGGCCAGTCGTGCGGTCAGCAGGTAGGGTGCGTTGGCGGTTGGCACCTGGCGGATGTACGTGGCTTCCGACAGGAACAGGTCGGCACCCTGGGCGAGGCGCGGGATGTCGGGGCTGGGTCCCGTGTCGCCGGTGTAGGCGAGTACGGCCTCGGGGGTGGCGAGCCGGATGCCGACATTGGGGACGAAGTGCGGCAGGAGCCAGGTGTCGGTGGTGAAGGGGCCGATGTCGAACCGGTCGCCGGGGCCGAACTCGTGGAGGTGGTATGCCTTGGCGAGCATGCTCGGTTTGTCGAGCGCGAGAACGGCATCGACCGCTCCGTGCGGGGCGTAAACGGGTAGGGCCGGCGGCGGATCATCGCTCAGCCCGCGGGCCCGGAGCAGCGGATTGAGGTCGGCGCAGTGGTCGGGGTGCCCGTGGCTGACCAGCACGGCGTCGACCGCGTCCACGGTGCTGTGGTGGAGCAGGGACGGCAGCGTGGCAAATCCGGGGTCGATGAGCAGGCGGAATCCTGCGTACTCGACGAGGTAGCCGCTGCATGCCTGGACCGCTGTGGGCCACGCACCGCAGCCACCGAGAACCGTCAGTTGCATGGCACGAGACCCTAGTGGCTTTGTAACTGAGGGTGGGCGATTTCCGAGCACGGGGGGGCGGGCATGGTCGGGACTTTGATCCCGGAGACTTTGTGGGAGCTGTTCCAGCGGGTGGTGCCTCCGGCTCCGAGGCGACCGCAGGGTGGTGGACGACGGCGGCACGGGGACCGGGAGGCCTGGCCGCGATCAACTTCGTGGCCGCATCGGGCTGCACGTGGCAGCGGCTTCCGCGGGTGTTCGGTCCGTCGGGCGCGACTGCTCACCGCCGTTTCACGGAGTGGAGTCGGGCCCGGGTATGGGCGAAGCCGCACCGTCTGATCCTGGACGGGCTCTGCTCGCGCGGCGAGTTGGACCGGTCGGGATGCGCGATCGACTGCTACCGCAGACTCACCGAATGAGCCGCCTTCTAAGAAAGGCCGCCGAGCCGGGACCCGACGGCCTATCCGGAGGGAGGCGCCCCACGGCCTAGGGAGCGCCACCGGCGTCAAGCTAGCAAGACCCCCGTGCCCACCGCACTGTTCCCGAAGCACTTTCACCCGGTAGTGCGAAAATCCGCTGATCCAGCCAACTCGCCCACCAGTCAGCCACTAACGTCACCGGTGGCGCACTCGCTGCGCCTCCCTCCACGGACTTGCGTCCGGGCCCCACGTCCTCGGGGCCCGGCCCGAATCCAAAGGAGAGCCGCCGAGCCGGGTTCTTCGGCGGCGCGTCCGGAGGGAGGCGCCGATGGGGCGTCACCGAAAGCAACCACGTCACGAACGGATCGCAGCGGGAATCGCAGCAGTGATCCGCGAGTTCGGGAGGTGGTTGTGCGGCCGGTGACCCGGCGATCCCCATATCCGGTGGGGACCGACGGGTAGGCCGTTCTTCGGTCGGGCCCTCGTCACGGATTCACCGTCCGTGGCGGGGGCCCTCTTTGGTGCGGCCGGTGACCCGGCGATCCCCAGTTCTGGTAGGGACCGACGCCCGCTCGCCGCCAGCCGAACATCAAGCTAGCAAAGGCCCGCCACCCCCGCAC
>NZ_JAINFC010000847.1 GCF_020740835.1 Streptomyces sp. UNOC14_S4
GGTAAAGGCGACTCCGGGGGCGGGGCTCCTCGCCCCCGACGCCCCCGGACCTCATCCGTACACCGCTCCCACTCCGCCCCCCAGCAGGTCGAACGCGCCATCCGCCTCGGCGTGAGCCCGCGGCAGCGCCTCCGAGGCCCGGGCCCCGTCGTTGACCCGGCCCCAGTTGCCGCGCGCGAGGCGCACCTGCACCGTGACGATCTGTGCCGCGGCCAGCCGCGCCATGAACTCGTCACCACCGTCACCCCCCGTCTCGTACAGGGCCGCCGCCAGCAGTTCCTCGTCCCGTTCGGAATACCGCACCGTCCGAGCCAGCAGGCTCGGCGTGTTGAAGACGAGGTCGTGGAAGGCCAGCACGGCCGGATTGTCACAGAGCCCCGTGACCGGGTCGTACGCGTCGAGCCGCGCGTGGAAGTGCGCGCGCAGCGCCCCCAGTGGTGATGCCTCCGCCGCCCGCTCCCGCACCACCCGAGCCGCCTCGCCCTGGTGATCGGCGATCCGGTGGAGGACGAGATCCTCCTTGCTCGGGAAGTAGCGGAAGAGCGTCGGCTTGGACACCTCCACCGCCGCGGCCACGTCCGCGACCGACACCTGATCGAAGCCCCGCGCGAGGAAGAGCTCGATCGCCGTCTCCGACAGCGCCTGCCGCGTGCGCTGCTTCTTGCGTTCCCGCAGTCCGGTCTCTTCAGTCACGGATTCACCCTATCAGGCGTTTGTGACCCAGAATCTTTTGTAACCCGGTTGCATTTTCGAGGTGGGCTGGTCTTTGATGAACGCATCGAGCGACGGAGGGACATGGCATGACCGCCACCGCAGTACTGATCGTGGGCGCAGGGCCGACTGGCCTGACGCTGGGCTGTGCACTCGCCCGCGCCGGAATCCCGGTGCGGATCATCGACAAGTCGCTGGAATTCCACGGTGGTTCGCGTGGCAAGGGCCTCAATCAGCGCAGCCGTGAAGTGCTCGCGGATCTCGGCGTGGGGGAGGAGTTCGCGGCCGCCGGCAACCCCCGCCTGATCTACCGCAAGTACCGGGGCGGGGTGGCGATAGCCGATCACGTGCCCGAAGCGGACGAGGCGCCGGACCCCACCGTGCCGTACGCCACGGGTCTATGGATACCGCAGTGGCGCACGGAGGAGATCCTGCGCGCGCGGCTCGCCTCGTACGGTGTGCGGGTCGAGCTGGGGCGCGAGCTCACCGGCTTCACCCAGGGCCGGGCCGGGGTGGTGGCCGAGCTCGCCGACGGGCAGCGTATCGAGGCCGCTTATCTGGTGGGCTGTGACGGCGCCCGCGGAGTGGTCCGCAAGGCGCTCGGGGTGTCCTTCGAGGGGGAGGCCGAGCCGGAGCTGGCCCTGGTCGGGGACGTCGAGGTCGAGGGCGACCTGGACCGCGGGTGCTGGCATCAGTGGATCGACGAGGAGGGTGCCGTGCTGCTCTGCCCGTTGCCCGGCACTCGGCGCTGGCAGCTCCAGAGCTCGCCCGAGCGCGATGCCGACGGGAATTTCCTCGGCCCCTCGCTGGAGCTGTTCCAGCGTCAGCTCGACCGGCACGCCCGCGTTCCCGGCCTGAGGCTGACCAATCCCGGCTGGCTCTCGACCTATCGGGTCAACGTCCGCATGGCCGACCGCTTCCGGGTGGGACGGGTCTTCCTCGCGGGCGACGCCGCCCACATCCACTCGATCGCTGGCGGCCTGGGCATGAACACGGGCATCCAGGACGGCTACAACCTCGGCTGGAAGCTCGCCCTCGTCGCGAGCGGCCGGGCAGGGGAAGAACTGCTGGACACCTATGAGGAGGAGCGGCTGCCGGTGGCGGCCTGGACGCTGCAGCTCACCTCCGAGCGGCTGCGGGCGGTCCGCGAAGGGGTCCGGCGGGCAGGGGTGGGCACGGAGGCGGGGTTCGCTC
>NZ_JAINFC010000848.1 GCF_020740835.1 Streptomyces sp. UNOC14_S4
GATACGTACAACCGGCTCACGCCCGCGTTCATCGGTATCCCCTTCTTCTACTGGTACCAGATGGCCTGGGTGTTCGTGTCGACCGCGCTCACCAGCACCGCGTACGTGATCGTGCGACGGCACGAGCGGGCCCGTAAGGCCTCGGCGGCGGCAGGGGGTGGGCGGCCGTGAAGGACGGCGTGAACGGCGTGGCGCTCGCCGTGTTCATCTTCTTCTTCGTGGTCGTCACGGCCATGGGCTTCGTGGCCGCCAAGTGGCGGCGCGCCGAGAATGCCGACAGCCTCGACGAGTGGGGACTGGGCGGCCGGTCGTTCGGCACCTGGATCACGTGGTTCCTGCTGGGCGGTGACCTCTATACCGCGTACACCTTCGTCGCCGTCCCGGCGGCCGTCTACGCGGGCGGTGCGGCGGGGTTCTTCGCGGTGCCGTACACGATCCTCTGTTATCCGCTGGTGTTCACCTTCCTGCCGCGGCTGTGGTCCGTCGCGCACAAGCACGGGTATGTGACGTCGTCGGACTTCGTGCGGGGGCGGTTCGGGTCCAAGGGGCTCTCGCTCGCGCTCGCGCTCACCGGGCTGCTCGCCACGATGCCGTACATCGCGCTCCAGCTCGTCGGCATCCAGGCCGTCCTGGACGTGCTCGGTGTCGGCGGCGGCTCCAACTGGTTCATGAAGGACCTGCCGCTGCTGATCGCGTTCGGCGTGCTCGCGGCCTACACCTATTCCTCCGGGCTGCGTGCCCCCGCGCTCATCGCCTTCGTCAAGGACGCGCTGGTCTACATCGTCATCATCGTGGCCGTCATCTATATCCCCATCAGGCTGGGCGGCTTCGACCACATCTTCGCCAAGGCCGCCGACGCCTTTGCGGTCAAGAACCCCGCAACCGGCAAGCCGCGCGGTTCTCTCGTGACCGGGCCCGACGCCCAATGGGCGTACGCGACGCTGGCACTGGGATCGGCGATGGCGCTCTTCCTCTACCCGCACTCGGTGACCGCGGTGCTCTCCAGCAAGAACCGCAACGTCATCCGCCGCAACACCACGATCCTGCCGCTCTACTCGCTGATGCTGGGCCTGCTCGCGATGCTCGGCTTCATGGCGATCGCCGCCGGGGTGAAGGTGAAGAACGGTCAGCTCGCGATTCCCCAGCTCTTCGAGGACATGTTCCCCGACTGGTTCACCGGCGTGGCCTTCGCCGCGATCGGAATCGGTGCGCTGGTGCCCGCGGCCATCATGTCCATTGCGGCAGCGAATCTCTTCACGCGCAATATCTACAAGGACTTCATCCGGCCCGACGCCACGCCCGAGCGCGAGGCGAAGGTCTCCAAGCTGGCCTCGCTGCTCGTGAAGGTCGGCGCGCTGATCTTCGTTCTCACCATGGACAAGACGGTCGCCATCAATTTCCAGCTGCTCGGTGGCATCTGGATCCTGCAGACCGTCCCGGCGCTCGTCGGCGGGCTCTTCACCCGCTGGTTCCACCGGTGGGCGCTGCTCGCCGGCTGGGCGGTGGGCATGGTCTACGGGACGTGGCGGGCGTATGACACGCCGAGTGCCACGCAGGACCATTTCGGGAATACGAACCTTATTCCGCTTATCGGGGAGAAGGGGTATATCGGGCTTACCGCTTTTGTTCTCAATGTGGTGGTGGCCGTGGTGCTGACGTTTGCGTTCAAGGCGTTCCGGGTGCCGGATGGGGTCGACGAGACGTCGCCCTCCGACTACACGGCTGATGCCGGGGACGAGGGGGTGCGGGCCGACCTGCCCGCGCCCGGTCACTAGTCGCCTGCCGTCTGCCGCCTGTCGCCTGCGGCGTGCTTCCGGGTGTCCAGTGCGCCTTCCGGGCGGGTGCCGGGGGCAGTCCGGCGACCGCCGGTCGGTGGGGGCTGGTCGCGCAGTTCCCCGCG
>NZ_JAINFC010000849.1 GCF_020740835.1 Streptomyces sp. UNOC14_S4
GGGGTGAGGTGGTGGCAGCCGCAGCGGGGCTTGGGGACCGGGACGTGGGCGGGCTGGGTGACGGCCGGTCGAGGATTGGGGCTGGATTTCTTGAGTCTGAGGACCGCCCTGGCCCGTCGGAACCAGTGGCGGATACGATCGCGCATGTCGGCGCTCCTTGTCAGCGTTGGCCACGCCCCGGGACCGCTACCACGGTTGCCGGGGTTTGAGCTGTCATGACTACCGGAACCCCGAGCCTCAGCGGGAGTTGACTAGCGTTGACTACTCTGGTGGTGACTGGTCAACACCTTGGGGCGGTTATGAATGACTTCGCTTCCCACCTGCGAGCAGCCATGGCTGCCAAGGGCATGACGATGCGTGGCATAGCGCGCGCACTCCAGTACGATCCCGCCTACCTGTCCCGAGTGCTCAACGGGAAGCAGCAGCCGTCTGAACGGTTAGTCGAGTTGCTGGAGCGTCTTCTGGACGCCGGGGGTTCGTTGACCGCTCCGGCGACGGAGGGTAGGCAGAGCTTTGTGAATAGCTGTGAGGCGGACATTCGGCACATCCGCGACACCATCAGCCACTTGCTCGAACATGACAATCGGTATGGCGGTGACGCTGTGGCGTCGACCGCTGTTCAAGTCCTGCGAGTCGGCAAGGAAAAACTCGACAAGGACGAGATCCCAGATGAGTTGCATAATGAGTACCTAGCCACCGTGGCCGAAATGGCAGAAATCGCCGGGTGGCTCCTCTTCGATGCCGGCCAACAGGAGGATTCGCGCTCAGCATTCCTGGACTCACATATGCTTGCACGCCACGCCGGAGACAAGCCTATGGCGTGGTTTGCCCTGGACATGTTGGCGATGCATAGCATTGAACATGGCAGGCCGGGTGAGGCTCTGCGAGTTGCTGACGAGATCCTCTCTGATCCTCGCACTCCGGCGCGGGTGGCCCTACTCGCGCGGATTCGTAAAGCCAGGGCATTGGCTATTACTGGCGCACGGCAACCGTCCTTGAACGAGTTTGCCTTGGCGCGGAGTGCGCTGGGGGGTTCCATCACCACACGCGACCCTTCGTGGACGTGGTGGGTCGATGACCGCGAGCTGACAGGACACGAGGGTGAGGCGTTGCTGGTTGGGGGAGATCCCAGTGCGGCCATTCCGAAGTTGCAGCGCGCCCTTGAACTCTCTATCACCAGCGATACCAATAGGCGGGTAAATCTCTACTACAGCGTCGCCCTGCTCGCCGCATACACGTCAGCGCGAGCGTGGCGAGAATGCGAAACTACCCTTCTCTCTATCCCCGCCATGTTGGAATCCGTGGCCTCCGGTCGCAGTCGTCGCCGCCTACGATTGACGTTGCGTGAAATCATGCGGGAACCCAACTCGCCTTATTGGCTATCCGACTTGGCGAGAGAGATTGCGCAAACGCTGCAACCTCCCCTTCGCGGTACCTATTAGAACGGTATTTGAGAGTCTCCGTAATGGACATAGTGCCACGTCTGGAGTATGTGACTCGGGTCGGTGTTGGCGAGTTCGCGTCCTGCGAGGTCGACCTCCGTGACAAGCTCCGCCGCGCTCCGCTGGACCTCCTCATGCGCCAGCACGTAGATCTTGGGCTCGCCGGGCACCCAATGCGCGGACCGCCACTGAAAACTCCGCCCGCTCACCGTCGACAGTTCGCGCTCCACCAACCGAGGGCGGCTCCCGGTCAATTCCGCGAAGTCATGCGCGCTCAGGCCGCCCCCGGCAGCCACGGTCAGGCTGACGAGCTCCCGGCCCAGACCGCCGCCGTTGAGCAGACGCAGAAGATCCTGCTCCGCACCCCATTGCACCGCCCGGGCATGGGATGACGGCTCCAACCAGTGATCGATCCCCGCCGTCCGCAACGGATGCCGCCCTCAGGCA
>NZ_JAINFC010000085.1 GCF_020740835.1 Streptomyces sp. UNOC14_S4
GCGGCGGCCGGGTCGGCGTCCTCGGCCAGCCGCACCTCGGCGAAAAGCTCCTCGCCGCTGCGCCAGGCGGCGGTCAGGCCCTGGAAGAGCGGCCCGTGCAGCAGCCCGGCGGCGGCCAGGTCCGCGTAGAGGGCGTCGGTGTCGATCGCCTCGGCGCCCGCGGGCGGCCAGGCGGTCAGCTCGGCGGAGGCCGCCGGGGGGTGCTCGTCGGTGAGGGTGCCGGTGGCGTGCCGGGTCCACGACACCTCGGCGGTGGCGTCCTCGGCGCGGGAGGAGACGGTGAACGCGCGGTGCCCGGCGGCGTCGCGCGCGCCGACCTCGACCTGGATGCGCACGCCGCCGCGGGCGGGCAGCACCAGCGGGGTCTCGACGGCGAGTCCGGCGAGGTGCTCGCAGCCCGCCTGGTCGCCGGCGCGGATCGCCAGTTCGACGAGGGCGGCGCCGGGCAGCACGGCGGAGCCCAGGACGGCGTGGTCGGCCAGCCACGGGTGGCTGTCGAGGCCGAGCCGTCCGGTGAACAGGAAGGCGTCGCTCGTCGCCAGCGGCACGGCGGCGCCCAGCAGCGGGTGGTCCGCCGACTCCAGGCCGACGGCCGTCGCGTCACCGGTGGTGGCGCCGGGCTCCAGCCAGAACCGCTGGTGCTGGAAGGCGTACGTGGGGAGGTCGACGCGGCGCGCGCCGGTGCCCGCGTAGAAGGCGGTCCAGTCGACCGCGACACCGCGGACCTGTGCCCGGGCGAGGCCCGTGGTCAGTGCCTCCGCCTCCGGACGGCCCTTGCGCAGCACGGGGACGAAGTCGGCCTCGGTGCCGGTGGCGCAGTCCTGGCCCATCGCGGAGAGCACCCCGTCGGGGCCCAGCTCCACGAAGGTGGTGACGCCCTGCGCCTGAAGGGTGCGGACGGCGTCGAGGAAGCGCACGGCCTCGCGGACGTGACGGACCCAGAAGCCGGGGCTGGTGATCTCCTCGGCGGAGACCGGGGCGCCGGTGAGGCTGGAGACGATCGGGACGCGCGGGGCGTCGTACGTCAGGCCCTCGGCGACGGCGCGGAAGGCGTCCAGCATCGCGTCCATGCGGGGCGAGTGGAAGGCGTGACTCACCGTCAGACGCTTGGTCTTGCGGCCCTGCGCCTCGAAGGCGGAAGCGATCGCGACGGCCGCGTCCTCGTCACCGGCGATCACGACGGACCGCGGGCCGTTGAGGGCGGCGATGCTCACGCGCTCGGTGAGCAGCGGCAGGACCTCGTCCTCCGACGCCTGCACCGCGATCATCGCGCCACCGGCGGGAAGTTCCTCCATCAGGCGGCCGCGCGCGGCGACCAGGGTGCAGGCGTCCTCCAGGGACAGCACGCCCGCCACGTGCGCGGCAGCCAGCTCGCCGATCGAGTGACCGGAGAGGAAGTCGGCCTTGACGCCCCACGCCTCGACGAGGCGGAACAGCGCCACCTCGACCGCGAACAGCGCGGGCTGGGTCCAGCCCGTCCGGTCCAGCAGCGAAGCGTCATCCCCGAACAGCACGTCCTTCAGCGGCTGTTCGAGGTGCGGGTCGAGGGCGGCGCAGACCGCGTCCAGCGCCTCTGCGAAGACCGGGTACGTGCCGTACAGCTCACGGCCCATCCCCAGCCGCTGGCTGCCCTGGCCGGTGAACAGGAACGCCGTCTTGCCGTCGGTCACCGAGCCGGTCACCAGGCCCGGGGCGGACTCGCCTGCTGCCAGGGCCGCCAGGCCCGCCGTCAGGGCGTCCCGGTCGGCGACGACCAGCGCGGCCCGCTCCTCGAAGGCGGCGCGGCGCGTGGCCAGGGAGTGGCCGAGGTCGGCCAGTGCGGTGTCCGGGGCTGCCGCGAGGTGCGCGCCCAACCGCTCGGCCTGCGCCCGCAGGCCCGCGCCGGTGCGGGCGGAGAGGAGCACCGGCAGCACCGGCGGGACCGCGCCCGGCTCGGCTGCGGTGTCGGCGGTCTCCTCGGCCGGGGCCTGCTCGATGATGGTGTGCGCGTTGGTGCCGGACACGCCGAAGGAGGAGACGCCGAAGCGGCGCGGGCGGCCGGTCTCCGGCCACGGCCGGGCCTCGGACAGCAGCGCGACCTCGCCCGCCGCCCAGTCGACGTGCGGCGTGGGCTCGTCCACGTGCAGGGTCTGCGGCAGCACGCCCTCGCGCATCGCCATGACCATCTTGATGATGCCCGCGACACCGGCGGCGTTCTGCGTGTGGCCGATGTTGGACTTCAGCGAGCCCAGCCACAGCGGCTGCCCCTCGGGCCGCTCCTGGCCGTAGGTGGCGAGCAGCGCCTGCGCCTCGATGGGGTCGCCCAGGGTGGTGCCGGTGCCGTGCGCCTCCACGGCGTCGACGTCGGCGGGGGCGAGCCGGGCGTTCTCCAGGGCCTGGCGGATGACGCGCTGCTGGGCGGGGCCGTTGGGGGCGGTCAGGCCGTTGCTCGCACCGTCCTGGTTGACGGCGGAGCCGCGCACGACCGCCAGCACCTGGTGCCCGTTGCGCCGGGCGTCCGAAAGACGCTCGACGAGGAGCACGCCGACGCCCTCGGACCAGCCGGTGCCGTCGGCGGAGGCGGCGAAGGACCTGCAGCGGCCGTCGGCGGACAGGCCGCGCTGACGGCTGAACTCCACGAAGACGTCCGGGGAGGCCAGCACGGTCACACCGGCCGCGAGGGCGAGCGAGCACTCGCCGTTGCGCAGCGCCTGGACCGCCAGGTGCAGCGCCACGGACGAGGAGGAGCAGGCGGTGTCGATGGTGGCCGCCGGGCCCTCCAGGCCGAAGGCGTAGGAGAGCCGGCCGGAGACCACGCTGGAGGCGGTGCCGGTGAGCAGGTGGCCCTCGACGCCCTCCGGCAGGTCGTACTCGCCCGCGCCGTACGCCTGGGCGGAGGCGCCGACGAACACGCCGGTGCGGGAGCCGCGGACGGCGGCCGGGTCGATGCCCGCGCGCTCGAACGCCTCCCAGGACGTCTCCAGCAGCAGGCGCTGCTGCGGGTCCATGGCCAGGGCCTCGCGCGGCGAGATGCCGAAGAAACCGGGGTCGAAGTCGGCGGCCTCGTGGAGGAAGCCGCCGCCGCGGGCGTAGAAGGTGCCCTCGCGGTCGGGGTCGGGGTCGTAGAGACCCGCGATGTCCCAGCCGCGGTCCTCCGGGAAGCCGGAGATGGCGTCGCCGCCGCGGTCGACCAGGTGCCACAGGTCCTCGGGCGAGCGCACGCCGCCCGGGTACCGGCAGCTCATGCCGACGATGGCGATGGGCTCCCGGGAGGCCTCGGTCAGCTGCTGGTTCTGCCGGCGCAGCCGGTCGGTCTCCTTGAGCGAGGCCCGCAGTGCTTCAACGAGCTTTTCGTTGGGGGTCGTCATCTTGCTACTCCGTGCTTGGGCCGCGTCAGGATTCGGTGCCGTCGAGGCTGTCGAGGTCGAGTGCCATGTCGATGAGGTGCTGGACGTCCATCTCGTCGATGGATCCGGCCGCCTCGTCGGCGCGGCCGGCGGCGGGTGTCGCCGCCTGGGGGTCGGCCAGCCGGAGCAGTGACTCCAGCAGTCCGGCCTCCCTGATCCTGCTGATGGGGAGAGCCGCCAGGGTCCGGCGGAGCTCGGCGTCCTGGGGGTCGGTGTCCACGGCCGCCGCCGGACCCGCGGCCGAACCGGGCCCGGCCGGGGCCAGTTCGGTCAGCAGGTGGTCGGCGAGTGCCTGGGGGGTCGGGTAGTCGTAGACGAGGCTGGCGGGCAGCCGCAGCCCGGTCGCCGCGCCCAGTTTGGTGCGCAGCTCGACCGCGGTGAGCGAGTCGAAGCCGAGCTCGCTGAACGCGCGCCCGACGCCCACGTCGGCGGCGGAGGCGTGGCCGAGGGCGGCCGCCACGTGCGTGCGGACCACCTCCAGCACCGCGTCCCGCCGCTCGCCGTCGGACAGTTCGGCCAGCCGCTCGCGCAGCCCGGGCGCCGAGCCGTCCGCCGTCTCCCCGCCGTCGGTGCCGTCCCGCAGGGCGGCGACGACCTGCGGCAGGTCGCCGATCAGCGGGCTCGGACGGGCCGCGGTGAAGGCCGGCGCGAACCGCTCCCAGTCGATGTCGACCACGGCCGCGGCCGTCTCGTCGCGGGACAGCACCCGCTCCAGGGCGGCCATGGCGGGCTCCGGTGCCATCGGCGGCAGGCCGCGTCGGCTGAGCTGCTCGGCGGCGTCGCCCTCGGTGGCCATGCCGCCGTCCGCCCACGGGCCCCAGGCCACCGAGGTGGCGGCCAGGCCGCGCGCCCGGCGCTGTTCGGCCAGCGCGTCGAGGAAGGCGTTGGCCGCGGAGTACGCGCCCTGACCACCACTCCCCCACACGCCCGCGATCGACGAGAAGAGCACGAAGGCGTCGAGCGTACGGTCCTCGGTGTCACCGGGGAACAGGCTGTCCAGGTGGATCGCGCCGGTCGTCTTGGCCGCCACGACGGAGGCGAACTCGGGGAGTTCGGTCGCGGTGCCGGGCACCTGGGAGACACCGGCCGCGTGCACCACGGCCCGCACCGGGGCCCCGTCCGCCGCCAGCTTCTCCACGAGGGCGGCGAGCGCCTCGCGGTCCGCCACGTCACAGGCCTCGACGGTCACCACGGTGCCGGAGCCGGACAGTTCGGCCACGATCTCGGCCGCGCCGGGCGCGTCGGCACCCCGGCGGCTGAGCAGGACCACCCGCTCGGCACCGGACCCGGCCAGCCGCCGCGCGACGTGCTTGCCCAGCGCGCCGGTACCACCGGTCACCAGGACGGTGCCGCGCGGCGTCCACTCCCCGACACCGTCGGGCGCCTGACGCTGCGTCAGACGCCGGACGAACGGCCCTCCGGAGCGGATCGCGAGCTGGTCCTCGTCACCGTGCGCCCCGGCGAGCACACCGGCCAGAAGAGACACTGCCCGCTCGTCGGGCGTCTCCGGCAGGTCGATCAGGCCGCCCCAGCGCTCGGGCTCGGCCAGGGCCACAGTCCGGCCCAGGCCCCAGACCTGCGCCTGCGCGGGACTGTCCAGCCGGTCGGCGCCGCCGACGGAGACCGCGCCGCGCGTGGCGCACCACAGGCGGGCCGAGGCGTACGCGTCGTGCCGTGCCAGCGCCTCGGCCAGCGCGCCGGTCAGCGCCAGGCCGACCGGCACCGCGGGGTGGTCGGGGTGCGGCCGCTCGTCCAGTGCCAGCAGCGAGAACACCCCGGCCACCGGGCCGCCCTCGCCGACCGCCGACGCCAGCCGCGCGGCGAGCGCCTCGGGCTCGGTGTCCGTCGCGTCCAGCTCGACCCGTACGATCCGCGCCCCGCGCCGGACCAGGTCGTCGATGACCGCGCCGGTCCGGGCGTCACCCGCGAGGCCCGCGGGGACGACAGTCAGCCAGGTCCCGGACGGCACACCGGCCGTGGGGACGGCCACCGGCTTCCAGCCGACGGTGTAGAGGCGGGCGTCGGAGGAAGACCTCTCCTGCTGCTTGCGCCGCCACGACGACAGGGCGGGCAGCACAGCGCTGAACGGCTGCTCCCCCTCCACCGCGAGCTCGGCGGTGAGGGCTCCCATGTCCCCGCGCTCGACCGCTTCCCAGAACCGCGCGTCCACCGCGTCCTGCGCGGTGCCCGTGGCGGGCGCCTCCACGGCGCTGCTCTCCGGCCAGAACCGGCGGGGCTGGAAGGCGTAGGTGGGCAGGTCGACCCGGCGGGCGCCGGTACCCGCGTAGTACGCGGCCCAGTCCGGGGTCACGCCACGGACGTACAGCCGGGCGACGGAGTGGATCAGCGCTTCCGCCTCGGGGCGGCCCTTGCGGAGCGCGGAGACGAACGCCGCGCCCTCACCGGTGACGCAGTCCTGCGCCATGGCGGTCAGGACACCGTCGGGACCGAGCTCGACGAAGGTGGTGACGTTCTGGACCTCCAGGGTGCGGATGCCGTCGAGGAAGCGGACGGCCTCACGGACGTGCCGGACCCAGAAGTCAGCCGTGGCGATCTCCTCCGCGGAGACCAGAGCACCCGTCAGGTTCGAGACGATCGGGATACGCGGGGACTCGTACGACAGCGTCTCCGCCACCGCACGGAACTCCTCCAACATGCCGTCCATACACGGCGAGTGGAACGCATGAGAGACCGTCAGACGCTTCGTCTTACGACCCTGCACCTCAAAACCGGCCGCGATCGCCACGGCCGCGTCCTCGTCACCGGCAATCACCACGGACTGCGGACCGTTGAGGGCGGCGATGCTCACCCGCTCGTCCAGCAGCGGCAGGACCTCGCCCTCCGCCGCCTGCACCGCGATCATCGCGCCACCGGCCGGAAGCGCCTGCATCAGACGACCACGAGCCGCCACCAGCGTGCAGGCATCCTCCAGCGACAGCACACCAGCCACATGCGCAGCAGCCAACTCACCGATCGAATGACCGGAAAGGAAGTCCGGCGCGATACCCCACTGCTCGATGAGACGGAACAGGGCGACCTCGATGGCGAACAGCGCAGGCTGCGTAAAGCCAGTCTGATCGAGCAGTCCGGCGTCCTCGCCGAACATCACGTCCTTCAACGGACGCTCAAGGTGCCCGTCCAGATGCGCGCACACCTCGTCCAGCGCATCCGCGAACACCGGGAACACGCCATACAACTCACGCCCCATCCCCAGCCGCTGGCTCCCCTGACCCGTGAACAGGAACGCCGTCCTGCCACCGGCCACCGAGCCCTCGACGACACCCGGAGCCGACTCACCGCGCGCCAGCGCCTCCAGGCCCCGGGCGAGTTCCTCGGCGTCCCGGCCGAGCAGTACCGCGCGCTCCTCCAGGGCCGAGCGGGTGGTGGCCAGGGAGTAGGCCAGGTCGAGCGGGCGCGGTCCCTCGGTGGCGGCCAGGGACGGGCGCAGCCGTCCGGCCTGTTCGCGGAGGGCGTCCGTGCTCCGGGCGGAGACCGGCAGCGCGAGGACGGGCAGGGCCGTCCCCGAGTCCGCGGCCGCGGCCGGGGCCTCCTGCGACGCCGGGGCCTGCTCGATGATCGCGTGGGAGTTGGTGCCGCTGTAGCCGAAGGAGGAGACGGCGGCGCGGCGCGGGCGGCCGGTCTCGGGCCACGGCCGGGCCTCGGTCAGCAGCTCGATGTGGCCCGCCGACCAGTCGACGTGCGGGGTGGGTTCGGACACGTGCAGGGTCTGCGGCAGCACCCCGTGCTCGATGGCCTTGACCATCTTGATGATGCCCGCGACACCGGCGGCGGCCTGCGTGTGCCCGATGTTGGACTTCACCGAGCCGAGGAGCAGCGGCCGGTCCTCGGGCCGGTCCTGCCCGTAGGTGGCGAGCAGCGCCTGGGCCTCGATCGGGTCGCCCAGCGTCGTCCCCGTGCCGTGCGCCTCGACCACGTCCACGTCGCCGGTGGACAGACCGGCGTTGGCGAGTGCCTGGCGGATGACGCGCTGCTGCGACGGGCCGTTGGGGGCCGTCAGGCCGTTGCTCGCGCCGTCCTGGTTGATCGCGGTGGCGCGCAGCACGGCGAGCACCGGGTGGCCGTTGCGCCGGGCCTCCGAGAGCCGTTCGACGAGCAGGACGCCGACGCCCTCGGACCAGCCGGTGCCGTCCGCGTCGCCGGAGAACGCCTTGATCCGGCCGTCGGCGGCGAGGCCGCGCTGGCGGCTGAACTCCAGGAAGGCGCTGGGGGTGGACATCACCGTGACACCGCCGACCAGGGCCAGCGAGCACTCGCCGGTGCGCAGCGCCTGCGCGGCCAGGTGCAGGGCCACCACCGAGGACGAGCACGCCGTGTCGACGGTGACCGCCGGGCCTTCGAGGCCGAAGGTGTACGAGAGGCGGCCGGAGGCGACGCTCGCCGAGTTGCCGGTGCCCAGGTGTCCTTCGAGTCCCTGCGGCTCGTCGAGCCAGAGGGTCAGGTAGTCCTGCTCGTTGGAGCCGATGTAGACGCCGGTACGGCTGCCGCGCAGGGTGGCCGGGTCGATGCCCGCGCGCTCGAACGCCTCCCAGGACGTCTCCAGCAGCAGCCGCTGCTGCGGGTCCATGGCCAGCGCCTCGCGCGGCGAGATCCCGAAGAACGCCGCGTCGAAGTCGGCGACGTCGTGCAGGAAGCCGCCTTCACGGGTGTAGCTGGTGCCTTCGCGGTCGGGGTCGTCGCTGTAGAGGGTGTCGAGGTCCCAGCCGCGGTCCACGGGGAAGGGCGTGATCCCGTCGCCTGCCGAGACCAGCAGCTGCCAGAGGTCCTCGGGCGACCGGACGCCGCCCGGGAAGCGGCAGCTCATGGCCACGACGGCGATCGGGTCGGCGTCGGTGCCGGCCGTGGTGACCGGGGCGGGGGCGGCCGCGTCGGCCGCGTCGCCGGCGATCTCGTCGCGCAGCCAGTCGGCCAGGGCGAGCGGGGTCGGCCGGTCGAAGACGAGGGTGGGCGAGAGCCGCAGCCCGGTGGCCTCCCGCAGCAGGTTGCGCAGTTCGACGGCGGTCAGCGAGTCGAAGCCCAGCTCCTTGAACGCCCGGCTCTCCTCGACGTCCTGCGGCCCGGCGTAGCCGAGCACCGCCGCGACCTGCGTACGGACCAGGTCGAGCAGCAGGCGGCGCTGCTCGGGCTCGCCGAGGCCGACGAGCCCGCGGGCAAGCCCGGAGTCGCCCGTGCCGGTGGCGGCGCGGGCCGCGCGGCGTGCCGGGACGCGGACCAGGCCGCGCAGCAGCGCGGGGACCGTGCCCGTGGCCGCCTGCTTGCGCAGGGCGGTGGTGTCCACGTGCAGGGGGGCCGGTGCGGCCTCGGCCGTGGTGAGCGCCGCGTCGAGCAGTGCCAGGCCCTCGGCCGGGGTCAGCGGGGGCAGGCCCGCGCGCCGCATGCGGCTGATGTCGACCTCGTCGAGGCCGCTCGCCATGCCCGCGCCCGCCCACGGGCCCCACGCGAGCGAGGTGGCCGGGAGCCCTTCGGCGCGGCGGCGCGTCGCCAGCGCGTCCAGGAACGCGTTGGCGGCGGCGTAGTTGCCCTGGCCCGGGCTGCCGAAGAGCCCGGAGGCGGAGGAGAAGAGGACGAACGCGGCCAGGTCCAGCTCCCGCGTCAGCTCGTGCAGGTTCCAGGCCGCGTCGGCCTTCGGACGCAGGACGGTGGCGAGCCGTTCGGGCGTCAGGGTGGCGACCAGGCCGTCGTCCAGGACGCCCGCCGTGTGCACGACGGCGGTCAGCGGCCGGTCGGCCGGGATCGCGGAGACGACCTGCTCCAGCGCGCCCCGGTCGGCCGCGTCGCAGGCGGCCCAGGTCACCTCGGCACCCGCCTCGGCGAGTTCGGCGGCCAGCTCGGCGGCCCCGTCGGCTTCGGCGCCCCGTCGGCTGACCAGCAGCAGCGCGCGTACGCCGTGCTCCGTGACCAGGTGCCGGGCCACCAGCCCGCCCAGTGCGCCACTCGCGCCGGTGACCAGCACGGTGCCGTCGGGGTTCCAGACGCTGCCGGTGCCGGTGCCGTCCTCGGCCGGCACGCGGGCCAGCCTCGGTATCCGTACGGTGTCCGGGCCGACGGCCAGGTGCTCCTCGCCGGAGGCCAGCGCGGCCGCCAGCGTCGCGGGCGACACCGCGCCCGTCTCCTGCTCGCCAGTGTCGCCGGTGTCCAGCAGGACGAAACGGTCCGGGTTCTCGGCCTGTGCCGAGCGCACGAGGCCGCGTACGGCGGCGTGGGCGAGGTCGCGCGGCGAGGACGTCAGCACCAGCCGCGCGTCGGCGAACCGCTCGTCCGCCAGCCACGACTGGATCAGGGCGAGCGCCTCGGCGGTGGCGCGGTGCGCGGCACCGGCCGCGTCCCGGTCCGTCTCCTTGCCGGGCGTCACGAAGACGTGGTCCGGTACGTCCGCGCCTGCCGCCAGCGCCTCGCCGAGGGCGGTGAGGTCCGCGTACGCCGGGACGTCGACGCCCGCCGGGGCGGCGGAGCCCAGGGCCGCCCATCGGCCGGGCGTGCTCGTGCCGGTCGTGCCGGACGTGCCCGCGAGCTCGGTCCACTCCAGGCGGAACAGCGATTCGTGGTGCGCCGCCCGGGCGGGCCGCAGCTGCTCGTCCGTGACGGTGCGCAGCGCCAGCGATGCCACGGCGGCCACCGGCGCGCCGGTGGCGTCCGCGATCTCCAGCCGTACGCTCTCGGCCCCCTGGAGCTCCAGGCGGACACGCAGGGCGGCAGCGCCGCTCGCGTACAGCGACACCCCGGTCCAGGCGAACGGCAGCCGTCCCCGGCCCTGGTCGTCGGCGTCGAGGGCGAGCGCGTGCAGGGCGGCGTCGAGCAGCGCCGGGTGCAGGCCGAACGCGGTGGCCTGGGCCGCCTCGGGCAGCCGTACCTCGGCGAAGAGCTCGGTGCCGCGCCGCCAGGCGGCCGTGAGCCCCTGGAAGGCGGGCCCGTACGGGAGTCCGTGGCCGGCGAGGGCGGCGTACAGCTCCTCGGGGTCGGCCTGCTCGGCGCCGCTCGGCGGCCACTCGGTCGGCTCGGTCAGCGCGAAGCCGGGGCGCGGGGCGCCGACGGCGAGGGTGCCGCCGGCGTGCCGGGTCCACGGGGAGTCGGCCGGGGCGCCCGCCGCGCGGGAGAGGACGGACAGCGGGCGGCGGCCGTCGGTGTCGGGCGCGCCCACCACGAGCTGGAGGGAGACGCCGCCGCGCGCGGGCAGCACCAGCGGTGCTTCGAGGGTGAGTTCGTCCAGGTGGTCGCAGCCGACCTGGTCGCCCGCGCGGATCGCCAGCTCGACGAAGGCGGTGCCGGGCAGCAGGACCGAGCCGAGGACGGTGTGGTCGCCCAGCCACGGGTGGGTGTCCAGGCCGAGCCGTCCGGTGAACAGGAACCCGTCGCTGTCGGCGAGCGGCACGGCCGCGCCGAGCAGCGGGTGGTCGGCGGGCTCCAGGCCCACGGCGGTCACGTCGCCGGTCCGCGCGCCGGGCTCCAGCCAGAAGCGCTGGTGCTGGAAGGCGTACGTCGGCAGGTCCACGCGGCGCGCGCCGGTGCCCGTGAAGTACGCGGCCCAGTCGACGGCCGTGCCCCGTGCGTGGGCGCGGGCGACGGCCGTGGTGAGCGTCTCGGCCTCCGGGCGGTCCTTGCGGAGCACCGGCGCGAACGCCGCGCCGTCGCCGGTCACGCACTCCTGTGCCATGGCGGAGAGGACGCCGTCGGGGCCGAGTTCGAGGTACGTGGTGACGCCCTGTGCCTCAAGTGTCCGGACGGTGTCCAGGAACCGTACGGCGTCCCGGACGTGACGGACCCAGAAGTCGGGGCTGGTGACGTCCCCGGCGCAGACCACGGGGATCCGGGGGGCGTGGAACGTCAGCTTCTCCGCCACGGCGCGGAAGGCGTCGAGCATGCCGTCCATGAGCGGGGAGTGGAAGGCGTGCGAGACGGCGAGGCGCTTGGTCTTGCGGCCCTGTGCCTCGAAGGCGACGGCGATCTCGGCGGCCGCGTCCTCGTCGCCCGCGATCACGACGGACTGCGGGCCGTTGAGGGCGGCGATGCTCACGCGCTCGGTCAGCAGCGGAAGAACCTCGTCCTCCGACGCCTGCACCGCGATCATCGCGCCACCGGCGGGAAGTTCCTCCATCAGGCGGCCGCGCGCGGCGACCAGGGTGCAGGCGTCCTCCAGCGACAGCACGCCCGCCACATGCGCGGCGGCCAGCTCACCGATCGAGTGACCGGCCAGGACGTCGGCCTTGACGCCCCAGCCCTCCAGCAGCCGGTACAGCGCGACCTCGACGGCGAACAGCGCGGGCTGGGTCCAGCCCGTCCGGTCCAGCAGCGCCGCGTCGTCACCGAACAGCACGTCCTTCAGCGGC
Organism: Streptomyces sp. UNOC14_S4; assembly: GCF_020740835.1. GTDB lineage: Bacteria > Actinomycetota > Actinomycetes > Streptomycetales > Streptomycetaceae > Streptomyces. Next base: position 11,729 of record NZ_JAINFC010000085.1, read on the forward strand.
CGTTCGAGGTGCGGGTCGAGGACCGCGCAGACCGCGTCCAGCGCCTCCGTGAACGCCGGGTACGCGCCGTACAGCTCACGGCCCATACCGAGCCGCTGGCTGCCCTGACCGGTGAACAGGAACGCGGTCCTGCCGCCGGTGGCCGTGTCCTCGGTCAGGCCGGGCGCGGACTCGCCGCGGGCCAGGGCCTCCAGGGCGGTGCGGAAGGCGTCGCGGTCGGCGCCGACGACGACGGCGCGGCGCTCCAGGGCGGCGCGGCCGGTCGCCAGGGAGCAGGCGATGTCGGCCACGGCGGCGGGCGTGCCGTTCTCCAGGTGCGCGAGCAGCCGCTCGGCCTGGGCGCGCAGCGCGGTCGCGCTCCTGGCGGAGAGGGTCCAGGGCAGGACGGGCGGTACGACGGCGGGGGCGGCCGGAGCGGCCTCGTCCGTCTCGTCCGCCGTCTCGTCCGCCGTCTCCTCGGGCGCCTGCTCCAGGATGGTGTGGGCGTTGGTGCCGCTGACGCCGAAGGCCGATATGCCGACGCGGCGCGGCTGTCCGGTCTCGGGCCACGGGCGGGCCTCGGTCAGCAGGGCGACGTCACCGGCGGTCCAGTCGACCTCGGGCGTGGGCTCGTCCACGTGGAGGGTCTGCGGGAGTACGCCCTCGCGCATCGCCATGACCATCTTGATGATGGCCGCGGTACCGGCCGCCGCCTGGGTGTGGCCGAGGTTGGACTTCAGCGAGCCCAGCCACAGCGGCCGTCCCTCGGGGCGCTCCTGGCCGTAGGTGGCGAGCAGTGCCTGGGCCTCGATGGGGTCGCCCAGCGTGGTGCCCGTGCCGTGCGCCTCGACGACGTCGACCTCGGCGGCGGACAGCCGGGCGTTCTCCAGGGCCTGGCGGATGACGCGCTGCTGGGCCGGACCGTTGGGGGCCGTGAGCCCGTTGCTCGCGCCGTCCTGGTTGACGGCGGAGCCACGGACGACCGCCAGCACCTGGTGGCCGTTCCTGCGCGCGTCGGAGAGCCGCTCGACGAGCAGCATGCCCACGCCCTCGGACCAGCCGGTGCCGTCGGCGGAGGCGGCGAAGGACTTGCAGCGGCCGTCGGGGGCGAGGCCCCGCTGGCGGCTGAACTCCACGAAGACGTCCGGGTTGGGCATCACGGTGACACCGCCGACCAGGGCCAGCGAGCACTCGCGCGTGCGCAGCGCCTGGGCCGCCCAGTGCAGCGCGACCAGCGATGACGAGCACGCCGTGTCGATGGTGGCGGCCGGGCCCTCCAGGCCGAAGGTGTAGGCGATGCGGCCGGAGAGCACGCTGGTGGCGCCGCCGGTCAGCAGCAGGCCCTCCAGCTCCTCCGGCGCGCCCTGGAGGTCGGTGCCGTAGCCCATGGCGGCGGCGCCGACGTAGACGCCGGTACGGCTGCCGCGCAGCGTGGCCGGGTCGATGCCCGCGCGCTCGAAGACCTCCCAGGACGTCTCCAGCAGCAGGCGCTGCTGCGGGTCCATGGCCAGGGCTTCGCGCGGCGAGATGCCGAAGAAGCCGGGGTCGAAGTCGGCGGCTTCCGCGAGGAATCCGCCACCGCTGTTGTAGAAGGTGCCCTTGCGGTCGGGGTCGGGGTCGGCCAGGGCCTCCAGGTCCCAGCCGCGGTCGGCGGGGAAGGGCGCGATGGCGTCGCCGCCCCGGTCGACCAGGTGCCACAGGTCCTCGGGGGACCGTACGTCCCCGGGGAAGCGGCAGCTCATCGCGACGATCGCGACAGGCTCGTGGGCCTCCTCCTCCACCTCGGTCAGGCGGCGGCGTGCCCGGCGCAGCTCAGTGGTCATCCACTTCAGGTTGTCGAGAAGCTTCTCTTCGTTCGCGCTAGCCACTGAACGTCAGGACCTTCCGAATTCATTGTTGATGATGTCGAAGATGTCGTCGGCCGAGGCGGTCTCGAGGTCGGTCCCGTCCTCGTCGTCGGAGCCGTCTCCGGCAGTGGAGCTCTCGACTTCGTGCCACGTCCTCAGCAGCGCTTCGAGCCGCGCTGTGACCTTCGCCCGTTCCGCGGTGTCGGCGGGGACGTGGGTGAGGGTGAATTCCAGCTTGTCGATCTCGGCGAGCGCCGGGAGTTCCGGCGCGGTGTCCTCGCCCAGGATCTCCGCGCGCAGCCTGGCGGCGAGCGCGGCGGGTGTGGGGTGGTCGAACACCAGGGTGGCGGTGAGCCGTTGCCCGGTGGCCGCGCCCAGCCGGTTGCGGAGCTCGACGGCGGTGAGCGAGTCGAAGCCCAGCTCCTTGAACGCCCGGTTCTCCTCGATGCCCGCGGTGCCGTCGTGGCCGAGCACGGCCGCGACATGGGTGCGGACCAGGTCGAGCAGGACGCGGTCGGCCTCGGGGCCGCCGAGTCCGGCCAGCCGCTCGGCCAGCGCGTCGGGCGTCTCGCCGGTGACCTGCTCCTGCTCCGCGGCCGGTTCCGCCAGGGCGTCGCGCACCTCGGGCAGGTCGGCGATGAGCGGGCGCGGCCGGGCGGCGGTGAAGGCCGGGGCGAACCGCTCCCAGTCGACGTCGGCCACGGTCACGGTGGTCTCGTCGCCGTCCAGGGCCTGCTGGAGGGCGGCGATCGCGGAGTGCGGGGGCAGCACGGGCAGGCCGCGGCGGCGCAGTTGTTCGGCCGCCTCGTCGTCCGCGACCAGGCCGCCGTCCGCCCACGGGCCCCAGGCCACCGAGGTGGCGGTCAGGCCGCGCGCCCGGCGCTGTTCGGCGAGCGCGTCGAGGAAGGCGTTGGCCGCGGAGTACGCGCCCTGCCCGCCGCTCCCCCACACGCCCGCGATGGACGAGAAGAGCACGAAGGCGTCGAGCGCGGTGTCGCCGAGCAGCGCGTCCAGGTGGACGGCGCCGGCGACCTTGGCGGCCAGCACCCCGGCGACCTCCGCCGGGCCGGTCCCGTCGAGCGGGGCGAACTGCCCGGCTCCCGCCGTGTGCACCACGGCGGTCAGCGGGGTCCCGGCCGGTACGGCGGCCAGCAGTCCGGCCACCGCCTCCCGGTCGGTGACGTCGCAGGCGACAACGGTCACCCGGGCCCCGAGCGCGGCGAGTTCGGCGCGCAGTTCGGACGCGCCGGGCGCGTCCGGGCCACGACGGCTCGTCAGCACCAGGTGCTCGGCGCCGTTGCCCGCCAGCCAGCGGGCGACGTGCGCGCCCAGGGCGCCGGTGCCGCCGGTCACCAGGACGGTGCCGCGCGGCCGCCAGGGCTCGCGTACCGCCGCCGCGGGCTCGGCGCGGCCGATCCGGCGGGCCAGGATTCCGGCCGTACGGAGGGCCAGCTGGTCCTCGTGCCCCTGCTCGCCGACGGTCCCGCCGAGCGCGGCGGCCAGCCGGTCGGCGGACCGCTCGTCGAGCGTCGCGGGCAGGTCGAGCAGACCGCCCCAGCGCTCCGGGTGTTCGAGGGCGACGACCCGGCCCAGGCCCCAGATCTGTGCCTGGACGGCGCTGCCGACCCGCTCCGACGGCGCGGTGGAGACGGCGCCGGTGGTGGCGCACCACAGCGGCGCGTCCCAGCCGGTGTCCCCGAGGGCCTGCACCAGGACCGAGGTGAGCAGCAGCCCGGTGGACACCGCGGGGTGTGCGGGGTGCGGCTGCTCGGCGAGCGCGAGCAGGGACAGCACGCCGTGCACCGGCTCCTCGGCGGCCGCCTCGCGCAGCGTGGCGGCCAGTTCCGTCCGGTCGAGGCCGGTGGGGGTCACCGGCAGCACGCGGGCACCGCGTTCAACCAGCGCGTCCACGACGCGCCGTACGGCCGGGCTCCCGGCGTGTCCGGCCGGTACGACGGCCAGCCAGGTGCCGGTGACGAGCGGGACGCCGTCCGGTTCGGCCAGCGGCTTCCAGGTGACGCGGTAGCGCCAGCCGTCGAGCGTGGCCTGCTCGCGACGGCGGCGGCGCCAGGCGGACAGGGCGGGCAGCAGCGCGCTCAGCGGCTGCCCGGTGTCGATGTCCACGATGTCGGTGAGAGCGGCGAGGTCGTCGCTCTCGACGGCCTCCCAGAACCGGGCGTCGAGCGGATCCACGGCCGCCCCGGCCGTCGCGCCCCGCGTCTGCTGCGCGGAGCCTTCGAGCCAGTAGCGGTTGCGCTGGAAGGCGTACGTCGGCAGGGCGACGCGGCCGGCTCCCGTGCCGGTGTGGACGGCGGCCCAGTCCGGGGTCACGCCCCGGACGTGCAGCCGGGCGAGGGAGCCGGTGAGCGTCTCCGCTTCCGGGCGGCCCGTGCGCAGCACCGGGACGAAGGCGGCCTCGGTGCCGGTCACGCAGTCCTGCGCCATGGCGGTGAGGACGCCGTCGGGGCCGAGCTCCACGTACGTGGTGACGCCCTGGGTCTCCAGGGTGCGCACCGCGTCGAGGAAGCGCACGGCCTCGCGGGCGTGGCGCACCCAGTAGTCGGCCTGGCTCATCTCGTCGGTCACCGGCAGTCCGGTGACGGTGGAGACGAGCGCCAGGCGCGGCTCGCCGTAGGCCAGGCTCTCGGCGACCTTGCGGAAGTCGGCGAGCATCCCGTCCATGAGCGGGGAGTGGAAGGCGTGGCTGACGGTGAGCCGCTTGGTCTTGCGGCCCCGGCCGCGCAGGATCTCCGCGACCTCCGTCGCCGCGTCCTCGGCCCCGGCGATCACCACGGAGTCCGGTCCGTTGACGGCGGCGACGCCCAGTTCGTGCCCGCGGTCCGCGAGCAGTGGCAGCACCTCGTCCTCGGTCGCCTGCACCGCGATCATCGCGCCACCGGCGGGCAGCGCCTGCATCAGCCTGCCGCGCGCCGCCACGAGCCGCGCGGCGTCGGCGAGGGACAGCACGCCCGAGACGTGCGCGGCGGCCAGCTCGCCGATGGAGTGACCGGCCAGGACGTCCGGCGCGATGCCCCATGCCTCGACGAGGCGGAACAGCGCCACCTCGACCGCGAAGAGGGCGGGCTGCGTGAAGCCCGTCCGGTCCAGCGCCGCGGCGTCGTCCCCGAACACCACGTCGTACAGCGGCTGTTCCAGGTACCGGTCCAGCTCCGCGGTCACCGCGTCGAGCGCCTCGGCGAACACCGGGTAGGCGGCGTACAGCTCGCGGCCCATGCCGAGCCGCTGGCTGCCCTGGCCAGTGAACAGGAACGCCGTGCGCCCCTCGGCGGGCGTGCCCTGGACGACGTGCGCCGCCGACTCGCCGCGCGCCAGCGCGTCCAGGCCGGCCAGCAGCCGCTCCCGGTCCGCCCCGACGACCACGGCGCGGTGCTCCAGAGCGGCCCGGGTGGTGGCCAGCGAGTACGCCACGTCGAGCGGGCGCGGTGCCTCGGCACCGTCCACGTACGCGCGCAGGCGCGCGGCCTGGGCCCGCAGGGCGTCGGCACCCTTGGCGGACAGCGGCCAGGCCAGCACCTCGGGCCGCCGGTCACCGGGCACGGCCCGCGCCGGGGCGGGCTCGGGGGCCTGCTCCAGCACCGTGTGGGCGTTGGTGCCGCTGAACCCGAAGGCGGAGACGCCCGCGCGCCGCGGACGCCCGGTCTCCGGCCAGACCGTCTGCTCGGTGAGCAGCGCGACCGCGCCCGCGGACCAGTCGACGTGCGGGGAGGGCGCGTCCACGTGGAGCGTCTGCGGCAGCACGCCGTGCTCGATGGCCTTGACCATCTTGATGATGCCCGCGACACCGGCCGCGGCCTGGGTGTGCCCGATGTTGGTCTTGATGGAGCCGAGCCACAGCGGCCGGTCGCCCTCGCGGTCCTGGCCGTAGGTGGCCAGCAGCGCCTGTGCCTCGATCGGGTCGCCCAGGCGGGTGCCGGTGCCGTGCGCCTCGACCGCGTCCACGTCGGCGGACGTGAGACCCGCGTTGGCGAGCGCCTGGCGGATGACGCGCTGCTGGGACGGGCCGTTGGGGGCGGTCAGGCCGTTGCTCGCGCCGTCCTGGTTGATGGCGGAGCCGCGGACGACCGCCAGCACCGGGTGACCGTTGCGCTGAGCATCCGACAGCCGCTCGACGAGCAGCATGCCGACGCCCTCACCCCAGCCCGTGCCGTCCGCCCCGGCGGCGAACGCCTTGCAGCGGCCGTCGGGGGCGAGCCCGCGCTGGCGGCTGAACTCGATGTACGCACCGGGGCTGGACATCACCGTCACACCACCGGCCAGCGCGAGCGAGCACTCACCGGCGCGCAGCGCCTGGATCGCCCAGTGCAGGGCGACCAGCGACGACGAGCAGGCGGTGTCGACGGTGACCGCCGGGCCCTCCAGGCCGAAGGTGTAGGCGAGCCGGCCGGAGACGACGCTGGCGGCGTTGCCCGTGCCCAGGTAGCCCTCGACGCCCTCGGGAATGTCGCGCAGGGACGAGTCGTAGTCCTGCCCGTTGGAGCCGACGAAGACACCGGCGGAGGTGCCGCGCAGAGCGGCCGGGTCGATGCCCGCCCGCTCGAACAGCTCCCAGGAGGTCTCCAGCAGCAGGCGCTGCTGCGGGTCCATGGCAAGCGCCTCGCGCGGCGAGATCCCGAAGAACGCCGCGTCGAACTGGCCCGCGTCGTAGAGGAATCCGCCCTCGCGGGCGTAGAAGGTGCCCTGCCGGTCCGGGTCCGGGTCGTAGAGCGCGTCCAGGTCCCAGCCGCGGTCGGCGGGGAACTCTCCCATCGCGTCCTGACCGGACGTCAGCAGCGTCCACAGCTCCTCGGGGGTGCGGACCCCGCCGGGGAAGCGGCAGCTCATCGCGACGATCGCGATCGGGTCGTCGTCGACCGGCACGGTCTGCACGGCCTGCGACGGCTCCGGGACGGCGGGGCCCGCGACGGCGCCCACCAGCTCGGCCCGCAGGTAGTCGGCCAGGGAGGAGACGGACGGATAGTCGAAGACCAGCGTCGCGGGCAGCCGCACGCCGGTGGCGGAACCCAGCCGGTTGCGCAGCTCGACCGCGGTCAGCGAGTCGAAGCCCAGCTCCCGGAAGGCCCGTTCGGCGCCCACCGACGTCGCGTCGTCGTGTCCGAGGACGGCCGCGACGTGCGTACGCACCAGCTCCAGCAGCACCCGGCCCTGCTCCGCCGGGGCGAGCCCGGCCAGCCGCTCGGCGAGCGAGGAGCCACCGGTGGCGTCGTTCCGCGCGGTGCGGTCCGCGAGCGTCTCGCGGGCCTCGGGCAGTTCGGTGAGCAGCGCGCCCGGCCGGACGGTGACGAAGCCGGGGGCGAAGCGCTCCCAGTCGATGTCCGCGACCGTGACCGCGGTCTCGTCCAGGTCCAGCGCCCGCTGGAGGGCGGCGATCGCCGACTCGGGCGCCATCGGGGGCATGCCCTCGCGGCGCAGGCGCTGTTCGAGGGCCTCGTCGGCGGCCATGCCGCCCTCGGCCCACGGACCCCACGCGACCGACGTCGCGGGCAGACCCTCGGCCCGGCGCCGCTCGGCGAGGGCGTCCAGGTAGGCGTTGGCGGCGGCGTAGTTGCCCTGGCCCGCGGCACCGAGCGTGCCCGACAGGGAGGAGAAGAGGACGAACGCGGACAGGTCCAGCCCGCGCGTCGCCTCGTCCAGAGAAGCGGCGGTCTCGGCCTTGGCGCGGAGGACGGTGGCGAAGCGCTCGGGGGTGAGCGCGTCCAGCACGCCATCATCGAGCACACCGGCGGCGTGGACGACAGCGGTCAGCGGGAGTTCGGCGGGCAGCGAGGCGATCAGACCGGCGAGGGCGTCGCGGTCGGCCACGTCGCACGCGGCGATCGTGACCCGGGCACCCAACGCGGTGAGCTCGTCACGCAGTTCGGCCGCACCCGGCGCGTCCAGACCACGACGGCTCGTCAGCACCAGATGCCCGGCACCCTTGCCCACCAGCCAACGGGCGACATGGGCGCCGAGCGCTCCCGTACCGCCTGTCACCAGGACCGAGCCAGTGCCCGGCGTCCAGCTGTCGCCGGCCGTGGCAGGAGCGGAAGCCCGCACCAGCCGACGGCCGAACACACCCGACGCACGGACAGCAGCCTCATCCTCGGCCCGGCCGGACAGCAACCCGACCAGCCGCGCCAAAGCCCGCTCATCCGCGGACTCCGGCAGATCGACCAGACCACCCCACCGCTCAGGAAGCTCCAGAGCCACCACCCGGCCCAGACCCCAGGACATCGCCTGCGCGGGATCGACCAGACCGTCGGAACGGCCCACCGACAC
>NZ_JAINFC010000850.1 GCF_020740835.1 Streptomyces sp. UNOC14_S4
AGGTACTCCCATGCCCCCGCACAAGAGATCGTTCCGCACCCTCGCCTGCGCCGCCTCGGCGCTGGCCCTGGCCATGACGGCAGGCGCCGCCTCCGCGTCCGCGTCCGCGACCCCGGCCGACACGAAGACCGGAAAGGCCGGAAAGGACGGGAAGGACGGGAAGGCCGGAATCGCCGTCACCGGCGGCTGGAACAACTGGTCCTGCACACCGTCCGCCGCCCACCCCAACCCCGTCGTCCTCCTCCACGGCACCTGGGCCAACCAGGCGGACACCTGGTTCGCCCTGGCTCCGGAGCTGGCCGCCAAGGGCTACTGCGTCTACTCCCTCGATTACGGCAAGTTGCCCTACATGCCGGGGCTCAACGGTCAGGGGCCGGTCGTCAAGTCGGCCGGAGAGGTGTCCGCCTTCGTGGACAAGGTCCTCAGGTCCACGGGGACGAAGAAGGTGGACATCGTCGGCCACTCCCAGGGCGGCGGCGTCCTGCCCCGCTACTACATGGAGTTCATGAACGGCGCTTCCAAGGTCGACAAGCTCATCGGCCTGGCCCCGAACAACCACGGCACGACCGCCTCCGGGCTGGGCACCCTCGCGCACAAGGTCCCCGGCGTGAGCAAGGCGCTGTCCCTCTCCCTCCCCGGCCTGGAGGACCAGATCGTCGGCTCCGAGTTCATGAAGAAGCTGAACTCCAGGCCCGACACCGTGCCCGGAGTGACGTACACGGTCATCTCGACCAAGTACGACGAGATCGCCACGCCCTACAAGACCCAGCAGCTCTCGGGCAAGAACGTGCGCAACGTCGTGGTCCAGGACCTGTGCAAGCTCGACGTCTCCGAGCACATCGCGCTGGGCATGGTCGACCGCGTCGCCTTCCACGAGGTGAAGAACGCGCTCGACCCGGCGCACGCGACCCCCACCACCTGCGCCTCCTTCTTCAGCTGACCCCCGTCGGCCGGGGCCCGAAGCCGGTTCTCCCATCCCCCACTTGCGAGGTAGCTCCATGTCCGTACGTGCAAGAACGCTCCGCGTCCTCGCCGGTGCCGTCTCGGCGCTGGCGCTGGCCCTGTCCTTCGGTTCCACCTCCGCGTCGGCGGCCCCGGCCGCCGCCCAGGCGGGCAAGACCGTCACCAGCGGCTGGAACAACTGGTCCTGCAAGCCGTCCGCCGCCCACCCCAACCCCGTCGTCCTGGCACACGGTACGTTCGCCAACTCCTGGGACAACTGGCTCATGGCGGCCCCGTACCTGGTCCAGCGCGGCTACTGCGTCTACTCCCTGGACTACGGGCAGCAGCCCGGCGTGCCGCTCTTCCACGGCATCGGGCCGATCGCCAAGTCGGCCGAGCAGCTCTCGGTGTTCGTGGACAAGGTCCTCACGTCCACGGGTGCCGAGAAGGTGGACCTGGTCGGCCACTCCCAGGGCGGCGGCGCCCTGCCGCGCCACTACCTCAAGTTCCTGGGCGGCGCCGACAAGGTCGACAAGCTCGTGGGCATCGCGCCCTCCAACCACGGCACCACCGCCTCGGGGCTGTCCCGCCTCATCGACGCCGTGCCGGGCGCCCGCAATGTCGTCTCCCTCACCATGCCCGGCGTCGAGGACCAGCTGGTGGGTTCGGAGTTCATGAAGAAGCTGAACGCCGGCGGTGACACCGTGCCCGGTGTGCAGTACACGGTCATCGCGACCAAGTACGACGAGGTGGTCACGCCCTACAAGACCCAGTTCCTGTCGGGCCCGAACGTGCGCAACATCGAGCTCCAGAACCTGTGCAAGTGGGACATCTCCGAGCACGCCGCGATCGGCACCATCGACCGCATCGCCTTCCACGAGGTGGCCAACGCGCTCGACCCGGCGCACGCGACCCCCACCACCTGCGCCTCCGCGCTCAGCTGACAC
>NZ_JAINFC010000851.1 GCF_020740835.1 Streptomyces sp. UNOC14_S4
GCAGGGGGTTGGGCATGACGGCCGCGTTGGGCAGCCGTCTGCGGCGGAACTCGGCGGCGTCCGGCTCGCTGAGGAACAGGGACTTCTCCAGCGCCGGGTAGTGCCGGAGGATCAGCTGGAGGTTCTCCGTGGCGCGGGCCTGGTGGAAGGACTCGTGGTACTGCCCGATGGCCTTGAGGTGCGGTCGTTCGACCTCGTCGAGCCAGGCCGCCGCCCAGGGCGAGCCGATGACGACGAACCCGTCCCGGACCCGTGCGAAGCGTTCCGCGAGCCGTGCGCGGGCCTTGTCGCGCTCCCGGCGGGCGGCGCGGGCGGCCCGCAGCCGGGCCGGGCTCAGCCGCTCCGCGACGGACACGGCCTGCGGGTACGGCGCGGCGGGCGAGCGGTAGAGGGTGAGATGGCGGTAGGCCGGGTCGGCGGTGTGGACGTGGGATTCGGCGCTGGGCCGGATGCCGACGAGCTCCACCCGGTGGCCGCGCTCGGCGAAGCCCTGGGCGAGGGTGTGGAGGACCCGTTGCGAGCCGCCCATGGAGTCAACGTCGATACCGACGAGGAAGAGATCGCGCGGTGTCATCGGGCTCCTCCTTCCGTCGCCGTCTCGGCGTCGGCCCGGCCGTCCTTCCCGGCGCTCCCGGGGTCCGCGGCCCGCGCACCGCTCTTCTCGGCGCTTCCACGGCCGGCGCCCCCGTCGTCCTCCGCTCCCCCTTCGAAGAACAGCTTCACCACGTCGGCGCTCGACCGCCCGCTCTCGTAAGGGTTGAAGCGCACCCGGAATCGCTCGTACGCCTCCGCCCACTCCTCCCGCACCGCGTCGAGGTCCGTGAGCGCGGCGGCCAAGGCGTCCACCGTGTCCGACACGGGGCCGGGGGCGATCTCCGCCAGGTCGTAGTAGGTGCCGCGTGCCAGGGAGCGGTAGTCGGTGAAGTCGTCGGCGTAGAAGAGGACGGGCCGCCCCAGGTTCACGTAGTCGAACATCAGGGAGGAGTAGTCCGTGAGCAGCGCGTCGGAGGCGAGCATCAGGTCGTTCACGTCGGTGACCTCCCTGCCGTCGCGCACCGCGTGGCCCAGTTCGCGGGGCACGGTGTACCGCTCGTAGTAGTGCGGGCGGACGACGATCGTCCATTCCTCGTGGGTGCGCCGGACGAGAGCGGCCAGGTCGACGCGGACGGACTCGCCGCTGCCGCGCGCGCCGTCGCGGAAGGTGGGCGCGTAGAGCAGCACCTTGCGGCCGTCGGGGAGCTGGAGCCGTTCGCGGGTGGCCGCGGCGCGGGCACGCTGCTCGGGTTCGTCCCCGCGCACGAGCGGGTCGTTGCGGGGCAGGCCGGTGCGGAGCAGTTCGCCGGAGTAGTCGTTGGCGCGGACGAAGGTGCGCTCGAACTCCTCGCTCGGCGCGATGAGGGCGTCCCAACGGGCCACCGTCTCGCGGTGCTGCCGTCGCCGTTCCGCACCGGCCAGCCGCAGCTCCGGGGTGTCGAAGCCCATGTGCTTGAACGCCTGTCCGTGCCAGGTCTGGAGATAGCGCGTGCCGGGCCGTTTGCCGTAGAGCGCGGGGAAGCCGTGCGAGTCGACCCAGTAGCGGGCGCGGGCGAGCGCCTTGACGTACTCCCAGCTGCCGCGCCGGACCAGAGTGGTGCCCTCGGGGAAGGAGGCGGTACTGCCGGAGTACGACCAGACGGCGCGCAGCGGGAGCCCCCGGTGGAGGAGTTCCTCGTGGATGTGGCGGGGGCTGTCGGCGTAGCCGCGGCCTTCCAGGGATTCGAGGACGACCAGGTCGTCCTCGGCGGGCAGCCGCAGCAGCTCGTGGTAGGCGAGCGTCTTGCCACGGGGGCCGGTGACGCGGCGGGTGAGCGCGTGGAGTGTCTCTTATCCACCTTTCCGAGCCC
>NZ_JAINFC010000852.1 GCF_020740835.1 Streptomyces sp. UNOC14_S4
ACACCCGGGCGACACCGGGGGTGTAGACCATGGACAGGTCGTCACGGTTGCGGATGGGGTGCTTGGACGCCATCTCGATCTTGCCGCCCAGGTGCATCAGGAAGGTGCGGTCGGAGACCTTGCCCACCGCCACGCCCTCGATGCCACGGAGCTCGTCCACGATCTCGTCGACATGCGCGGTGGAGGTGGCGGCGATGGTCACGTCGATCCGCAGCTTCTCGTGACCGGAGGCGGTCACGTCCAGGCCGGTCACGGACCCGCCGGAGGACTCCACGGCCCTGGTGAGCTGGCTGACGGCCGTCCCACCTGCGGGGACCTCCAGTCGGACGGTCATCGAGTACGAGACGCTGGGCGCCGTTGCCATCGGGGTGGTACTTCCTTCTTCTGCTTCTGGTGGTGGGGGGGGAATCAGGCCGTGGTGGCCTGGGCGTGCGGGCGGGCCAGGTTGTCCGGGTGGAGGATCTCCTGGAGCCGTTCTGGGGTGAGCAGGCCCTTGGCCAGGACCAGGTCGTGCACCGACGCGCCGGTGGTCAGCGCCTCCTGGGCGACGGCGGTGGCCTGCTCGTAGCCGATGTGCGGGTTGAGCGCGGTGGCCAGGCCGATGGACTGCCCGACGAGCTGTGCCAGGTGTTCGCGGTTGGCGGTGATGCCGCTGACGCACCGCTCGGCGAGGGTCAGGCACCCGGCCCGCAGGTGCGTCAGGCTCTTGAGCAGGCTGTGCGCGATGACCGGCTCGAAGGCGTTGAGCTGGAGCTGGCCGGACTCGGCGGCCATGGTGACGGTCACGTCGTTGCCGATGACCTCGAAGGCGATCTGGTTGACCACCTCGGGGATCACCGGGTTCACCTTGCCCGGCATGATGCTCGAACCCGCCTGCACCGGCGGCAGGTTGATCTCGGCGAGACCGGCGCGCGGGCCGCAGGAGAGCAGGCGCAGGTCGTTGCAGGTCTTGGAGAGCTTGACGGCGATCCGCTTGAGCACGCCGGAGAGCTGGACGAACGCGCCCATGTCCTGGGTGGCCTCGACGAGGTCGCCCGCGACGGCGAGCGGGATGCCGGTGATCTCGCTCAGGTGGCCGCAGGCCGCGGCGGGGTAGTGCGGGTGGGCGTTGAGGCCGGTGCCGATGGCGGTGCCGCCGAGGTTGATCTCGCTCAGCAGCGCGCAGGCCTCGGCCAGGCGCGCCCGGTCCTCGGCGAGCATCACGGCGTAGGCCGCGAACTCCTGGCCGAGCGTCATGGGCACCGCGTCCTGGAGCTGGGTGCGGCCCATCTTCAGGATGTCGTCGAACTCCGCGGCCTTGGCCGCGAAGGCCTCGCGCAGCACCTCCATGGCCTCCAGCAGCCGGGCGGCGGCGAGCTGGAGGGAGAGGCGGACGGCGGTCGGGTAGACGTCGTTGGTGCTCTGCCCGGCGTTGACGTCCTCCAGCGGGTGCAGGTGGTGGTACTCGCCCTTGGCGTGGCCCAGGAGCTCCAGCGCCCGGTTGGCGACGACCTCGTTGGCGTTCATGTTGGTGGAGGTGCCCGCGCCGCCCTGGATGACATCCACGACGAACTGGTCGTGGAGGCGGCCGGCGCGGATCTCCTCGCAGGCCCGCACGATGGCGTCCGCCTTGCGCCCGTCCAGCGTCCCGAGGTCGCGGTTGGCCTGGGCGGCGGCCTGCTTGACCGAGGCCAGGGCGACGACGAGGTCGGGGTACGCGGAGATCGGGGTGCCGGTGATGGGGAAGTTCTCCACCGCCCGCAGGGTGTGGACACCGTAGTACGCGGCCGCCGGGACCTCCCGGTCGCCGAGGAGGTCGTGCTCGGAGCGCACCGGCGGGTGGTCGAGGGGGGAGGAGGGGCCGGGAACGGATGCCGACATGGAAGGTCCGATCAGGTG
>NZ_JAINFC010000853.1 GCF_020740835.1 Streptomyces sp. UNOC14_S4
GTCGAGGGGCGGAGCCCCCGTGGGGGACTGGGGGCGGAGCCCCCAGAGACACTTCCCACTACCTTCACCACCCACCCAGCCCGTCCGGCGTTTGAGGACGCGGCCGCAGGCCGCTCCCGCCGCAGGGCGGCGACGGCGAGAAGCCACCCCCGGTTACCGGAAACGGCGTGGCTGGGGAAAAATCGGCGATGAGGCCCTGGAAGAGACGAGGGGTGTACGAGGAGCACGGTGGTGGCTGAGCGCCAGCGGAACACGCAACCGGTGGAAGACCGGAAACCGCAGTCCGACGAGGCGCGCAGCGCGTTCACACCACCCCTGGGCGTGCCTCTTCCCGGTCCCCCGGAGGACGAGCACCCCACCTCCGAGTTCGCCCTGCCGGAGGGGGTGGCGGAGCCGGAGAGCGGGCCGGACGAGGGTTCCGCTTTCGCCGTCCCCGCGGGCACCGTGAGCTCCTTTCCCGCGGTCACCCCGCCGCACGGGATCCCCAAGATCAGCCTGACCAAGGAAGCGCCCTGGCAGGACCGCATGCGCACCATGCTGCGCATGCCCGTGGGGGAGCGGCCGGTACCCGAGCGCGCCGAGAAGGCGGACGAGCCCGGTCCGCCCGTGGGGCGCGTCCTCGACCTCACCCTGCGCATCGGCGAGCTGCTGCTCGCGGGCGGCGAGGGCGCCGAGGACGTGGAAGCGGCGATGTTCGGCGTCGCGCACGCGTACGGGCTGGGGCGCTGCGAGCCCACCGTCACGTTCACCCTGCTGACGGTCAGCTACCAGCCGTCCCTGACCGACGACCCGATCACGGCCAACCGCACGGTGCGCCGTCGCGGCACCGACTACACGCGGCTCTCCGCCGTCTTCCGGCTCGTCCACGACATCACCACGCGCGGGCTGACCCTGGAGGAGGCGTACCGCCGCCTCGCCGAGATGCGCCGCAACCGCCACCCGTACCCCGGCTGGGCGCTGACGGCGGCCTCCGGGCTGCTCGCGGGCGCGGCGAGCCTCCTCGTCGGCGGCGGGCTCGTGGTCTTCCTCGCGGCGGCCGCGGGCGCCATGCTGGGCGACCGGCTGGCGTGGCTGGCCTCGGGGCGCGGGCTGCCGGAGTTCTACCAGTTCGTCGCCGCCGCGATGCCGCCCGCCGCCATGGGCGTGGCGCTCAGCGCCAGCCACGCGCATGTGCAGGCGTCGGCCGTGATCACCGGTGGTCTGTTCGCGCTGATCCCCGGGCGGGCGCTCGTGGCGGGCGTCCAGGACGGCCTGACCGGCTTCTACATCACCGCGGCGGCCCGGCTGCTCGAGGTCGGCTACCTGATCGTCGGCATCGTCTGCGGCGTGCTCGTCGTGCTCTACGGCGGTGTGCACATCGGCGGCGGGACGCTCAACCCCGAGGCGGCCCTGCAACGCCAGGAGCGGCCGCTCATCCAGATCGCCGCGTCCATGCTGCTGGTCTTCGCGTTCGCGCTGCTGCTCCAGCAGGAACGCCACACCCTGCTGACGGTCACCCTCAACGGGGGCGTCGCCTGGGTGATCTACGCGGCGCTCGCCGACACGGCGGGGATCGACCCGGTCCCCGCCACGGCGATCGCGGCGGGCGTCGTCGGTCTCTTCGGCCAGCTCCTGGCCCGCTACCGGTTCGCGTCCGCGCTGCCGTACGTCACGGCGGCGATCGGGCCGCTGCTGCCCGGTAGCGCGACGTACTTCGCGCTGCTGAACTTCGCGAAGAACGAGCTCAGCACCGGGATCTCCGCCCTGACGAAGGCGGCGGCGCTGGCGCTGGCCATCGCGATCGGGGTGAACCTGGGGTCGGAGATGGCGCGGCTGTTCCTGCGGGTGCCGGGGGAGGGCGCGGCACGGCGCGCCGCGA
>NZ_JAINFC010000854.1 GCF_020740835.1 Streptomyces sp. UNOC14_S4
GCCTCCAGGACGCAGGCGACGGCGTCGCGGTCGCGGCGCAGGGCGGGGACGGCCGCGACCGTCCGGTCGGCTTCCTCGGCGGCGAGGCACTCCGTGACCAGGGGCGTCAGCGCGGCCTCGGGCCCGAGCTCGACGAAGGTCGTCACCCCGGCGGCCCGCAGCGCCCCGATCCCCTCGGCGAACCGGACCGTGCGCCGGAGGTGTTCGACCCAGTAGCCCGGCTCGCACAGGCGGTCCGGCGGCACGATCGTGCCGGTCACGTTGGACGCGAGCGGGATCACGGGAGGGCGGAAGCGCAGCCCGCCGACGACGTTGGCGAACTTCTCCAGGACCGGTTCCATGAGCTCGGAGTGGAAGGCGTGCGAGACACGCAGGCGCGAGCACCGCCAGCCCCGGTCCGCGCACGCGGCACGCACCTGCTCGACGGCCTCGGCGGTACCGGAGACCACCACGCTCATCGGCCCGTTGACCGCGGCGAGCCCCGCCCCGCCGGGGAGCCCCGCCAGCACCTCGGCGACCGCGGCCTCGGACGCCCCCACCGCGAGCATCGCACCGCCGTCCGGGAGCGAACTCATGAGCCGGGCGCGGGCGGCGACGAGCGCGACCGCGTCGTCGAGCGAGAGGACCTGGGCGACGTGCGCCGCGACGATCTCGCCGAGGGAGTGCCCGGCCACGTGGTCGGGCCGCTGCCCCCACGAGGTCCAGAGCCGGTAGAGGGCCACCTCGAACGCGAACAGCGCGGGCTGGGCGATGCCCGTGTCTTCAGGGTCTTCAGGACCGGCCCCGGTGTCCGGCGCGCCGAGCACCACGTCGCGTACGGAGAAGGGCAGCGCGCCCTCGAAGGCGGCGCAGACCTCGTCCAGGGCGGCGGCGAACACCGGGAAGGCGTCGTAGAGTTCCCGCCCGATCCCGCGCGCGCGGGCGCCCTGGCCGGTGAAGAGGACAGCGGTCCTCGTGGCACCGCGCGGCACGGCTCCCGAGACGACGCCCACGCCGTCCAGGGGTGTC
The DNA here is from genome assembly GCF_020740835.1 of Streptomyces sp. UNOC14_S4. GTDB lineage: Bacteria > Actinomycetota > Actinomycetes > Streptomycetales > Streptomycetaceae > Streptomyces. Next base: position 1,009 of record NZ_JAINFC010000854.1, read on the forward strand.
GCGTTCCCCTCCGCGACGGCGGAGAGCCCGGCTGCCAGGCCGACGGGTTCGCGTCCGACCAGCACGGCCCGGTGCTGCAGCACCGCCCGGCCGGACGCCAGTGACCACGCCACGTCGGCCGGGCGGGCGTCGGGGTGCTCGGCCACCCAGTCGCGCAGCCGCGCGGCCTGGGCCCGCAGCCCGGCCGCGGAGCGCGCCGAGAGCACCCACGGGACGACGGCCGGGTCCGCCCCCGCCGGGCGCTCCCCGTCCCGCGGCTCCGGGGGTGCCTCTTCGAGGATGATGTGCGCGTTGGTGCCGCTGACCCCGAACGACGACACGGCGGCCCGGCGCACCCGCTCCCCCGCGGGCCACGCGACCGGCTCGGTCAGCAGCGCGACGCCGCCCGCCGCCCAGTCGACCATGGGCGTGGGCTCCTCGGCGTGCAGGGTGCGCGGCAGCACGCCGTGCCGCATCGCCATGACCGTCTTGATGACGCCCGCGACGCCCGCGGCGGCCTGGGTGTGCCCGACGTTGGACTTGACCGACCCGAGCCGCAGCGGCCGGTCGGCGGGCCGGTCCTGCCCGTAGGTCGCGAGCAGTGCCTGGGCCTCGATCGGGTCGCCGAGCCGGGTGCCCGTACCGTGCGCCTCCACCGCATCGACGTCCGCCGGGGCCAGCCGCGCGTTGGCCAGCGCCTGGCGGATCACGCGTTCCTGCGCCAGGTCGTTGGGCGCGGTCAGGCCGTTCGACGCGCCGTCCTGGTTGACGGCCGAGCCGCGCACCACCGCGAGGACGGTGTGCCCGTTGCGGTGCGCGTCGGACAGCCGCTCGACGAGCAGCATGCCGACGCCCTCGCCCCAGCC
>NZ_JAINFC010000855.1 GCF_020740835.1 Streptomyces sp. UNOC14_S4
CCCCCGCGGAACGCCCCGCGATCACCCCCCGCGACACCTGGCGCCAGCCCACATACTCCTGGCAGAAAACCCACCACCCGGAAAGCACGAGCTAGCCGACACCAGGCCTCACCAGCGCGCCCCGCAAGGGGCCGACGGCAGAGGACGGAACGTGCCCCGTAAGGGGCGCGGGGCTGCGTTGTATTTGCGGCTCCGCCGCGTGGGCGCGACAGCCCGCAGGCGCCGACGGCAGAGCACGGAACGTGCCCCGTAAGGGGCGCGGGGAACTGCGCGACCAGCCACACACGGCCCGCACCCGCCCGACGACATCAAAGACCGAGCTCGTAGGCGCCCCGTCGGCGGGGCAAGGCACCCGGCAGGGCCCCCGCAGGGGACAGGGCCGTACTGCCACACACCCGCCCGGAGAGGTAATCTCCGGAACATGTCCCGCCACGTCGCTGTCGTCACCGATTCCACGGCCTACCTGCCACAGCAGACGATGGAGCAACACGGCATCACCGCCGTACCGCTGACCGTGGTCCTGGACGACGAGGCACTCGAAGAGGGCACCGAGATCTCCGCCCGCTCCCTCGCCCAGGCACTGCAGAAGCGCAGGCCGGTGACCACCTCCCGGCCCGGCCCCGAGCGCTTCGCGGCCGCCTACCGCGCGGCGGCGGAATCGGGGGCGGAGAGCATCGTCTCGCTCCACCTGTCCGCCGAGATCTCCGGCACGTACGACGCGGCGGTCCTCGCGGCGGCCGACGCCCCGGTGCCCGTCAGGGTCGTGGACACCGGGATGGTCGCGATGGCCCTCGGTTTCTGCGCGCTGGCCGCGGCGGAGACCGCGGACGCGGGCGGCACCCTCGACGAGGCCGTGGCCGCCGCGGAGAAGCGCGCGCAGGGCACGGTCGCGTTCTTCTACGTCGACACCCTCGACTACCTCCGCAGGGGTGGCCGGATCGGCGCGGCGCAGGCGCTGCTGGGTTCCGCGCTCGCGGTGAAGCCCCTGCTCCAACTGGACGAGGGGCGCATCGAGTTGCGGGAGAAAGTCCGTACGGCCTCCAAGGCCATCGCCCGCCTGGAGGAGATCGCCGTGGAGCGGGCGGGCGCGGCCCCCGTCGACATCGCCGTCCACCACCTGGCGGCCCCCGACCGCGCGACCCTCCTCGCGGACCGGCTGTGCGAGCGTGTGCCGGGGCTTCAGGAACTCCACGTCAGCGAGGTGGGGGCGGTCATCGGGGCGCACACGGGACCGGGTCTGCTGGGCGTGGTGGTCGCGCCGCGGTAAGGGTGCGATACCCCCTGTTCGGGTGACGTGGTTTTCCACAACTGGCTGGTTTTCCACGGAATTTGAGCCGCCTCGGCGAGATCCCGAAAACGCGCCTACGGTCGAGACATGACTGATCGCCGAACCGCCGCAACGCTCGACCCGACCGACTTCCCGGCCGACTTCGCATCGGCGTCGCAGAGGGAGCGCGCCGCGACCCTGTTCCCGGAACGCCCGCCCGGACGCGGAGGCGCCGATCCGCCGCCCGGTTTCGCGGGGCGGAAAAACCCTGGGGTGCACGGGAGTTGGCGTGCCGCCTTGGGGGATCGGCTGCCGATGTGGGTCCAACTCCGGTGCGGCGTCGAACCGAAGACGCTCGCCGCGCTGGCGGTGGTGCTGGTCGCGGCGTGCGCGTTCGCCGCGTACCACTTCTGGGCGGGCCGCCCCCAGAGTGTCCGCCCGCCGGACCGGGACGAGCCCGTGGCGGTGGCCGCGGCCCCGCGGAAGGCACCCGCGGCTCCGGCCGGGGCCAGAAGCCGGGCCGATCACGCGAGCCCGCCCGATGCCGCGAACCGGACCGGGGG
>NZ_JAINFC010000856.1 GCF_020740835.1 Streptomyces sp. UNOC14_S4
CGCGGCCCCCCAGACCACCCGCGTGCGGCGCCCCCGGGGCGTACCGACGAGCAGCAGCACCGGCCACACCTTCAGCAGCGCGCCGAAACCCATCAGCACCCCCGCCAGCCGGGTGCGGCGGCCCGCCGCCAGCAGTGCCGCGACCGCGACGGCGGTCACCATCACGTCATAGCGGGCGTAGACGATCGGCCCCAGCAGCGGCACCCCCACGACCCACACCCACACCCCCTTCGTGCTGCGCCTGCCGTTCCGCACCGCGTAGAGCAGCAGCCCGAGGACCGCCACGTCCGCGAGGAAGCACACCAGGAAGAACGCCGGCGCGTAGTCCAGGAACGGCACCAGCCCCGGGGCGAGTACGGCCAGCGCGGCGGCGGGCGGGTACTGCCAGGTGACGTCCTCGTACGGGAAGACGCCCGTGCGCAGCACCCCGTACCAGCCCTGGTAGATCACCTCGATGTCGACGGAGACGTCCGAGCCCGGCATCACCCACACCCGGAACACGCACAGCAGCAGCACGGCCCGGGTCACGGCCCACACCACGATCGAGAGCCGCAGACCAGCGCCCGCCATCATCCACCTCGCCCAGCCGCGACCCCTACGCAGGGTCATCGAATCGCTACTGCAAGGCATGATGCCCCTCCGGACCGCCCGCGCGCGATGACGTGGCGGACGGGAGCGCCGTTGCCGCCCGATCGCCGCCCCCTGTCACCCGGTACTGTCGGGCCCGATGCACAAGACCCTGATCGTCACCAATGACTTCCCGCCGCGGCCCGGCGGCATCCAGGCGTTCCTGCACAACATGGCGCTGCGGCTGGATCCGGCGGACATCGTCGTCTACGCCTCCACCTGGAAGCGGGGCCAGGAGGGCGCGGAGGCCACCGCGCGCTTCGACGCCGAGCAGCCGTTCCAGGTCGTGCGCGACCGGACCACCATGCTGCTGCCGACGCCCCGGGTGACCCGGCGCGCCGTCGGCCTGCTGCGCGAGCACGGCTGCTCGTCCGTGTGGTTCGGCGCCGCCGCGCCGCTCGGACTGATGGCGCCCGCGCTGCGCCGGGCCGGTGCACGGCGGCTGGTCGGCACCACGCACGGCCACGAGGCGGGCTGGGCCCAACTGCCCGCCTCCCGGCAGCTGCTGCGGCGCATCGGCGAGGGCACGGACACCCTGACGTACCTGGGGGAGTACACCCGCTCGCGGATCGCGGGCGCGCTCACCGACGAGGCGGCGGCGCGCATGGTCCAACTGCCGCCCGGCGTCGACGAGAAGACCTTCCACCCCGGCTCGGGCGGCGAGGCGGTCAGGGCCCGGCTCGGGCTCGCCGACCGGCCCGTCGTCGTCTGCGTCTCCCGCCTCGTACCGCGCAAGGGGCAGGACACGCTGATCCTCGCCATGCCGCGGATCCTGGCCGCCGTGCCGGACGCGGTGCTGCTCGTCGTGGGCGGCGGTCCGTACGAGCAGGACCTGCGCAGGCTCGCCGACGAGACCGGCGTCGCGGCCTCCGTCCGCTTCACCGGGGCCGTCCCGTGGGAGGAACTGCCCGCGCACTACGGCGCGGGCGACGTCTTCGCCATGCCGTGCCGTACGCGGCGGGGCGGGCTCGACGTCGAGGGCCTCGGCATCGTCTACCTGGAGGCGTCCGCGACGGGCCTGCCGGTCGTCGCCGGTGACTCGGGCGGGGCGCCGGACGCGGTCCTGGACGGCGAGACGGGGTTCGTCGTGGCGGGCGGCTCACCCGCGCAGTCCGCCGACCGGATCGTGACGCTGCTCCGCGACCCGGCGCTGCGGGCGCGGATGGGGGTG
>NZ_JAINFC010000857.1 GCF_020740835.1 Streptomyces sp. UNOC14_S4
GCCCGTATGAGTGCACGTCTGAGCCAACGAGCGCGTGGCCCGGGGGATGCGGGCCGGGGGGCGAATGCCCCGGCGGCAGCCTGGATACGGGTACGGGGTGCACGGCGCCGATCACGTACCCGCGAGCGGCATGGACGCGGCGACGAGCTGGCCGCGCTCGGCGGCCCGGTCCAGCGCCTCGCGGAGCAGGTCCTCGCGCGGCTGCTGGCCGATCGTGCCCACGGGCGCCGCGAAGACCAGCACCCGCTGGGTCTTGTTGGCGGCGGCTCGCCAGTCCGGGGCGACCTCCACCGCCTGGTGCGCCTGCCACCACGCGGACGGGGTGCCGCCGCCGGTGACCGGCTGCAGGATGGCGTGCAGCCTGCCCACGGCCAGCAGCACCGACCAGCCCGGGGTGGGCGGCGGCACCTGGTCGATCGCGGCGACCGGGGTGAAGCCCTGCTCGATCAGCAGCGGCAGGAAGACGTCGACCGGGCCGGTGGTGCCCGGCCGGGCGATGGGGGCGAGCGGCTCGACGACGAGCGCGGGGTGCAGGTCCCCGTTGATCAGGACGAGCCCGCTGGTCACCCCCAGCTCCGCCTGGACCGGCCCGTCGGGCGCCGCCCCGACGGGCGGCGGCGGGGCCTGCAGGGAACCGTCCTCGCCGGTGATGGACCGCACGGCCCCCTGGAGCTGCTCCTCGGACACCGGCACGACCTGGGAAGGGATGCACGAGGCGTGCGCGAAGGCGAGCACCGCCGTCTCCTCGCCGACGAACAGCACCGTGCTGGTGCGGTCCCGTTCGCTGTTGCCGGGGGCGCGGCAGGAGGTGCAGTCGTAGCTCCCCGGGGCATTGTCACCGCCGAGCAGGCGGTCGGCTTCCTCGTCGCCGATCTCGGCGCGGACGTCGTCACTGACGTCGAGCATGCGCGGCACGGTGGCTCCTCGAACTGGGTGCGTCGGGGCCGGGTGTCTCCCGGCTCATGAAACAGACAACGCCCGATCCGTGGCCAGGGTCACGGTCCCGCGCCCGCGGCCCCGCGCGGTCGGTGACGACGGCCGAAAGTTCCCGTATCCGCTACCGATTCCCCATCGCTTCTCCATCGCTTGCGGAACGAGTTGGCGATCAGGGCCAACCTCCGGGCCTCCGCCACGGTCTAATGTCTCGGTAGGGCGGGCTGCACGGAATGTCCGCGGCGGAAACGGCTGCATACGGGGACGAATGCACATCTCATTCCTGATTCACAACGCGTACGGCATCGGCGGGACGATCCGCACCACCTACAACCTCGCCGGGACGCTCGCCGAACACCACGACGTGGAGATCGTCTCCGTCTTCCGCCACCGTGAGGAGCCCGTCTTCGCGCCGAGCCCCAAGGTGCGCCTGCGCCACCTGGTGGACCTGCGCAAGGGCACCCCCGGCTACGAGGGCGACGACCCGGAGTACGAGCGGCCCGCCACCGTCTTCCCCTCCGCCGAGGGCCGCTACAAGCAGTACAGCGCGCTCACCGACCGGCGCATCGCCGCCCACCTGCGCGGCCTGGACTGCGATGTCGTGGTCGGCACCCGGCCGGGCCTCAATGTGCACATCGCCCAGCAGGCCCGGCACGGCGTCGCCCGCGTGGGCCAGGAACACCTGACGCTCAGCACCCACTCCGCGCCGCTGAAGCTCGTCCTCCGTACGCAGTACCCCCGCCTGGACGCCGTCACCACCGTCACCGAGGCCGATGCCGCGACCTACCGCAAGCTGATGCGGCTGCCCGGAGTGCGGGTGGAGGCCGTCCCCAACAGCGTCCCCGCC
>NZ_JAINFC010000858.1 GCF_020740835.1 Streptomyces sp. UNOC14_S4
GGCTCCTCACTGAGGGGTGGGGCGCCTATGGGGGTGCCTCGTGAGCTGGGTAGGCGGCTGCGCGTCCGTTGTGGCTGGTCGCGCAGTTCCCCGCGCCCCTAAAGGGGCACGCCCCCCGGTTGTGGGCAGGCGTTCCGCACGGCGGAACGGGTGGGCACAACCGGACCACCGGGCCGCAACCGACCACGGGGTCCGGGGCGGAGCCCCGGCGTCAGTCGCGCAGGACGCGCAAGGCCTGCGGCAGGGCCGCGTCAGGGGAGACGGGGATCCCTGGGGGGATCCCCGCGCCGTCGTACGTCGTGCGGTGGTCCGTCGCGCTCACGTACTCCTCGTTCGGGAGCCAGAAGCGCCAGCCGTTGGGGAGGGTGCGTTCGAGGCGGTCGGAGAAGAGGCCCTGGGTGTTCTCGCCGATGACGGAGGGGGCGGGGCCGCGGCCCAGGAGGGCCTGGGTGAGGGTTTCGCCCGCGCTCATGGTGAGCCGTCCGGTGAGCACGGCCAGCGGGCCGGTGAAGACCGGTCCCGCGTGCGGCCGTACCGGAACCGGCTCGGAGGGGGTGAAGCGCCGCGGGTCGCGGGCGTCGTCCCGCGCGTGCTTGAGGTAGGCGGTGTACGGCCGTGCCGTGAGCCGCTCGGCGACGTCCAGGGCCAGGCGGTCGGAGCCGCCGCCGTTGAGCCGCAGGTCGAGGACGAGGCCGCGCAGGGCGTCCGGTCCGCTCGTGCGGGCGGTGGTGAAGACCTCGTCGAGCGCCTTGTGGAGCGTGGCCTGGTCGGCCTCGTAGTCGTTCCCCTTGGCGTACTGCGTGAACGCGGTGATGCGGAGGAAGCCGATCCGCCCGGGCAGCTCGGCGTAGGTGATCCTTCCGTCCGCCCAGGTCCGCTTGACGCCGGTGCGCGCGGCACCGGCCGCGTCGACCTCCTCCGCGACGGCCCGGTCGATGCGGGCGCGCTCCTTGTCGTCGGGGAGGACGGTGTCCTCGCGGATGCCGCTGAAGTAGCCCTCGGGGTGTTCGAGGTCGACGAGGCCGGTGTGCCCGTCGTGGAGGGGGCGGATCATGTCGGAGAGGACCGAGAACAGCTTCTCCGGGCTCGTCCGCTCCGTGACCTGGGGCCGGTAGCGGTCCCGGACGGCGTTCCAGTCGATGTGCCGGGCGGCGAAGAACGGGTAGTTCTCGGCGTACGTCTGCCAGAAGGTGTCGAAGACCTGCCGGGGGTCCGCGCCCGGATCCGGCCGGGTGGCGGGACGGCAGTTCGCGGGCAGCGCGGCGACGCGGCGCAGCGTCCGGTGGCCCACGGCGTCGGCGAACGCGAGCTCCGCCCGGTCCCGGCCCTTCGGGGTCACGGTGACGGGTGCCTCGCCATCCTGGTGGAAGGGGCCCGTGGTGCCCGTACGGGTGGCCTCCAGGCCGCCCGGCAGACAGCTCACCGACGTCGTCTCGTACGAGCGGAGCCGACGGCCCCCATCCTCCACGGTGAGGACCGTGCCGTAGCCGTCCATCCGCCACGTGCCGTCCCGCAGGGGCGCTCCGGTGCCGCGGGCGGCGGCCGTGGTGCCGGTGCCGACGGCGGAGGCCGTCAGGGCGACGGCGGTGAGGAGCAGCGCGGCGGCGCGGGGCGTACGGTTTCGGGCGGGCATACGGACCTCGGGGGAGTTCGGGGAGCGGATTCACGAAGGCAGGGGGAATCAGCGGCCTGACGTGCTGCGAACAGCCTGTTCCCCGTCGCGTCCCGGCACCATGGGGCGGTCACCCGGACCGGTGGTGGGGCTGTCCCCAGGG
>NZ_JAINFC010000859.1 GCF_020740835.1 Streptomyces sp. UNOC14_S4
CCGATACCGCCGTCCGCACGGGCCGTACCGCCGCTCATGCGGCCGGGGTCTCCAACGCGTACCCGACCCCATGGACCGTACGGATGCGCTCCGCCCCGATCTTTCTGCGCAGCGCCTTGATGTGGCTGTCCACCGTCCGGGTGCCGGAGGCGTCCGCCCAGTCCCACACCTCCGCGAGCAGCTGCTCGCGGGAGAGGACGGCGCGGGGCGTGTTGGCCAGACACACCAGCAGGTCGAACTCGGTCGGCGTCAGGTGGACGTCCGTGCCCCGCACCCGCACCCGCCGCTGCGCGTGGTCGATCTCCAGCTCGCCCAGGCGCAGGATGCCGGTGCGCGGGGTGTGCGCGGCCAGCGCCGCCCGCTCCACCCGCCGCAGCAGCACATGCACCCGCGCCGCCAGCTCGCGCATCGAGAACGGCTTGGTCATGTAGTCGTCCGCGCCCACGCCGAGACCGACCAGCATGTCCGTCTCGTCGTCCCGCGCGGTCAGCATCAGCACGGGCACCGGCCGCTGCGCCTGCACCCGGCGGCACACCTCCAGGCCGTCGAAGCCCGGCAGCATCACGTCCAGCACCAGCAGGTCGGGCTGCCACGCCTCGGCCGCGTCGACCGCGGCCGGGCCGTCCCCCGCGCACCGCACCTGGAAGCCCTCCGCCCGGAGCCGGGCCGCGATGGCGTCGACGATGGTGCGGTCGTCCTCGACGACGAGCACCCGGCGCTGCGCCCCGGAGGACGCCGTGGCGCCGTTCGGGCCGATGTGTGTCTGCTCCATGCGCCCCGCCCCTAGCGTCTTCCGTGACGTGCTCCGCCACGGTCCTGCCTTTGTGGCAAGCAGCGTACGGGCACGTGGCGGGGGACGGCTACGCGGCACGGAGCGCGAGGTGGACAACGTCCGGAACGCCCCGGGCGACGGTGATCTCTTCGGATTTCACCCCTTCGAACCCGGCGTCCCGCAAGGCGTCCTCGAACACCGCCGACGGCCGCGCCGACCACACGGCGAGCACCCCGCCCGGCGCCAGCCGCTCGTGGCACGCCCGCAGTCCGGCGGGGGAGTAGAGGCCGTCGTTGTCCTCCGTGACGGTCCAGTCGGGCCCGTTGTCGATGTCCAGGCACAGCGCGTCATAGGTGACGGACGCGGTCCGCAGATACGCGACGAGGTCGGTGCGCAGGATCTCCGTACGGGGGTCGGCGAGCGCCGCGCCCGAGACGGCGGCGAGCGGGCCGCGGCGGTGCCAGTCGACGACGGCCTCCTCGCGCTCCACGACCGCGATCCGCCCCCAGCGCGGCTCCTCGGCCGCCCGCGCCAGCGAGAAGCCGACGCCCAGCCCGCCGATCAGCACCGCCGGGTCCTTCCGTTCCGGCGGCAGGGCGGCGAGCGCGGCGTCGACCAGCAGCCGCTCGGACCGGCCGTCGGAGGTGTCCATGAGGAAGGTGCCGTTGGCGATGATCTCGTGGACCTCGCCCCTGCGGCGCAGCACGACCTCCCCGTAAGGGCCGTCGCGCCGCTCCACGACGACGGGCGCCTCGTACTCACGACGGACGTGCTGCTCGATCTGATCGGTCTGCTCGGTCAAGGAAGCCTCCGAAGGTCGTCGGGGCCCGGCGGACGCAGCGTACGGATGTTCGGTTGACGGTCGTGACCGGAGTCACGGGCAGAGGTTGATTTACCGGGCCACTGGGGACCTTAATGTTCACAGTGAGGGGCGGAGAGTGAGGTCCAGGGCACGGCCGCCCCGATGCTGTACCGCCCGCCGGAAAGGGGCCTGGCCGAGTG
>NZ_JAINFC010000086.1 GCF_020740835.1 Streptomyces sp. UNOC14_S4
CCCTCCCCCAGACTCCGTCCGGGGGTGCCCCCAGCCGTGCGGAACGCCTGCCCACAAACGGGAAGGTAAGACGGGGGCGCGCCCCTTTAGGGGCGCGGGGAACTGCGCGACCAGCCATGGCGGGCCCGCAGTCGCCCACCGAGCCCAGGAGGCACCCCCATAGGCGCAACGGGGGCCGGGGCGGAGCCCCGTGGTCGATTACGCCAAGTGTGGGAACCCCGAAGGAAAAGCCGCGCCCGCACCGCAGGTGCGGGAGCATCGTGGCGTGTTGAGCCCCCGTCTGCTGCGCGCACACCTCGTCGAGGCCCGGCTGGCCGGGACCGTGGCCACGACGCGGGAGCGCAGTCTTGCCCGGTACCGGATGTTCGCCGCCCGCGACCCCCGGGCACTGATCGGTCTGGAGCCGGAACATGACTGGTCCTTGGGCGAGTTGTTGCAATTGATGGGCCGGAGGTGTGGAGTTTCGGCCGATCCTGATCACTCTTCAGGGCAGGATGTGATTGACCCGGACCGGACGCTCGCGGCACTCGATGCCTTCGCCGACCGCCTCGCGACGGTGGCCGCGACCGGTGCGCCGGTGCTGCTCGGGACCGGTCATCCGCACCGGCTCCTGGGCTTCTACGCTTCCTTGGCCGGGGGGCTCTCGGCGGCGGGATGCAGTGTGCTCACCCCGGCGCAGGGGCGATGTGTCGACATGGCGACCCGGTTCGGGGTACGCACTTACAACCTTGACTACGTTCAAGGAGTCGCGCTGGTGCGTGAACCCGGCGCGCGAGGGCGGGGGAGTGAGCCCGGCGCACATACGCATTCACCGCTCCCGCTTCGGGTGGCTCTGGCTTCCGCGATGGACGCAGGGGAACCGCTGCCCGCCTTGGTCATCGGTGACCACGGCTGGGTCTGCGGGGCAGGTCAGCTGGGTATTGAGGCCATTGGACTGGCGGATTCCGACGACCCGGCGCCGTTCGTCGGCGAGGCGGAGGGACGGGTGTCCGTCGTCGTTCCGCTTGATGACACTGTGCGGTCTGATTACTACCGACCGCTTACTCGCTATGTACTCAATCGAGCGTGTCTGTCACAGTAGGCGGCCGATGGCTGCTCCTCTTCCCCACTCGCATCACACGCCCCTAACCTGGGGAGTGAGCGCGCAGCGACGAGGAGTCACCGGAGGGGAAGCCGGTGCGCGTCATGTGCGGAAGGTTCAGGTGTGTCATGGCTGCTGGCGAGAGGCCTCTCAACGAGGTCGTGTTCCTGACCGTGGCGGAAGTCGCCGCGGTGATGCGAGTGTCCAAGATGACCGTGTACCGCTTGGTGCACAGCGGTCATCTGCCGGCGATCCGGGTGGGAAGGTCGTTCCGGGTCCCAGAGCAAGCGGTGCACGAGTACCTCCGGGAGTCCTTCGTGGGGGTGGAAACAGCCTGACGGGGACCTCGGATTACGCTGTTCGCCCGGTGCCGGGTAGGCTGGCCCGATGTAGGTCGTGTGGGCTCGGACGCCCCGCACCGAGTGAATCGATGTAAGCGAGGGTAGTCGTGGGCTCTGTCATCAAGAAGCGGCGCAAGCGGATGGCCAAGAAGAAGCACCGCAAGCTTCTCAAGCGCACGCGCGTTCAGCGTCGCAACAAGAAGTAAGCGGCGCCGCTGTGCTCGTCCCGCAGCCCTTCCATCGCTCCGGCGGTGGGAGGGCTGCGGTGTTTCCGGAGGTGTTCGTTTCCGGAGGTGTTCGTTTCCGGGGGCGTTCGGTCTCCGGGGTATTCGGGTGCATCCAGGACGCGGTCGGGTGTGTCCGGCGGTATGGCGAGTAGCGGTGAGTAAAGCTTTCGCTACGGCTTGAAATGTCGCTCCGTGCAGCGGCTGGTCATCACAGCGCAACAACGACCCGCTACGGTGGCCGCGAAGCACCACTGGCGAGGTGGGAAGGAAGGCGCTGATCTTGGGCAAGGTCGTGCTCGTCACCGGAGTCGCACGGCAGCTGGGCGGCCGGTTCGTCCGCCGGATCCTGCGCGAGCCCGACGTGGAACGCGTCATCGGGGTGGACGCGGTGGCTCCCGGGCACCACCTCGGCGGGGCCGATTTCGTACGGGCGGACATCCGCCATCCCACGATCGCCAAGGTTCTGGCCGAACACAGTGTCGACACTGTCGTCCATATGGACGTGACCGGCACCCCCCTGGGCAAGCGCGGCAGCCGGGCCTCGGTCAAAGAGACCAACGTCATCGGCACCATGCAGCTGCTCGGTGCCTGCCAGAAGACGCCCACCGTGAAGCGGCTGGTGGTCAAGTCCAGTACGAATGTCTACGGCTCCGCGCCACGCGATCCGGCGATCTTCACCGAGAGCACCCCGCCCAAGTCCCTGCCGAGCGGGGGCTTCGCCAAGGACACCGTCGAGGTCGAGGGATACGTACGGGGCTTCGCCCGGCGCCGCCCCGACGTGGCCGTGTGCGTGCTGCGGTTCGCCAACATCCTCGGGCCCCGCGCCGACTCCCCGCTCGCGGAGTACTTCGCGCTGCCCGTCCTGCCGACCGTCCTCGGCTTCGACCCCCGCCTCCAGTTCGTCCACGAGGACGACGTGATCGAGGTGCTGCGGATCGCCGCGGGCGAGCCCCGGCGGGGCACGCTGGGCTGTGGCACCTTCAATGTCGCGGGCGACGGGGTGCTGCTGCTCTCCCAGGCCGCCCGGCGCCTCGGCCGCCCCACCCTCCCCTTCTTCCTGCCGACCGTCACCTGGGTCGGCTCCGCCCTGCGGTCCGTCGGTATCACGGACGTCTCACCCGAGCAGATCCGGCTGCTCACCCACGGCCGTGTCGTGGACACCACCCAGATGCGGGAAGCGCTGGGGTTCGAACCGCGGTACACGACTGCTGGGGCCTTCGCGGACTACGCGCGCAGCCGCGGCCCGGGGCTCCTCCCACCGAGCACGCTCGCCCGTACCGTCGACCGGATCGCCGCCGCCCTGCCTGCCGGCCGCGACCAGAACTGAGGAGCGCACCCACCATGGCGGACGCGAAGGTCATCCCGTTCGGCGAGGAACCACGGGCCAAGCGGAAGAGCAAGCGCGGGGGCAGGCCCCGTACGGGCCGGGACCGCTCGCCCCTCGCGCCCGTCCCGCAGCAGCGCGAGGAGGACCTGGCCGCCTCCGCCGAGGAGACGGCCGCGACGGCGGAGGGCACCGCGCCCCGGGAGCCCGAGCGGCACGGCGACGGCTGGGACCGCAGGCTGGCCCACGGCCTGAGCTTCCTGCGCCGCCGCATCACCGGCGAGTACGAGGTCGACGAGTTCGGCTACGACGAGGAGCTCACCGACCAGGTGGTGATGTCCGCGCTCCGCCCGTTCTACGAGAAGTACTTCCGGGTCGAGGTGAAGGGCCTGGAGAACATCCCCGACAAGGGCGCCGCGCTGGTCGTCGCCAACCACTCCGGCACCCTGCCGGTCGACGGGCTGATGCTCCAGGTCGCCGTGCACGACCACCACCCGGCCGGACGGCACATCCGGATGCTCGCCGCCGACCTGGTCTTCGTGCTGCCGCTGATCAACGAGATCTCCCGGAAGCTCGGGCACACCCTCGCCTGCGCGGAGGACGCGCAGAAACTGCTGGAGCGGGGCGAGGTGGTCGGCGTGATGCCGGAGGGCTTCAAGGGCATCGGGAAGCCCTTCTCCGACCGCTACAAGCTCCAGCGCTTCGGCCGGGGCGGCTTCGTCTCCACGGCACTGCGTGCCGGGGCCCCGATCGTGCCCTGCTCGATCGTGGGCGCCGAGGAGATCTATCCGATGCTCGGCAACTCCAGGACGATGGCGCGGCTGCTGGGCTTCCCCTACTTCCCGCTGACGCCCACCTTCCCCTGGCTGGGGCCGCTCGGCGTGGTGCCGCTGCCGACGAAGTGGACCATCCAGTTCGGCGAGCCGATCCCCACGGACGGCTATCCGCCGGAGGCCGCCGACGACCCGATGCTGATGTTCAACCTGACCGATCAGGTACGGGAAACGATTCAGCACACGCTCTACAAGCTGCTCGTGCAGCGCCGGTCGGTCTTCTTCTGACCCCTTCAGGCCCCTTCCGGGGGCGTTCCGTACCGTCGTACCGCGTCGTACCGGAACGCGAAAGCGGCCGGTGTTCTTCCGAGCCCCTCGACGAGTGAGCTCGATCCGAGGTGAAGAACACCGACCGCCAGGGCTCGCGCCCTATTTCTGCCGCTGTTTCCGCGGCTATTTCTCCGGTTCGCTGTGGAGGCCGAGGCCCGGCAGGATGCCCGGGAGCAGCGGTGGCACGATGACCTCCGGCTGCTTCGCGTCCTTGCCCTCCTTGCCGTGCGCCGGGCCGGCCGGGTTGGAGGGGTCCTGCGGGGGCTGGAGCAGTCCGGTGCCCCCGAGGAGCCCCTCGTGCTGCTGGCCGCCGCCGGGGTCGGACGGGTGCTGCTGCCCGCCGCCCGCGCGCTTGCTGTCGCTGCCCGGCGAGGAGGCCGACGGCGGGGCCGCGGGCCGTTCCTGACGGCTGTCCCCGCCGCGCGGGGAGGCGCCCGCCCGGGGGGCCGCGGCGTGCTTGCCCTCGGAGGGGGGCAGCAGCGAGCGCAGCGGACCGACCTCATTGTCTATGGCGACGAAGAGGGAGCTCACCCGTTCGCCCACGTCGGCCAGTTGGGCCGGGAGCTTGTCGCGCAGCTGGCTCCAGCCCTCGCGGTGCAGCGAGGCGAAGGAGTCGAGCCGCTCCATCGGGCCGAGCGAGCCGTCCCGCTTGTAGGCCGCGCTCAGCAGGCGGTGCCCCTCGGAGACGTCGTGCTGCATGCCGGAGAGGGTCCTGCGGATCTCGCTGAGCGACTCGCTGTCGAGCGAGCCGGAGCGGCCGCGCTCCATCAGCCGCCGCGCCTCGTGGAGACGGGTCGACGCCTGGTCCAGGAAGAGGCCGCCGCGGGCCGAATCACCGTCGGCCAGGCCGAGCTTGATGTCCTCCATGCCGCGCTTCAGCCCGTACAGCGTGTCGCCGGGCAGGGCGGTGGAACTCGCCGCCGCGACACCGCCGAACGCGCCCGCGGCCACTCCGACGGTCAGCCCGCCCGCGGCCAGCCCCTTGGACCAGCGGGAGCGCGGCCTCAGCCTGCTCAGCGCCCGGTGGGTGCCACGGCCGCGGGCCCTGCTGCCGCGCGGCTCGGGGACGGCGGCAGTGGCACCTCCCGCGAACTGGCTCTCCATGGCGGCGATCAGCTGGGCCCGCTGCACGCTCTTGGTCTCGGGGTCGAGCTCGGGTGTGGGGAGCGCGCGGAGCCCGCCCGCCAGGGACAGCAGCCTCCCCCGCTCGGCGGTGTCCGCCGGGGGGTCTGGCTGTGTGGCCGCCGAGCCCTGGAGTTCCTGCTCCTCCAGGGCCTGGGCGAAGGCGTTCGCCCGCCGGTGCGCCGAAACGTTCGCGATCACAGGCGGCACCTCCTCTCGTCAAGACGGTCGACTCCCCTGAAGACCGGGAGGGTTGCACGCCTTGCACGCATCCACTCGATCGAGTGAGCGGATACGGGCATGACGTGACCGCGGGGAGTCTGCACCCCGCACAACGACTGGCGCCGCGGGCGGGTTACGCGCCCTCAACGATGTGACCGCTGGTGAGTGAACGGGCGCACAGAGTTAGCGGGCGTCGTCCGGGAGGAGCCGGGCCAGCGTGCGGACGGCGCGGTACTGGAGCGTCTTGATGGCGCCTTCGTTCTTGCCCATGACGCGGGCGGTCTCGGCGACCGAGAGGCCCTGGAGGAAGCGGAGCGTGACGCACTCCTGCTGCTGGGGGTTGAGCTTGCGGACCGCCTCCAGCAGGGCCGCGTTGGAGAGGGATTCGAGGACGGAGTCCTCCGGGCTGCGCTCGACCTCGTTGGCGTCGAGCATCTCACCGGTCGTCACCTCGAGCCGGAAGCGCGAGGACTTGAAGTGGTCGGCGACCAGGTTGCGGGCGATGGTCACCAGCCAGGCGCCGAAGTCGCGCCCCTGCCAGGTGAAGGTGCCGATGCGGCGCAGGGCGCGCAGGAATGTCTCGCTGGTCAGGTCCTCGGCGGTGGCCCGGCCTCCCACGCGGTAGTAGATGTAGCGGTAGACCGTGTCGGCGTACTGGTCGTAGAGCCGGCCGAAGGCGTCGGCCTCGCCGGACTGGGCGCGCTCGACCAGGTCGAGCATCCGGGCGCTGTCGCTGTCGGCGCTGGGCCGGCGGGTCGTCGTGGACGTGCCCGCGCCGGCGCCGCGACGGGTGCGTCTGCCCACCGCCGCCGCGCCGCCCTCGGCGAGGGCGTAGCAAGGACCGGCGTAGCAGGGACCGGCGGGCACGGGTGCGGCGAATGCGGGGACGGCGTACGCGGTGGGGACGAAGCCGCGCAGACGGTCGAGGACCGCCGCGCGCAGCGTAGCCAGGCCCGAGGCGTCAACCCCGACGTGTGGGTACACGGGACTCCCAGAGGCAGAGCTTCCATCACGTGCAGTACGGAACCGTTCACTCGTCGTAGGGACAAGGGGGTACCGGTTTGCGTCTGAGGAGAATAACGCTTCGTACAGGCGACACTACGCCGAGTTGCTTAAATCACCGCTTCCGTTCGATCTCTTACCTCTTCGGGATCGATCAAATATCGAACCCTGAAAGGAAGTTGACCGTAATTGGCAAGGGTGTGGCCGAATGGGCTGCGTGTTGTGGCAATCCTGGCGGGGGAGGACTGAGGGGGGCTGTGTGAGGGTATGACGACAGGATTGCCACAGGGTGACGGGTGATTACTCACTGTGGTGGACGCGCCCGAAAGCCGTGTACGCCGCGTGGCGGGATCCCGGTGCCCGATGTTGACGAACGGTTCGCGCGCCTCTGCGAGGGGGCGTTCGCGCCCCGTCAGGGGCGCGGGGAACGGCGCGACAAGCCACAACGGGCCTGCAGTCGCCCGCCGGCCTCACGTGGCACCCCAATAGGCGTAATCGGCCACCGGCCCGCAGCCGGGGTCGGCGTCAGCGCAAGCGCCGCCGCAACGCGACCGCCGCCGCCGCGCCGCCCGCGAGGGCGCCCACCCCGGCCGCGGCCGGGATGCCGACCTTGGCCGCCTTGCGGCCCGTACGGTAGTCGCGCAGCCGCCAGCCGTGCTCGCGGGCGTGCTTGCGCAGCCTGCCGTCCGGGTTGACGGCGTAGGGGTGCCCGACGAGCGACAGCATCGGGATGTCGTTGGCCGAGTCGCTGTACGCCGCGCAGCGGGACAGGTCGAGGCCCTCCGCCGCGGCCAGCGCCCGGACCGCCTCCGCCTTCGCGGGGCCGTGCAGCGGCTCGCCCACCAGCTTGCCCGTGTAGACGCCGCCGACGGACTCGGCGACCGTGCCGAGCGCGCCGGTCAGGCCCAGCCGCCGGGCGATGATCGTCGCGGTCTCCACGGGGGCGGCCGTCACCAGCCAGACCTTCTGTCCCGCGTCGAGGTGGGCCTGGGCGAGCGCCCGGGTGCCCGGCCAGATGCGCTCCGCCATGTACTCGTCGTAGATCTCCTCGCCGATGGACATCAGCTCGGAGACACGGTGGCCCTTCACGATCGACAGGGCGCTGTTGCGGGCGTCCTCGACGTGCTCGGGCTTCTCGCCGACGGCCCGGAAGTAGATCTGCTGCCAGACGAACCGGGCCAGGTCGCGCTTGTGGAAGAACTGGCGCTTGTAGAGGCCGCGGCCGAAGTGGAAGATCGACGCGCCCTGCATCACGGTGTTGTCGAGGTCGAAGAACGCGGCGGCGTGCGCGTCACCGGCGACAGGGAACTCCGGCTCGGCCGGAGCCGTTTCCTCCGCCGCCTGTGCCTCGGCGCTCTCCAGCTCCTGCGCGTTCTTGCGGGCTGCCTCCGCCGCCGCCTCACCCGCCAGCACGCTGCGTGCGGTGGCGGAGCGCTTGCGGGGAGTGATCCATCCCAGTGCGGCCATGCGGTGAGCATAGCCAGTTTGTTCGGGGTAACTGGAGCGGGGGCGATTCCGGGGTGTGAACATCCGGCGACAGCGGGTTTACCCCGGAGTCAGGACCGGATGCAGGGCCGGATGTCAGGCCCCGAGCGCCTTGCGCAGCCGCTGGGGGTCGACGCGCCAGAAGTCGTGCTGGGCGCCGTCGACCAGGACGACCGGGATCTGCTCCCAGTACTTGCGGTAGAGCTCCTCGTCCTGGGTGATGTCCTTCGTCTCCCAGCGGGCCCCCAGCTCGCCGCACACCTCGGCGACGACAGCCTCGGCGGCCTCGCACAGATGGCAGTCGGGCTTGCCGATCAGGGTCACCGTGCTGTCGGCGGGGTTCTTACGGGCGCTACGGCGCAGCAGCGGGCTCATGGCTGCCATTGTGCCAAGGGGCGCTGCGCGCCCCGGGACCCTGTTCCGGCGCGGGCCGGTGGGCTGGTCGCGCCTACCGGGGTGCGTCTTGCGCTGCGCGCGCGGCTGCGGGTCGCGTCGTGGCTGGCCGCGCAGTTCCCCGCGCCCCTGACGGGGCGCGGCATAGGTGCCTGAGTCGACTACCATCATGGGCGTTTTGTTGGTGTCCGGGGGTATGGCGAAGGGGAGTGAGGGCGCGTGCCGCCGTCGGCGTACCCCTGGTCCCGGAGCGAGTGCCCCGGCTGTCGCGGTACCGCACGCAATGGTTCCCGGATAGGGCCTAAAGGCTGCGTGAGTCCGGTCACTTTGCCCGGACAAAGCGGACACCATCTTTGTGCACGCGTTCACAAAGGCATAGCCTGCGAGGGACGGGGCGGTCCTGGGACGAGGCGCCGCCCGCAGCCCCGCTCTACCCGCAGGAGCACCGTGGCAACTGGCCGAACTCACCGACCGGCGACCCGAAGCCGAGGGATTCCCGAGGCCACCGTCGCCCGGCTACCGCTGTATCTGCGGGCGCTGACGGCGCTCTCCGAGCGCTCGGTGCCCACGGTCTCCTCCGAGGAGCTCGCGACCGCGGCGGGCGTCAACTCCGCCAAGCTGCGCAAGGACTTCAGCTACCTCGGCTCGTACGGCACCCGCGGTGTCGGCTACGACGTCGAGTACCTCGTCTACCAGATCTCCCGTGAGCTCGGGCTGACCCAGGACTGGCCGGTCGTCATCGTCGGCATCGGCAACCTCGGCGCGGCGCTGGCCAACTACGGCGGTTTCGCCTCGCGCGGCTTCCGGGTCGCGGCGCTGATCGACGCCGACCCGGCCATGGCCGGCAAGCCGGTCGCCGGGCTGCCCGTGCGGCACACCGACGAGCTCGAGTCGATCATCAGCGACAACGGGGTCTCCATCGGCGTCATCGCGACCCCCGCCGGGGCCGCCCAGCAGGTGTGCGACCGGCTGGTCGCCGCCGGGGTCACCTCGATCCTCAACTTCGCGCCCACGGTGCTCGTCGTGCCCGACGGCGTCGACGTCCGCAAGGTCGATCTCTCGATCGAGCTGCAGATCCTCGCCTTCCACGAGCAGCGCAAGGCGGGCGAGGAGCCCGTGCCCGGCGCGGCCGCCGCCGCTGCCGGTGCCGCCGCCACGGCCGCCACGACCGCCGGGCGTCCGCGCGCGGCCACGGGCGGCAGGAAGGGACCGGACGGGGATGTCCCCGCGGTGATGCCCGCATGAGCGAGCGCAGCGAGCGAATGATCAAGAGGCGCGTCCAAGGCGAAGGCTTGCCCGAGCGAAGCGAGGGAAAAGCATGAGCCTTCTTGCCGTAGGGCTGAGCCACCGCAGCGCGCCCGTCAGCGTGCTGGAGCGCGCCGCGCTCGCGCGCGAGACGCAGGCGCGGCTGCTGCACGACACCCTCGCGGCGGAGCCCGCCACCGAGGCGACGGTGCTCGCCACCTGCAACCGCATCGAGCTGTACGCCGACGTGGACAAGTTCCACGCCGGTGTCGCCGAGCTGTCCACGCTGCTCGCCCGGCACACGGGCGTGCCGCTGGACGAGCTCACCCCGTACCTCTACGTGCACTACGAGGACCGGGCCGTCCACCACCTCTTCTCGGTGGCCTGCGGGCTGGACTCGATGGTCGTCGGCGAGGGCCAGATCCTCGGCCAGATCAAGGACGCGCTCGCGCTCGGCCAGGAGCTGCACACGGCCGGGCGGCTGCTCAACGACCTCTTCCAGCAGGCCCTGCGGGTGGGCAAGCGCGCCCACAGCGAGACCGGGATCGACAAGGCGGGGCAGTCGCTCGTCACCTTCGGCCTGGAGCAGCTCGCCGAGGGCGCGGACGTGGCCGGGTGGGCCGCGGGCAGGCGCGCCCTGGTCATCGGCGCCGGCTCGATGTCCTCGCTCGCCGCGGCCACGCTCGCGCGCGCGGGTGTGGCGCACGTGGCGGTCGCCAACCGCACCCTGGAGCGGGCGGAGCGGCTCGCGGAGATCCTCACCGAGGCGGGCGGCCCCGGCGCCGCGGGCCTCACCGCGCGGGCCGTGGAGATGACGGCCGTGGCCGAGGAGCTCTCCCGTGCCGACGTCGTGGTCTCGTGCACCGGTGCCACGGGTCTGGTGCTCACCGCGGAGGCCATACGGACCGCGCTCGCGGCGCGTACGGACGTGCTCTGCGCGGTGGACGAGGCGTGTGCCGCGACCACCCGCACGGGCGGCCCCGCGACCCCGGGCGTCCGCCTCGCGCTCCTCGACCTCGCGATGCCGCGCGACATCGACGCGGCCGTGCACCGTCTGCCGGACGTCCGGCTCGTCGACATCGAGTCGCTCGCGCAGGCCAGCGCGGACGCCCCGATGGCCGCCGACGTCGACCAGGTGCGGACGATCGTCTCCGACGAGGTCGCCGCCTTCGGCGCCGCGCAGCGGGCCGCCCACATCACCCCCACCGTGGTCGCCCTGCGCACCATGGCCGCGGATGTCGTCGCGAGCGAGATCGCCCGCCTCGACGGCCGCCTGCCCGACCTCGACGACAAGCAGCGCGCGGAGATCACCCAGACCGTGCGCCGGGTCGTCGACAAACTCCTGCACGCGCCGACCGTGCGCGTGAAGGAGCTGGCCGCCACGCCCGGCGGCGCCGGCTACGCCGACGCGCTGCGCGAGCTCTTCGACCTCGATCCGCAGGCGGTGGCCGCCGTGAGCCGGGCCGACGCACGGTCCGGCGCGCGCGGCGCCGGAACGCACAACACAGCACGGGAGCGGGCATGAACGACACATCGACGGCGGCTGGCGCAGCGGCCGCCGACCGGCGTCCGCTGCGCCTCGGGACCCGCCGCAGCAAGCTCGCCATGGCCCAGTCCGGCCAGGTGGCGCGCGCTGTCGAGCAGCTGACCGGCCGTCCGGTCGAGCTGGTCGAGATCACCACGTACGGCGATGTCTCGCGCGAGGCGCTCGCGCAGATCGGTGGCACCGGCGTCTTCGTCTCCGCGCTGCGCGACGCGCTGCTCGCGGGTGAGATCGACTTCGCCGTGCACTCGCTCAAGGACCTGCCGACCACGCAGCCCGAGGAGCTCGCGCTCGCCGCGATCCCGCTCCGCGAGGACCCGCGCGACGTGCTCGTCGCCCGCGACGGCCTGACGCTGGAGACGCTGCCCGACGGCGCCCGTGTCGGCACCGGCTCGCCGCGCCGCATGGCCCAGCTCAACGCGTGGGCCCGCGCGCACGGCCGGACGATCGAGACCGTCGCCATCCGCGGCAACATCGACACCCGGATCGCCTTCGTCACGAACGGCGAGCTGGACGCGGTCGTGCTGGCCGCGGCCGGGATCTCCCGACTGGGCCGCACCGCGGAGATCACCCAGTTCCTGGAGCCCGACACCGTTTTGCCCGCCCCCGGCCAGGGGGCCCTGGCGATCGAGTGCGCCATGACCAACGCACCCCTCGCCGCAGCGCTCGCCGAGCTCGACGACCCGTACACCCGGGTCGCCGTGACCGCCGAGCGTTCCCTGCTCGCCGCCTTGGAGGCCGGCTGCTCCGCACCCGTGGGTGCGCTGGCCGACCTCCTGGCCGACGGGCACGTTGTCACCGAAATGCGCCTGCGGGGTGTCGTCGGCTCGACCGACGGCAAGACGCTGGTGCAGCTGTCCATCACCGGTCCCGTGCCGTCGTCGGGCGAGGAAGCCGTGGCCATGGGCCGCGAGCTGGCCGCCGCGATGCTCGACAAGGGTGCGGCCGGTCTTATGGGGGAGCGAGCACTTTGAACCCCACCGCCCCGAACCACCCCGTACACGGGCACGTCACCTTCCTGGGTGCCGGCCCCGGAGACCCGGGACTGCTGACGCTGCGCGCCGTGGAGGCATTGGCGGCCGCGGACGTCCTGATCGCCGATCCGCAGGTGCTCGATGTGGTGCGCGCGCACGCGCGCGCCCATGTGGACATGCCTGCGCAGACGGTTACTGACGAGTCATCAAAAACCGCCGACATCCCCGTACTCAGGGACACGGCCAATCTTGTCATGACGGCCGCGCGCAGCGGCAAGCGGGTCGTCCGTGCGGTGCTCGGCGACCCCGGTCTCGACGGCAACGCCGCCGACGAGATGCTCGTCTGCGCCCACGAGGGCATCACCTTCGAGGTGGTGCCGGGCGTGGCCACGGCCGTCGGCGTGCCCGCCTACGCGGGTGTGCCGCTGCGCGACGCCAAGGGCGGCGACGTGCGCTTCGTGGACGCCCGGACCGCCTCCGCGACCTGCTGGTCCGAGGCCGGCGCGAGCGAGTGCACCGCGGTCGTGTCCACCAGCCTCGACTCGGTCGTCGCGGCCGCGGGCGAGCTGGTGGCCGCCGGGCGCAAGCCCGACACCCCGATGACGGTCACCGTCGCGGGCACCACCACCCGCCAGCGCACCTGGAACGCCACCCTGGGCACGGTCGCCCAGGTGCTCAAGGCCGCCAAGGTGCTGCCGTCCCCGGACGGCGGACAGCCGGTCATAGCCGTGGTCGGCGAGCGCAGCGCAGCCGCGCGGCGCGAGGCGCTCTCGTGGTTCGAGTCCAAGCCGCTCTTCGGCTGGAACGTGCTCGTCCCGCGCACCAAGGAGCAGTCCGCGTCGCTCTCCGACCAGCTCCGCTCGTACGGCGCCGTGCCGCACGAGGTGCCGACCATCGCCGTCGAGCCGCCGCGCACCCCGCAGCAGATGGAGCGCGCGGTCAAGGGCCTGGTCACCGGCCGCTACGAGTGGATCGCCTTCACCTCGGTCAACGCCGTGAAGGCCGTCCGCGAGAAGTTCGAGGAGTACGGGCTCGACGCGCGTGCCTTCGCGGGCATCAAGGTCGCGGCCGTCGGCGAGCAGACCGCGAAGTCGCTGATCGAGTTCGGCGTCAAGCCCGACCTGGTGCCCAGCGGCGAGCAGTCGGCCGCGGGCCTGCTGGAGGACTGGCCGCCCTACGACCCGGTCTTCGACCCGATCGACCGTGTCTTCCTGCCGCGCGCCGACATCGCCACCGAGACCCTGGTGGCGGGCCTGATCGAGCTGGGCTGGGAGGTCGACGACGTCACGGCGTACCGCACCGTGCGCGCCTCGCCGCCCCCGGCCGAGACCCGCGAGGCGATCAAGGGCGGTGGCTTCGACGCCGTCCTGTTCACCTCCTCGTCCACCGTGCGGAACCTCGTCGGCATCGCCGGCAAGCCGCACAACGTCACCGTCATCGCCTGCATCGGCCCGGCCACCGCGAAGACCGCGGAGGAGCACGGCCTGCGGGTGGACGTGCTGTCGCCCGAGCCCTCGGTGCACAAGCTGGCCGAGGCGCTCGCGGAGTTCGGCGCGGCGCGGCGCGATGCCGCCCTGGAGGCCGGGGACCCGGTCACCCGCCCGAGCGAGCGGCGGCCCGGATCGCGTAGAAGGGCACGTAGTTGAGCACCTCGTACGGCACGTTCCCCGGCTCCCGCCCCCGGCGGCTGCGGACCACCCCGGCCATGCGCCGGATGGTCGCGGAGCACCGGGTGCACCCGGCCGACCTGATCCTCCCCGCCTTCGTGCGGGAGGGCATCGGCGAGCCGGTGCCGATCTCCGCCATGCCGGGGGTCGTCCAGCACACCCGCGACACCCTCAAGAAGGCCGCCGTCGAGGCCATGGAGGCGGGCGTCGCCGGGATCATGCTCTTCGGCGTGCCCGAGGACGCCAAGAAGGACGCCCTCGGCACCGCGGGCACCGACCCCGACGGCATCCTCCAGGTCGCCATCCGCGATGTGCGGGCCGAGGTCGGCGACGGGCTCGTCATCATGTCCGACCTGTGCCTGGACGAGTTCACCGACCACGGCCACTGTGGCGTCCTCGACGAGCAGGGCCGCGTGGACAACGACGCCACCCTGGAGCGCTACGCCGAGATGGCGCAGGTCCAGGCCGACGCGGGCGTCCACGTGGTGGGCCCCAGCGGCATGATGGACGGTCAGATCGGGGTCATCCGCGACGCCCTCGACCAGACCGGCCACGAGGACGTCGCGGTCCTCGCCTACACCGCGAAGTACGCCTCCGCGTTCTACGGCCCCTTCCGCGAGGCCGTCGGCTCCTCGCTCCAGGGCGACCGCAAGACGTACCAGCAGGACCCGGCCAACGCCCGTGAGTCCCTGCGCGAGCTCGCCCTCGACCTCGCCGAGGGCGCCGACATGGTCATGGTCAAGCCCGCGCTGCCCTACCTCGACATCCTCGCCAAGGTCGCGGACGCCGTCGACGTGCCCGTCGCCGCGTACCAGATCAGCGGCGAGTACGCGATGGTCGAGGCGGCCGCCGCCAACGGCTGGATCGACCGCGACCGGGCGATCATGGAGACTCTCACCGGCATCAAGCGGGCGGGCGCCAACATGATCCTCACCTACTGGGCGACCGAGGCGGCCCGGCAGCTCTGAGGCGTTCCGACGCCTCGATGTTCCACGTGAAACGGCCCGCACACCGGACGGTGTGCGGGCCGTTTCACGTCACTGTGGGGGATTACAGCCGCTCGGGCGTACGGATGCCCAGCAGCGCCATGCCCTGGTGCAGGGTGCGGCCCGTCAGGTCGCACAGGAAGAGACGGTTCTCGACCATCTCCGGGGTCTCCGCCTGGAGGACCGGGCACTCGGCGTAGAACGTCGTGTACACCGAGGCCAGCTGGTAGAGGTACGCGGCCAGCTTGTGCGGCTCGTACGACGCGGCGACCTCGGCGAGCGTCTCCGCGAACGTGTCCAGGTGCAGCGCCAGCGCACGCTCCGCCGGGGCCAGCGCGAGCTCCGGGTGGGCCTTGGCCGTGGCCGAGTCGCCCGCCTTGCGGAGGATCGACTGGATACGCGCGTACGCGTACTGCAGATACACCGAGGTGTCGCCGTTGAGGGACACCATCCGGTCCAGGTCGAAGACGTAGTCACGGCCCAGCGACGTGGACAGGTCCGCGTACTTCACGGCGCCGATGCCCACCTGGGTGCCGCGCTCGGCGATCTCCTCGTCGGTCAGGCCGAGCTTCTCGCTCTTCTCCCGGACGACGGCCGTGGCCCGCGCGATCGCCTCGTCCAGCAGGTCGACCAGCCGGACCGTCTCGCCCTCACGGGTCTTGAACGGCTTGCCGTCCTTGCCCAGCACCGTGCCGAACGGCAGCTGCACGGCCTTGACGCCGTCGTGCAGCCAGCCCGCGCGGCGCGCCGTCTCGAAGACCATCTTGAAGTGCAGGCCCTGACGGGCGTCCACCACGTAGAGCAGGGAGTCCGCGCCCAGCTCGCCGACACGGTCGCGGATCGCCGAGAGGTCGGTCGCCGCGTAGCCGTAGCCGCCGTCGGACTTCTGGACGATCAGCGGCGTCGGGTTGCCGTCCGGGCCCTTCACGTCGTCGAAGAACACGCACAGCGCGCCGTTGGAGCGCACGGCGACGCCGGACTCCTCCAGCAGGCGGCAGGTCTCGGCCAGCATGTCGTTGTAGCCGGACTCGCCGACCACGTTCTCGTCATGGATCTCCATGTCGAGCTTGTTGAAGACCGAGTAGAAGTACAGCTTCGACTCGTCCACGAACCGCTGCCACAGGGCGAGGGTCTCCGCGTCGCCCGCCTGGAGGTCCACGACCCGGCGGCGCGCCCGGTCCTTGAACTCCGCGTCGGCGTCGAAGAGCGCGCGGGACGCCTTGTAGAGCCGGTTGAGGTTCGACATGGCCTCCTCACCGGAGGCCGTGGTGTCCTCGGTGTCCTCGGCGGCCTTGTGGTCGAGCTCGTGCGGGTGCTCCATCAGGTACTGGATGAGCATGCCGAACTGGGTGCCCCAGTCGCCGATGTGGTGACGCGAGATCACCTTCTCGCCCGCGAACTCCAGGATCTTGACGACCGCGTCACCGATCACCGCGGAGCGCAGGTGGCCGACGTGCATCTCCTTGGCCACGTTCGGCTGCGCCCAGTCGATGACCGTGGTGCCCGGCTTCTCCTTGACCGGCACGCCGAGACGCTCGTCGGCCGCGCGCGCGGCCAGCGTCTCGGTGATCGCCCGGTCGGTGACCGTGATGTTGAGGAAGCCGGGGCCCGAGACCTCGACGCTGTCGATCAGCTCGCCCGTCGGCAGGCCGCCCGCGACCTTGCCCGCCAGCTCGCGGGGGTTGCCCCCGAGCTTCTTGGCGAGCGCCAGCATCCCGTTGGCCTGGAAGTCGGCCCGGTCGCTTCGTCGCAGCAGCGGGTCGGCGGCGCCTGCCTCCGGCAGTGCAGCCGAGAGGGCGTCCGCGAGGCGCTGGTGGAGCGAGGAAGCGAGGGAAGGAACCGAGGCCATGGGGTGGGTGCCGTTCCGGTAGACGTCATTGTGGTACGTCCGAGTATTCCACCCCCGGCGTCGAGGGGTGCCCCAGCCTCTTCGGGCGGTGCCCCGGCCTCTTGGGGCGGGCGGGCAACCCCGGAGCCGCGGCCGCCGTCTGGGACAATGGTCATGCCAGGACCACTAGGAAGGAAGTGCCGCACGTGGCTCAGAGCACCGAGGCCGACTGGGTCTCCCGTTTCGCCGACGAGGTCATTGCCGAGAGCGAGCGCCGCGCGCCCGGCAAACCGGTCGTCGTCGCCTCGGGCCTGTCCCCTTCCGGCCCCATCCACCTGGGCAACCTGCGTGAGGTCATGACCCCGCACTTGGTCGCGGACGAGATCCGCCGCCGCGGTCACGAGGTCCGGCACCTGATCTCCTGGGACGACTACGACCGTTACCGCAAGGTGCCCGCGGGCGTCCCCGGCATCGACGAGAGCTGGGCCGAGCACATCGGCAAGCCGCTGACCTCGGTGCCCGCCCCGGCCGGCTCGGCGTACCCGAACTGGGCCGAGCACTTCAAGGCCGCCATGGTCGAGTCGCTGGCCGAGCTCGGCGTCGAGTACGACCCGATCAGCCAGACCGAGATGTACACCTCGGGCGCCTACCGCGAGCAGATCCTGCACGCGATGAAGCACCGGGCCGACATCGACGCGGTCCTCGACCAGTACCGGACGAAGGACAAGGCCACCGGCCAGCCGAAGGCCAAGGCCAAGCAGCAGCAGAAGCCGGTCGACGAGGCCGAGCTGGAGGCCGCCGAGGGCTCCGGCGCGGCCGCCGAGGACGACGGCAGCGCGGGCGCCGCGGGCTACTTCCCGTACAAGCCCTACTGCGGCGTCTGCGAGCGCGACCTGACCACGGTCACCGCGTACGACGACGAGACCACCGAGCTGGCCTACACCTGCGTGTGCGGTCACTCCGAGACCGTCCTGCTCGGCGAGTTCAACCGCGGCAAGCTGGTCTGGAAGGTCGACTGGCCGATGCGCTGGGCCTACGAGGGCGTGATCTTCGAGCCCTCCGGCGTCGACCACTCCTCGCCCGGCTCCTCCTTCGTCGTCGGCGGCCAGATCGTCCGCAAGATCTTCGGCGGCGAGCAGCCGATCGGCCCGATGTACGCCTTCGTCGGCATCAGCGGCATGGCCAAGATGTCCTCCTCCAAGGGTGGCGTGCCCACCCCGGGCGACGCCCTGAAGATCATGGAGGCGCCGCTGCTGCGCTGGCTCTACGCGCGCCGCAGGCCCAACCAGTCCTTCAAGATCGCCTTCGACCAGGAGATCCAGCGGCTCTACGACGAGTGGGACAAGCTCCAGGCCAAGGTCGACGACGGCACCGTGCTGCCCGCCGACGCCGCCGCGCACTCCCGCGCCGCGCGCACGGCCGCCGGTGAGCTGCCGCGCACCCCGCGCCCGCTGCCGTACCGCACGCTCGCCTCGGTCGTGGACATCACCGCGGGCCACGACGAGCAGACCCTGCGCATCCTCGCCGACCTGGACCCGGAGAACCCGGTCACCTCGCTGGACGAGACCCGCCCGCGGCTCGACCGCGCCGAGCACTGGATCAACACCCAGGTCCCGGCGGAGTCCCGCACCATCGTCCGCGAGGAGCCCGACGCCGAGGCCCTGGCCGCCCTGGACGACACGGGGCGCGAGTCCCTGCGGCTGCTCCTGGCGGGCCTGGACGAGCACTGGTCGCTGGACGGCCTGACCACGCTGGTCTACGGCGTGCCGAAGGTGCAGGCCGGGCTGACGCCCGACGCCAAGCCGACGCCGGAGCTCAAGGTCGCCCAGCGCACCTTCTTCGCGCTGCTCTACCACCTGCTGGTCGGGCGCGACACCGGCCCGCGTCTGCCCACGCTGCTGCTGGCGGTGGGCCAGGACCGCGTGCGCAAGCTGCTGACGGTCTGATACACGCGAAGGCGCCGGCCACCCCTCACTCGGAGGGGCGGCCGGCGCCTTTCGTACGTCCGGCGGCTGCCTGCTGCTTCTACTTCTTGTTCGCGTTCTGGACCGACGTCACGGCTTCCTTGGCGATGTCCTGCGCGTTCTTCATCAGGTCGCCCGCGTCGGGGTTCTTGGCGCCCTCGTAGCCCGCGCCCGTGTACTTGACGGTGATCACGACATTGTCGACGCGGGTGACGACGAACGCGTTGCGGTAGTCGTCCTCGCCGCCGCCTTCGGTCGCGGCCTTGCGGTAGTCGGTCGAGACGCCCTGCGCCTCGTTGCCGATGTCGCCGATCTTCTCCGGCTTCGCGCCTTCCTTGGCGTTGTCCTCCGTGACCGCCTTGGTCACACGCTGGTTCAGGTAGTTCGCGGCGAGCTTCTCGCCCGAGCCGAGCGTGGGGTCGGCGGAGAAGCGCTTGAGCGACAGCGTCAGGCTGCGGTACTGCAGGTTCTTCGGGTCGTCCTTGTCCAGACCGGCCCAGAAGCAGCTCGCGGAGTCCATCGGCGAGGTGGCGGGGAGGGTCTCGCCCTCCTTCTTCGCCGCCTTCGGCACGACCTTGTCGATCGTCTTCTCGTCGACGGCCTTGCACACCTCGGGGAGCTTGGCGAGGGTCGCGGCCTTGGCGGGCGCCGAGGCGCCGGGCGACGCCGCCGAGTGGGACGGGGCCGAGGAAGAGGAGGACTTCTTCGAGCCGTTGTCGTCGCCCGAGCAGCCGGTGGCGACGAGCATCACCGGTACTGCGGCGCAGGCGAGGATTCGGGCGAGTCGCGGGGCTGTTCGGTGCATGGGTCCTTCACTCGTTCAGTGTCGGTGGCGGTTTGGTGGGCGGGGCGGGGCAGTAATGGATGCTCGGTGCTGCCTGATCGGCACGGTACGCGGCCGGTGGGCGCGCACGGCCCAGGCAGGGGGTGGCGCGCCGGGCTAGTTGCCGAAGTGCCCCGCGTCCAGCTCCCGGGCCAGGCCGTGCGCCTTGCCCTGGAGGTCTTCGCTGCTGGGGAGGTGTGCTCGGTCGGTCGTGTACTGGTCGTAGGCGATGGTGACCAGGATGTTCGCGGAGCGGAAGACGACCGCGATGTCCCGGTGCGCGCCGGAGCCGGTGGTGACGAGCTTGTCGTCGATGTACGCGTCGTCGCCGAGGTCGTCGAGCGTGCGCGGGGCGAGCTTGGGGTCGGCGGAGGGCGAGCCGCTGGGGGT
>NZ_JAINFC010000860.1 GCF_020740835.1 Streptomyces sp. UNOC14_S4
CAGTCCTCCAGCCAGGCCATCACCCCGGAGGCCGAGGCGAGGCCGAAGGCGCTGCCACCGGAGAGCACGACCGCCTCGACGTGCTGGACGAGGTTCCGCGGGTCGAGGGCGTCGGTCTCCTTGGTGCCGGGACCGCCGCCGCGTACGTCCACGGCCGCGATCGCGCCGCCCTCGCCGGTGAGCACGACCGTGGTGCCGGTCAGAGCGCCGTCCCCGACGCGCTGCGCGTGCCCGACCCGCAGACCCGGAACATCGGTCAGCGCGTCGAGAGGACCGGTCGGAAAGGGTTGTTGTGCACTACCGGTATCAGTCATGCGCCCATGCGTACCACTTCCTCCCTGCAGTGTCTGCGGCTCGCTCGCCTCAACACCCGCGGCTCAGTTGTCTTTCGTGGTGTCAGTGGTGCCAGTGGTGTCTTACGCGTACGCGTGTCTTCCGTGGTGTCCGTGGCGCCTCACGTGGCGTCTGCCGCCTTGCCGGCCGCCTGCGCCGCCGCTCCGGCCGTGGGGCGGGAGGACAGGAGGACCCCGGCCGCCACCGTGGCCGTCGCCACCAGCCCCGCCAGCAGCACCGCCGCGTGGCCCGCGAATGTGCAGGACAGCACCAGCACGGCCGAGACGGGCAGGACCAACTGCTCGGCCAGGTCCCGCTTGTGGTGCCTGGAGTGGATCAGCCACACCGAGAGCATGAACAGCGCCGTGGCCACCGTGACCGTGCTCGACGCCGCGAACGTCGAGATATGTGCCTTGCCGACCGTTTCCTCGATCGCCACCTCGATCCCCGCGCCGATGGCCGCCGCCGAACCGAAGACGAAGTAGTGCCCGTAACCCCACAGGAACGCCTGTCGGTTGGAGGCCAGGTGCAGGTGGATGGGCACCGCGAAGTAGATCCAGTACGCGGCGAAGATGATCAGCAGCCCGCCGCCCGCGATCGGCAGCAGCATGGCCAGCGCCTCGTGCTCGTCCACCGCCGACTGCACAGCCACAGTGGCTGCCGACACCGTCTCGCCCAGCACGATGATGGTGAACAGGCCGTAGCGCTCCGCGATGTGGTGCGGATGCCAGCCGGTCTGGTGCCGGTGCTCGGCGAACGCCGGGACCGACATCTCCGCGATCGCCATGCCCAGGAACAGCCAGGGCTTGACGTGGGTGGGAAGGAGCAGCAGCCCCAGCCAGCCGACCTGGCACAGCGAGACCCCGATGGCGTACCGCAGCGCCGTCCGCCGCTCCTCGCCCGACGTGGAGTGCGCGGCGCGCAACCACTGGGAGACCAGGGCCAGTCGCATCACCGCATATCCGAACCAGACCACGGTGAAGTCGCTGTTGCCGAACGCGCGGGGGATGCCCGCCGCCAGGATCAGCACCCCGGCCATCTGCACCAGCGTCACCACGCGATACAGCACGTCGTCCGTGTCGTAGGCGGAGGAGAACCATGAGAAGTTGACCCAAGCCCACCACACACCGAAGAACATCATGAAATAGCCGGGAATACCGGTATTCGGATGGTTCTCGGCGAGGGCGTGGACCAGTTGCTTGCCCGCCTGGGCCACCGCGACGACGAAGCAGAGGTCGAAGAAGAGCTCCAAGGGAGTCGCGGTGCGATGTGATTCCTCGCGGCCGCGGGCTGTCATGCGGCGCAGGACGCCGCGACCACTGCCGCGGCCATCGCTGCTGCCGTGGCCGCCACCATGGCCGTCGCCGTTCGGCTTCGCCTCCGGTGAGGGGGTGCTCATGGGTCAGTGGGGCGGGGCGCTGCCGGTCAG
>NZ_JAINFC010000861.1 GCF_020740835.1 Streptomyces sp. UNOC14_S4
CCGAATTCGTGGAAAAGCTGGGCAGACCAGCGAGTACGGCACGTCCAGACAACAGCCGCAGACCCACGATCAGCCGGACCGCGATCAGACCGACGCGACGGAATCAGTTCGGTGGATCAAGGCTTAGGGGCACGGTGCCCGGTGGTGCTGACGAAGCGCGCATAGTCTGCGTTGGTGGTCGGAAAGACATCCACATAGAACGCAGGCAACCAGACTGCTTCAAGCGCTTCCCCGGAGAGGGACATACCTTCCTCGACGAGCACCATTAGCTTTCCGTCAACAGGGTGCCGTCGGTATTGAAAGGGGTCCGATGCAAGCAGCTTCTCCGTTCGGGAGTCCTGCGAGGCCGCAGCTTGTTTCGTGAGCAGGGCGGCAAAGCGCTCTTGCACTTCATGCCCGGCCAGGGCCAGGAACGTATCAAGCGCAGCTTGATTACCCTGCCTCGGAGTGACATTCGCCCCGCCGCGCTCCCACTTCGAGACCATGCGGTCGCTAACCCCGATTTCGGCGGCAAAATTTCGCACGGTCTTCCGGCCTGCCAGGCGTAGGAGTCGTGTCTCCCTGCCAGTCCAGCGCTCCACCCCCACCGCGATACTCCCTCTTATAGACGCTCGCCGGGAAGGCTCAGGTACGACTCGCGCAGCTTCGCGAGGACCGGATGTTCCGTGGGGAACCGGACATTATCGATTGCGCTGATGGTACGGACCCCGATCGTTGTGTTCGTGGCGAATGCGGCTTGCATGTCATGAGCCGCTCCCACGGCAACCGGTGCGACGGCATGCTGGTGGTGCTCCTGGAGCAGCGCCATGGTGACACCGGGGAGAATGTCTGCCTTCGGCCACACGATGGTGCCGCCATCGTCGATGAAGGCGACATTCCAGGTCCCGCCTTCTGATACGAGGTCCCTTGGACCGGTGAAAAGGGCATCGTCGAAGCCGGCCAGTTGAGCACTACGGCGCGCGTTGAGTGTGCCGAACAAGCCGATGTGCTTCACCGCGGGAGCGTCCCGAATGTAGGGAACAGTCTTCACGCGAAGCGGCGGTAGCGGCAGCGCGGATGCCGCCCTACGGGTCACCAGGATCTGAGGGGCGCCAGTTGAAGACGGGCGCCCGATGTCCAATGCAGGGTCGAAGATCGTCACGCGCACGATGAACGTACCGCTGGTGCCGTCGACCGCTCGGTGAGCGAAGCTACGCACCCGGTCAAGATCTAGCTCCGTGCCGAAGACGGCACGACAGTCACGGGCAAGGCGCTCCATGTGCAGCGGCAGTCCTCGAACGTGCTGATCATCGACTCGCATGGAGGTGAAGTGACCAAAGTTGGTGAGAGCGAGGGTCGCCAGGGCCTCTGAGCTGGCCGGGCTCCCATTCAGTTCCATCATGCCCCACAGTCTCCCGCAAGCTGAGCTGTGGATCTAACTCCTCTGCCGAGGAACGTAAGTTCAGCAAAAGTTCCTTCCCGTAGACGCGCTCCTGCCGTTGGCTATGCGTCGAGCCGGTGCCGCTCCCGAACAGTCGGCGAGCCCAGGCATGGCTCCCTGAGCCCCGGACGGCTCAGAAGACAACGAGAACCCCCGCAGCCGCGTTGCCTGCGGCCCGGGGGCATGGACCACCTGAAAGGAGCAGGCAGCCATGCAGAAGCATAGGCGTGAGCAGCCCAGAACGGACAGCCGCACGTCGATCGAACAGGGCGCGCCCGGTGGACACCTCCGCCGGGCCGTCGAGGTCGGCCCGTACCCGGT
>NZ_JAINFC010000862.1 GCF_020740835.1 Streptomyces sp. UNOC14_S4
GGGCCGGCGGGCCGGGCCTCACGGGCCGCCCGCGACTGCCCGGAGGGGCCCGCGGCGCCCGCGGGCCTCGGCGGCCGGGTCTGGGAGGCGCTGCGCCCGCTGGACCCGTACCGCTCGGTGAAGGCGGCGCTGGGCGCCCTGGTGATCGGGTCGGTGGTGATAACGACCTTCCTGGTCTTCGTGGCGATCCACTCGGCGACCGGGCTGCGGGTCATCACGGTCTTCTCGATCATCGCCTCGCTGCTGATAACGCAGTTCGTGGCGCACGGCCTGACGGCGCCGCTGGACGAGATGACCGAGGTCACCCGGGCGATGGCACGCGGTGACTACACCCGGCGGGTGGGGGCCGGGCGGCGGGACGAGTTCGGGGACCTGGCCACGGCCTTCAACCGGATGGCGGCCGACCTGGAGGCGGTGGACACCCACCGCAAGGAGTTGGTCGCGAACGTCTCGCACGAGCTGCGCACGCCCATCGCGGCCCTGCGGGCCGTGCTGGAGAACGTGGTGGACGGGGTCTCCGCCGCCGACCCGGAGACCATGCGCACCGCGCTGCGGCAGACCGAGCGGCTGGGGCGGCTGGTCGAGCAGCTGCTGGACCTGTCGCGGCTGGACAACGGGGTCGTGCCGCTGCACGCGCGCCGTTTCGAGGTGTGGCCGTACCTCGCGGGGGTGCTGAAGGAGGCCGGGATGGCCTCGGGCTCCTCCCCCCACTCCCGGAAGGACGTCCATCTGCACCTGGACGTGTCGCCCCCCGAGCTGACCGCGCACGCGGACGCCGAGCGGCTGCACCAGGTGGTGGCGAACCTGGTGGACAACGCCGTCAAGCACAGCCCACCGCACGGGCGGGTGACGGTGCGGGCGCGCCGGGGCGAGGGCGCGCAGTCGCTGGACCTGGAGGTGCTGGACGAGGGGCCCGGCATCCCGGAGGCGGAGCGGGACCGGGTCTTCGAGCGTTTCAACCGCGGCTCCAGGGCCCACGGGCCGTGCGGGGACGGCGGTACGGGCCTGGGCCTCGCCATCGCCCGATGGGCGGTCGACCTGCACGGCGGGAGCATCGGCGTGGCCGAATCCCCGCAAGGGTGCCGTATACAGGTCACTCTTCCGGGAGGTCCGCGTGATCAGAGTTGACGTATGGTCGGTGGCGGAGGCACACATTCGAGGGAGTGTGAGGCCCGCTTCGGCGAACCCGGATTCCCTCGGGACACGCAAAACCCCGCGTGTTTCCCGCCAAGTCATGCCCCGAAACCCCTTCGGGAATGTGACTTGCGCGACGACTGGCCCGGGTGGCCTGCATCATCGGTACAGACAGGCGTAGCCTTTATTTCCGCTGTCCATCACCTTGTGAAGCGGAAGAGGGCGGTTGCCGCCGTGTCGCCACAGTCCCCCAACACCTCGAGCATCTCGACCGACCAGGACGGGCAGGGCAAGAGTCCTGCCGACGTCTTCGGTGCCAATGAGTGGCTCGTCGACGAGATCTACCAGCAGTACCTCCAGGACCCGAACTCGGTCGACCGAGCCTGGTGGGACTTCTTCGCCGACTACAAGCCGGGTCAGCCGACGACGGCTACGCCGCCGGGCCTGACCGAGGCGGGCGCCGCTCCGGCCTCCCCCGCCGCGCAGGCCGCTCCGGCCGTCGCCGCCCCGGCTCCCGCCGTCGCCGCGCCCGCCGCGCAGCCCCCCGCCCCCGCCGCCGCCCCGCAGGCCGCCGCTCCGGCCCCTGCCGCTGCTCCCGCCGCGC
>NZ_JAINFC010000863.1 GCF_020740835.1 Streptomyces sp. UNOC14_S4
GGTCTGGCGGGCGCCGGGGAGGGTGGGCCTGGGGCGGCGCTTCACGTTCCACTGGGCCTGTTCGCGCTGCTCGGCGGTGTCGCGGGGCAGCTGCGGGGAGGCGCCTGCGGGGGGCTCGGAGAAGCCGAAGGCCGAGGTGGGGTCGCCGAAGGTACGACGGCGCCAGGCGCTGATGTTGGGTTCCTCGACGCCCGTCCAGCGCTCCAGGAAGCGCAGGACGGAGGTGTGGTCGAACGCCTCGCCCGCGGCCCAGCCGCCGACCGTCCACGGCGAGATGATCAGGCACGGCACGCGGAAGCCGCCGCCGATGGGCAGGCCGCCCACGAACTCGTCCGGCGTGCCCGGGGGCGGCACGGGCGGGGGCACGTGGTCGAAGAGGCCGTCGTTCTCGTCGTAGTTCAGGATGAAGACGGTCTTCTGCCACACCGCCGGGTTGTCGGCGATGGCCTCCAGCTTCCTGGCGACGTAGTCCGCGCCCGCGGCGGGGAGGTAGTCCGGGTGTTCGGTCTGCGTGGACGGCGAGAACAGCCAGGAGACGGCGGGCAGCCGGTCGTTGCGGGCGTCGTCCTCGAAGGAGCCCGCGGGCCGCCGGACCATGCCCCGGTCGTACAGCGGATCGCCCGGCTTGGCGTCCTTGAACTGCTGGAACTCCTCCAGCAGGTTGCACCCGTAGTTGTCGTCCTCCTGGTAGACCTGCCAGCTGACGCCCTTCTTCTGGAGCCGCTCGGCGTAGGTGGTCCAGCGGTACGGGGTGGGCGCGGTGTTCTCGATCACCGGGCCGCCGAGGGTGCCGCCGGGGTCGATGGTGCCCGTCATCCAGTAGAGCCGGTTGGGCCAGGTGGGGCCGAAGACGGAGCAGTAGTAGTTGTCGCAGACGGTGAAGTTCTCCGCGAGCGCGAACTGGAACGGGATGTCCTCGCGGGTGTGGTAGCCCATCGTGTACGGGCCGTTCGCCCCGTCCGCCTTGCGGTGTGCGGGCAGCCAGCGGTCCATCCGGCCGCCGTTCCACGCGTCGTGCTGCACCTCCCAGGCGTGGCTGGTGGAGGGGATGGCCTGGGCGCTGGTCCTGCGGGTGTCCAGACGGAACGGCAGCGTGTAGCCGGCCGGGTTCTCGGTGTCGGGCTGGTAGAAGACGGATCTGCCGTCCGGGAGCCTGAGCGCGTCGGGGTCCGCGAAGCCGCGGACGCCCTTGAGGGTGCCGAAGTAGTGGTCGAACGAGCGGTTCTCCTGCATCAGCAGGACCACGTGCTCGATGTCGCCCAGCGAGCCGCGCGTGGCGGGCCCGGCGGCGACGGCCCGCTGCACGCTCGTCGGCAGCAGCGAGAGCGCTGCCGCTCCGGCGGCCGCTCCGGCGGCGGTGCCGAGGAGTCTGCGACGCGTCATGCGCGCCGCGGGCGTCTTTTCGGCCATGGAGTGCCCCTCTCCCTGGAGTCGCGTGAGGCCACGTGAGGCCACGTGGGGCCACAGTGTGACCCTTGCGACTCTCCCGGCACAGGTGTGTCGGGGGCAGGAGGGGGCGCGTGAACGGAGCGTCAAATGGCTGTGAAGAGGCGGGAGTTGGCGGAAGTGGTCATCGTATGGGCCGAAGAATGTCACTCCGACGGGGGATGCGGGGCTCCGCCGCTTGGCGGTGCCGCTTGCGCTGTGCGGCTTGCGCTGCGCGGCTTCGGGGGCGCCTAGTGGGGTGCGTCTTGCGCTGTGCGCGCGGCTGCGGGCCGGTGGGGGCTTGTCGCGC
>NZ_JAINFC010000864.1 GCF_020740835.1 Streptomyces sp. UNOC14_S4
TCATGGTCGCTGCCGGTCGGCCGATTCCCCGCTGGCGGCAGTTCCGGCTCACCGCGGCCCGCCCCGCCACGGATGGCGTGGATCATTTCGAGGTCACCGGCCGCGCCGGCCGGATCGTCGTGTCGGGCACGTCCCCGGCGGTGCTGCTCACCGGCGTGCACTGGTACCTCAAGTACGTGTGCGGGGCGCACCTCACCTGGAGCGCCTCGCATCTCGACCTGCCGCGCGAGCTCCCCGCCCCCGGGCGCCCGCTGAGGCGGTCCACCGCCCTCCCACACCGCTTCGCGCTCAACGACACGAACGACGGCTACACCTTCCCGTACGCCGACTGGCCGTACTGGGAGCGCATGATCGACGTTCTCGCGCTGCACGGCTGCAACGAGGTGCTGGTGATCGCCGGGCACGAGGCGGTCCACCACCGCACCCTGATGGACTGCGGCTACACCGACGCCGAGGCCCGCGCCTGGCTGCCCGCCCCGTCCCATCAGCCGTGGTGGCTGCTGCAGAACCTGAGCGGCTTCGGCGGCCCCCTCTCCCCCGCGCTGATCACGCGGCGCGCCGCGCTGGGCAGGCGGATCTGCGACCGGCTGCGCGAGCTGGGCATGGCCCCCGTCCTGCCGGGCCACTACGGGTCGGTGCCCGACGGCTTCACCGACCGGAACCCGGGTGCCCGCGTCGTCCCACAGGGCGTCTGGCACGGCTTCCGGCGCCCGGACTGGCTCGACCCGCGCACGGCGGCGTTCGCCCGTACGGCGGCCGCCTTCTACCGCCACCAGGCCGAACTGCTGGGCCCGGCCGCGCACTTCAAGATGGACCTGCTGCACGAGGGCGGCACCGCGGGCGACGTGCCCGTGGCGGCCGCGGCCCGGGGCGTCGAGAAGGCCCTGCGCGCCGCGCACCCGGAGGCGACCTGGGTGATCCTCGGCTGGGAGCGGAACCCGCTGCCCGAGCTGGTCGGTGCCGTCGACCGGAAGCGGATGCTGATCGTCGACGGGGTCTCCGACCGCTTCTCGGGCGTCACCGACCGGGAGCGGGACTGGGGCGGCACGCCGTACGCCTTCGGCTCGATCCCGAACTTCGGCGGACGGACGACGCTCGGCGCGAAGACCCACGTCTGGGACGCGAAGTTCTTCGCGTGGCGGGACCGGCCCGGCAGCGCCCTGGCGGGCACGGCCTATCTGCCGGAGGCCGCCGACCGCGACCCGGCGGCCTTCGAGTACTTCTCCGAGCTGGCGTGGCGGGACCGGCCGCCGGACCGGGAGCGGTGGTTCGCCGCGTACGCGGACTTCCGTTACGGCCGCCGTGACCCGGCGGCGCGCCGGGCGTGGGCGGCGCTGCGCGAGACCGCCTACCGGCAGCACGCGCCCGAACGCAGCGACCCGCACGACAGTCTCTTCGCCGCCCGCCCGGACCTCGCGACCGACCGGGCCGGGGAGTACGCGCCGAACGATCTGTCGTACGACCCGGCCCGCTTCGACGCGGCGCTGGCCGGGCTGCTGGCCGTCGGCGCGGACCTGCGGGGCCGGGACACGTACCGCTATGACCTGGTCGACGTCGCCCGGCAGGCGCTCGCGCACCGCAGCAGACGGCTCCTGCCCGAGCTGCGCGCCGCCTTCGACCGGCGGGACCTGCCCGCCTTCCGCACGCTGGCGGCGCTGTGGCTGCGGCTGATGCGGCTGGCCGACGACGTCGCGGGCACGCACAGGGCGTTCCTGCTCGGGCCGTGGG
>NZ_JAINFC010000865.1 GCF_020740835.1 Streptomyces sp. UNOC14_S4
ACCCGCCCCCGCACCGAGGGCCTGCTCCATCTGCCGGGCACCGACGCCTCGTTGCGGGTGTTCACCTCCCCCGACCGGCAACTCGCCGCCATCCACGACCCGCGCGCGGGCACCATGACCGCCGTCGCCCGCATCTCCAGCCGTGCCTTCGCCCTCCTCGACCCCGCCACCCAGAACGCCAACGTCTCCGGCTGGGGCCGCACCCTGGCCGGCCTGGCCCGCACCGGGCACATCA
This sequence comes from Streptomyces sp. UNOC14_S4, assembly GCF_020740835.1. Taxonomy (GTDB): domain Bacteria; phylum Actinomycetota; class Actinomycetes; order Streptomycetales; family Streptomycetaceae; genus Streptomyces. The sequence continues at coordinate 236 of NZ_JAINFC010000865.1, forward strand.
AGACCATCCAGGTCCTCGAGCGCACCGTCCCCGACTCCGGCGACGCGCTCACCCGGCACTGGAACGAGCACGGCCACCCCCAGGCACCCGTCGCCGGCACCGTGTACGCCGAGCTCGTCGCCGCCGCGGGACCTGCCGCCGCCCCTCACGAGGCGTACCTTGCGGTCTCCCTGGACATGAAGGCCGCCCGTCGGCTGATCTCGCAGGCCGGTGGCGGACTGTCAGGTGGTTTCACCGTGCTGCAGCAGACCACCGCCACCCTCACCCAGGCCGCCCGCAACGCCGGGCTCACCGTCACCGGCTGGCTGGACGCCCGGGAGATCGCCGCGGTCATCCGCACCGCCTACGACCCCAAGGCCCTCTCCGCCCTCCAGCAGTGGTCGCCCACCGGCCGCGCCGAAGCCGACCCGGCCGCCGCCGGCCCCGTCGTCCAGGTCGAGGAAACCGACCGGGTCATCACCGACAGCGCCCACCACGCCACCTACTGGGTCGAGAACTGGCCCCGCACCGAAGTCGGCGCCGGATTCCTCCACACCGTGCTGTTCTCCGCCGGGGTACGCCGCTCCTTCTCCCTCATCTACGTTCCCCAGCAGCTCGAGGCCGCACTGAAGGACGTCCAGCGCCGGAAGGCGACGATCATCGCGGACGCGGCCGAGCGCCAGCGCAAGGGCCAGGTCGACAACGAGGAAGACAGCGTCGAGTACGCGGACGTCAAGCAGCGCGAGCGGCAGCTGATCGCCGGCCACGCCGACGTCGCCCTCACCGGCCTGCTCACCGTTTCCGCCGACAGCGACGACCAACTCGACGCCGCCTGCGCCCAGATCGAAACCGCCGCCGTCTCCGCCCAGGTCGACCTGCGCCGCCTGAAGTACCAGCAGCCCGACGCGTTCGCCACCGCCGCCCTGCCGCTCGCCCGCACCGCCCTGTAACACCCGCAAGCCGCAGGAAGGACCACCCCCTCTCGTGACGCCTCCGTCCCCGCTCGCCGGCAACGAGCCGCTCGCCTACCTCACCGCAGCGACTACCGGCATCCGCCACCACACCCGCACCACCACCTCACCCCCCAACGGCCGCCCGGCAACCCGGGCCCAGGTGGACGCCCTCCACGCCCACCTCACCGCCCTCCATACTCTCCTCGGCCGGCTCGCCGAGCATACCCGCGGCGAACGCCCTGCCCAGAGCAGCTACTTCGCGGCGGCCCGCACCCGTCTGTGGCAGGCCGGCGAACACCTCCACGACGCCTTCCACCAAGCTCCCCGCGCCCCCGCGCCCGACTCGGACGCGCCGCAGGATGACACCTGCGAGCAGGACATCGACCCCAGCGGGCCGCCGTTCCTGACGATCTGCCTGCGCCACCTGCGCACCAGCACCGTCGTCCGGCAGGAGACCACTCCCGCCGACCTGCACTCGCCCCTCCACGGTCACGCCCGCCACCGCGCCATCTGAAGCCGTTCCCCGCTGAAAGCCGAGCACCCCACCCGATGAACCAC
>NZ_JAINFC010000866.1 GCF_020740835.1 Streptomyces sp. UNOC14_S4
GGTGGGCCGGGGGCGTGACCTCCGGCCGGAACCTGAAACGCGGTGCGTGCGGCCGATACGGGTGGGGTGCCGGATGTCCGGCGCGCCCCGTCAGGGGCGCGGGGAACTGCGCGAGCAACCAGCGACGGCCCGCAGTCGCCGGACGGGCAGGGGTGACCGAGCTCGTGGGCGGCTTTTAGGGGCGCGGGGAACTGCGCGACAAGCCCCCACCGGGGGCGCACCCGCGCGCGGAGCGTGAGAGGCAACCCGGTGGGCGTGGAGTCAGGAGCGAGGGTGCCAGAGGCCACCCGGGGCACCGCTCCGAAAAGTAAGGACAAAAAACTGAGCCCCCCATCCGAAGACGGGGGGCTCGCGGTGGCTGGGGCCGGGGTCGAACCGGCGACCTTCCGCTTTTCAGGCGGACGCTCGTACCAACTGAGCTACCCAGCCACGCGATCCACAAGGAATCGCAGCGGTCCTGACGGGATTTGAACCCGCGGCCTCCACCTTGACAGGGTGGCGAGCACTCCAAACTGCTCCACAGGACCAAGCTATGTGCAAGACAAGTCTTGCACACGATGAAGCGTGCCCCCAACGGGATTCGAACCCGTGCTACCGCCTTGAAAGGGCGGCGTCCTGGGCCACTAGACGATGAGGGCTGATGGCCCGCCTGGGCGCTTCGCAGCGCCTCGGGGACGTGAGAAGCATATGGGATGGGAGGAGGTAACGCCAAAACGGTTTGCCGATGACCCGGTGCGGCGCCCCCGCAACAGGCCCGCGGCACCCTCGCGGCACCCCCGCAGGGCCCCCGCGGCACGCTCCGGTGCGGCTCGCACGGGCCCGGCCGGGCCCCCGCGGAGCGCCTTCGTGGCGGACAATGGCGAGCGTGCTGGAGATGACGCGCGAGGAGTTCGAGGAACTGGTCGCCGAGGCCCTGGACCGCATCCCCCCGGAGCTGACGCGGCTCATGGACAACGTCGCGGTGTTCGTCGAGGACGAGCCCCCGGCGGACGACCCGGAGCTGCTCGGCCTCTACGAGGGGACGCCGCTGACCGAGCGCGGCGAGTGGTACGCGGGCGTCCTGCCGGACCGGATCACCGTCTACCGGGGCCCGACGCTGCGGATGTGCGCCACCCGGGAAGAGGCGGTGCACGAGACCGAGGTGACGGTGGTTCACGAGGTGGCCCACCACTTCGGCATCGACGACGCTCGCCTGCACGCTCTCGGCTACGGCTGAGCATTGCCTCGGCCGCGGGTGAGGGCGCGCCGCCCGCGGTGACGGGTGAGCCCTGAAGGGACCAGTGGTGTGCCCGGCGGTGCCCACGGGGCGGGAGTGGGCCCGCAGCGGCGCGCCGCGCGTGTCCTGTGCGGTGCGGGGCCAGTTGGGCAGGGCGTCAGTCCCCTGCGTTCCCCTGCACCCCCGTGCGCACCTCCCGTGCACTCCCGAAGCACCCGAAGGCGGTCCCTCCATGCGCCCCACCCCCGCTCACGCAGCCGCCACCCGGATCGCCGCCGTGGCCGTCGCCGCCCTGGCCCTCGGGGGCTGCATGAGCGTGAGCGACCCGGCGAAACCGGCCTCGTCCTCGGACGGCGCGGGCAAGCAGCGGGACGCGGGCGCCGAGCCGGACGGCGGGGTGCGGATGCCGGGCAGCAGGCCCGGCCGTACGGACGCCAAGGCGCTGCACGGCGCGAGCGGCAGCCCCTCGGCCCGGGGCGCCTCCGCCACCGCCTCGTCCTCGCCC
>NZ_JAINFC010000867.1 GCF_020740835.1 Streptomyces sp. UNOC14_S4
GATGCCCTTGAGCCGTCCGGCCACCGTCCAGACGGACACGGTGCGCTCATCGAGGTTCCAGGTCAGAATCCGGTCGTCGTACGGCTGCGCCGACGTCTCACGAAAAGCGATCGGCTTCGACTCCACCCTGACCCGTCGCCCGGAACCCTCCGGGCCGTAGTTCCCGGCCCGAAGGTTCGCCTTCAGCGTGGCGTAGGCGTCGCACACCTTCTTGACCGTGCGCACGGCAGCCTGCGCCCCGAGATCGCAGTCAGCCTTGATCCGGTGGTAGACGGCCTCTTGCAGCACGTTGCGCCGCTTGAGGTCCTTGGCGAACGCCACCTCAGACGCCGCGTTCGCGGCACGGTTGCAGGCACGCAGGGTCGCCGCCAGTGCGTCCGCGTCATGCGCGGACGCAGGCAACAACTTCACCTGCGCAACAATCTTCACGCAGAACAACCTAGTAGAAACGGTCACCGGAGGTCAACTTGCCGTACAAACACGGTCTTTCGCCCTGGCGGCGAAACCCCGCCCCCTGCCCCGCTACGCGGATGCTTCGATTCCTCCCCGCCCTAAAGGACAGGGCATCCTCGAAGGAGACAAGGTGAACGAGCGCGGTTCCGCCGTGGCCGCGGGCCGGTGGGGCCGGGCGCGCCCACGCGCCACGCCTCTTACGAGGCGTGTACCCCGCCGGGCTCGGGGTCCGGCTCCCCCGCCGCCGTCGGGTCCTCCGCGGTGCCGACCGTGTAGACGTCCTTGACCTTCACTTCCGTCACCCCGCGGCCCTCGGGGAAGACGTGCTGCCACTGGCCGGCGACGTGGAGTTCATCGGTGCCCATGGCCCGTACCACCAGCAGGCCCTCGTCGTGAGCCTTGTACGCCTTCATCCAGAGGTTCGCGAAGGCCTGGGAGCGGATGAGGTGCATCCAGTCCGGGCGGTACAGCTCCCGGTTGTAGTGGGACTCCCCCATCGTCGAGACGAACTTCGAGTACATCGCCTTCACGTACTCCAGCGTCACCGCGTCGTCCTCGGCGATCGCACGGTCGCGGGCGTCCTTGAGCGCGACGCGGAACTTCTCCAGGAGGTTCTCGGTCGCGCCGGACGTGAAGGACTCGTGGATCTCCGGCGGCGCGCACAGGCCGTAGGCGGGGCTCGACAGGCGCAGCAGGAGGCGCAGGGTGGGCTCGGTCACCCACAGGGGGCCGGGCTCCTCGCGGTGGCCGATGGGGTTGGGCAGCACGTCGTCGTGCTCCCAGTCGGGCGGGGTGATCAGATGGACACCGGCGCGGCGGCGGTCGTGGTGGTCGCCGGTGCAGTGCTCCAGCGCGCCGAGCGGCAGGTGGGTCTTGAGGGCGGACAGATAGGCGCCGTTGACATCCAGGGCGGTGATCGTGTGACGGCCCGCGGGGAGGTGGGGGCGGGCCCACTTGGGGCGCGCCTCCCAGATCCGGTCGGCTCCCCGGGCGGTCTGCTTGCGCAGGATGTCCGGGAGCGGCGGGTGGCCGATGACGTCGTAGCGGCCGCCCTTGCGGGTGTGGTCCAGCAGCGCCATGGCGTCCGGGATCGCGCGCCTGATGAGGGTCGCGGTCGCCGCGTCGAGGTCTCCCTCGTGCTTGGCGAGTGCCGCGCGGACGGCCTCACCGATCGGGTCGGGTGTCTCGGCCGCCGTCTGCATACGGCGTCCGGACGGCACGACCTTCACGGGCTGCTTCGCCTGTTCGCGGCGGGCCGGGGCGGGGA
>NZ_JAINFC010000868.1 GCF_020740835.1 Streptomyces sp. UNOC14_S4
GGGCTGTGACATTCTGCGGCTCCGCCGCGTGGGCGCGCCCCGTAAGGGGCGCGGGGAACTGCGCGACCGGCCACGACGCGACCGGCAGCCGCGCACCGGGCTCAAGAGGCAACCCGGTAGGCGCCCCGGCTACGCCGAAGGGCTCCCCGCAGGGCCCGCCGGGCGGTTGCCGGTGCCACCGGCACCAGTGCCGGTGCCGGCACCGGCACCCGTACCCGTGCTCGCCGCCGCCGAGTGGCTCGCAGAGCCACTCCCCGCCGTGCCCCCTCCGCCCGTACTCCCTCCGGAGGAGGACGAAGACGACCCCGTCGGGTCCTTCGACGGCGGCTTCGACGGCGACTCCGGCGGCTTCGACGACGGGGCGGACGACGACGAGCTGGGCGACGACGAGCCGCCGTGCGACGGGCTGCCGCCGCTCGACGGCGACCCCGACGAGTGGCCGCCGTCGCTGGGGCCGCCACTGGGCGAGGCGCTGCCCGACGCCCCGGGCGAGGCGTGCCCGGAGGCGCCGGGGGAGGCCGACTGTCCCGGCTTCCCGGGGCGGCCCGGGACCTGCGCGTGCCCGGCCTCGCCCGGCCGCCGCTGGTCCGCGGTGAGGCTGTTGTCGCCGTCCTGCTGCGACGCGGAGCGGTCCGGCTTCGTGGCGCCGTCGCCCGCGTCCCCGTCGTGCCCGCCGGTCGTGGCGCCGAGGGTCACGACCGTGCCCAGCACGGCGGCGAGCAGCGCGCCCGCGCCCGCCGCGGCGAGATTGCGCCGGGTGCCGCTCACCATCAGCTTCCGCGCCCACTGCTGACGCGGCCGGGACGGCTGCGGGCGCCGGAGCGCCGCGGTGGTGATCTGGTCCGGCGCCCCGGCGAAGGCGGACGACGCGGACGCGGACACGGACGGCGGGGCCAGCGACTCCTCGCGGCGCGCGTCCGGGACCTCCTCCCCCGCCGTCGGCCGGACGCCCCGTACCAGCGCCGACGGGGCCGCGGGCGGGATCGCCGGAACGGGCGGCCCGGCGGCCGCCGCCGGCTCCGGCCGTGGCGCCGCGGGCCCCTGTGCCGCGTGACCGGAACGGTCCGTGACCAGGGCCAGGGCGCGACGGCCCGCTATGGCACCGCGTTTGTCCGCGAGCACCCCGCGCATGCCGATGGACGCCTCCAGCTCGGCGCGGGCCCGGTCGAGGTTGCCGGTGCACAGGGCCATGACGCCCAACTCGTGGTGAAAATACGCCTCTTCGGCGACCGCGCCGGTGCGCCGGGCGGCGGCCTGGCCGTGCCGGAGGCAGCGCTCCCAGGCGCTCCAGTGCAGGGCCGCGGCGAAGGCGGGCGCCGCCGTACGGGCCAGCAGGACCGCCGTCTCCGCGTGCCCCTCCTCCGTACCGCTTGCCAGCGCGGCCGCGGCGGCGAGGATCGCGTCGGCCTCCAGGGCGACGCGTTCGGGGGTCACGGAGGGGTGCCCGGTCCACCAGGCGTAGTGCTGGGCCGCGGCGTGGGCGAGCTCGGCGGAGTCGCGGCCGTACCCGTCGGCGAGCAGCTCGTCGGTGACGCCCGCGGCCAGCCGGTAGTGCGCGCCGGTGACGGTGATCAGCCCGGCCGCGAGCAGCTCGCCGACGGCGGCGTCCGCGTGGGTGTCGCCCACGAGGGCGGGCAGGTGCGCCTGGTGCGGCACCTCGCCGCCGAGGGCCACGGCGAAGCGCAGGGTCTCGCGCGCGGCCTCGCCCAGCCGGGAGG
>NZ_JAINFC010000869.1 GCF_020740835.1 Streptomyces sp. UNOC14_S4
GGGCGGCGCGGGGCCGCGGGCGCGGCCGGGGCGGCGGCGGACTGCGGCATACGGACGTCGCCGAGGTCGACGGAGCCGGAGTCCCGGCCGCCGGTCTCGTGGGTGCCGCCCTGGACGGCGGGCTGCTCCATCCAGGCGCCCTGGGCGCCGGGCATCAGCAGGAGGTCGTCCTCGTCACCGCCGTCCGCGTCGGCGTGGTCCAGGAACGTGTAGGCGGCGGGAGCGCCGGGATCGGCAGGAGCCACTGAGTCCGCGGGGAACGGGCCGGGAAGCTCGCCTGCGTTCTCCGGCTGTCCCTCGCCCGGGAACTGGCCGGTGTCGGTCATGCGTACCCCTCGCCCATCGGTAGTGCTCCTTCCAACCGCGTACGCCCATAGTGAAGAACGAGCGTCGGTGCCTCGCGGCACGTTGTGCGTCGTCCGCCCCTACCTTGCCGTGCTCCCGCCAAAAGGAGGGAACGTTCGGGACATTGACGACTGTGGTGTCGGACACCGAGGGGCGGTACGGGGCGGTACAACGAACCGCAACCCTACCCTCCGGCCGGTGGGCAGGGCTCACAGGTGGGTGTGGCGGCCGCTCAGGAGGAAGGCCACGGTGCGCTCGTGCTCGGTCCAGGTGGCGGTCTCCAGCTCCACCGACTGGAGCAGCGCGCACTCCACGGCGTACCCGCCTTCGGCGAGTGCCCGGCCGATGGCCTCGGCCTCGTCGCGGGTCGCGGCGTGGGCGACGATCCGCTCGGGCGTGCGCGCGGCGCAGGCGGCGACGACGTGCGCTCCCCCGCCGCCGACGCGGACGACGTCGGGCTCGGGAAGGTCCTCCAGGACCTGGGGGGCGGTGCCGTGGACGACCTGGAGCTGGACGCCGTAGCGGCGGGCGGCGGCGGTGGTGCGGGCGCAGGCGTCCGCGTCGCGGTCGACGGCGATGACGGCGGCGCCGAAGCGGGCGGCCTCGACGGCGGCGGCGCCGCTGGCGGAGCCGATGTCCCAGACGAGGTCGCCCACGCGGGGGCCCAGCCGGGCGAGCTGAGCGGCCCTCAGTTCGGCGGACTCGCCTTCGCCGAGGTCGCTGCCGTAGGCGTCCGAGGGCAGGGCCCAGCCGCGTACGGCCGGGGGGTAGCCGGGGTCGCGGCCGGCGATCCAGCCGCCGGAGGCACGCGCTCTGCCGGCTCCCCAGCCCTGGGCGGCGGGCTGGGCGGTGCCGGGGCCCCCTCCGCCGATGACGCCGCCGATGACGATGACGACGTTGGGGTCGCGCCAGGTGTGGTCGGGGACCTTGTCGGAGGTGAGGACGGTGACCTGTTCGCGGGCGGTGCCCAGTTCCTCGCAGATGACGAAGGTGCGGTGGACGGGGCCGAGGAGGAGGGCGAGTTCGGCGGGGCCCGCGCCGGGCGAGGTGAGGACGGCGACCTTGGGGTGGGCGCGGCAGACGTTGACGGCGCGCCGCAGGTCGCGGCTGTGGGCGACGACGACCTGGGCGTCGTCCCAGGGCATGCCCACGCGGGCGAAGGCGGCGGCGACGGCGGAGACGGCCGGCACGACCTCGACCTCCAGGCCGTGCTGGGGGGCGCGGAGGGCGCGGACGACGCCGAAGAAGCCGGGGTCGCCGTCGGCGAGGACCACGGCGGAGCCGCGGTGGCCCGCGATGCGGCGGGCGGCGAGGTCAACGCTGCCGAGCCTGACGCGTTCGGCGGCGGGCGGGATCTCGGGC
>NZ_JAINFC010000087.1 GCF_020740835.1 Streptomyces sp. UNOC14_S4
CTGCACCCCTCCGGGGGTGGGGGAGGAGAGGCGGCTCTTGGGGAAGCGCTCCCTTGCAACCAGGGGAGAGCCAAGGAGAGTTGGGTAGCGGACCCGAGCATGGCTGTGCCTGACGAACCGCGCCCGGAGCGATGCGGTGAGAACGTAGCGCCAGCTGAAGGTGGGTGCAATAGTGCACCAGGAAACAGATGCACCCGCATATGCCAAAAGCCCCCCACCTGCGAAGATGGGGGGCGGTCGAGTGCGAGGTTCGCTAGATCAGGTGGTTGAGCCTCCCGGCCTTGACGGCGTGCGTGAGTGCTCGCCACTTGGCCCGGCTGGTGGTCACGACTATCGCCGGATCATCGCTTTCGCGTATCAGGATGTTCCCATTGAGCCCCGCCGCTTCCACGCACTCGTCTCTGTCCCCGGAGAAAGAGGACTTCTGCCAGGTGATTTCCGACATCTCCATGCCTTCACAGTTGTTTTGCCACGGTGTGGATGAATTCCCTCGACTCCTTGGGAGGGAGGGAAGTCTTCTTCGCGTACCCAAGGATGCTGCGGTAGTTCTCCAAGTGGGCCTCGGCGTCGAGGAACAGTGAGCCATGGGCGGTGTCGATCTGCACGGTGTCGAGCCTGGGTACGGGACCCCCGGCGTATGTGGCCGAAGTGTTCGCCCCGGGGAACGAACCGGCAGCGAAAGGGATCACCCGGATGGTGACTCCCTCGTGGCTGCTGATTTCGACCAGCCTGTCGAGCTGGCGACGTTGCCCGTCCACGTCGGTGTGAAGCATGCGCAATGCCGCCTCATGGATCACGAAGGTGCAGGGTGTGGCCAGGTCACGCTGCATGACGCATTTCCGTTGCATGCGGTGCGACACGCGCCGCTCAACCTCTACCTGAGTGAGCGGCGGCACTGTGTTGCGGAAGAGGCTCCGCGCATAGTCCTCGGTTTGCAACAGGCCTGGAATGTACGCGAATTGCAGTACCGTCAAGCTGGTCGCGTGATATTCCAGCTCCGCGAGGTCCAGCACACTGGGGGATAGGTATCCCCGATACTCCTCCCACCAGCCCTTACCCCGTTCCTCTGCCATGGCAACAAGTGCGTCGACGTACTTCTCGTCGGGGCATGCGTAAATCCGGGCAAAGGCCCGAACCCGCTCCTCGCTCAGCCCGAGGCGGCCCGCCTCGGTGTTGCTGATGCGGGTGCGATCGACGCCCAGTTCCCGGCCGGCGTCCGGAGGCGTGACTCCGGCCTGCTCGCGCATCTTCCGCAACTCGGCGCCGAGCCTTTGTTGCCGTCCGGTGGGTGTCGTTCTCGGTGGCATGCCGCTCCTTTCCCGGTGGTTGCGGACAGTCTCGCGCGTGATCTTCCGACAGGTCTAGGCGGTGCACTGATGCACCGAAGAGGTTGCACGCGCTTCCGTGGTGGCCCTATGGTCCTGCCAACGCGACACCGCACGCCGGGAAGACCCGAAGTGCAGCCACCTGCATGCCCGTTGAGGCACTCCGGAGGGTGGCCAGGCCACGGACGGGTGTGAGGTGCGACCACCCCATCGCTGGGAGGCGACGTATGAGAAACGGCTGGCGCAGCAGACCCTGTACGCACGTCGGGATGGGGGCGCACAGATGATCAAGGCGACGTACTACGCCCTGGGCCGCACCGGACGCCTGGGCCGGAACGCCGAGTACTGGCTCCACTTCAACTCCGGCACCCTGATCGAGCTCCCAGAGCAACTGGCCGCGGAGCTCGTGCGCGACTTCGCCGATCGGCTCGGCTTACACGTGTGGGCGGAGCCCGGGAGCGAACCTCGGCCGCGCCGCCGCGCCTTCCGATGGTGGCGACGCCACACCCATAGGCGCCCCGTACCCGTCCGCAAGGTCAAGGCAAGGGGGAATTCACCCATTCGGGTGGGTATCGCGCCGTTTCGGCGTGTCCGCTCGGCGGAAAACTAAGGGCAGGCAACCGCTCGCCGTGCGCCACAGCCCCCGTACGGCGGGCGGTCCCGCGTCCGGAGGAGAAAAACGCCGAAAGGCCGGCTCCCCCGAGCGGTGGGGAAGCCGACCCTTCGATGTGAAGCCGAAGCGTTCGGTGGAACTACAGGACGCGCACCGCGCCCGTCGGCATGTCGTAGCTGAGGTCGCGCTCGACGACGCCCGAGCTCGGGTTCTGCGCGCCGATGAACTTGCCGCCGCCGACGTAGATGGCGACGTGGTACGCGCTGCCGGAGGAGCCCCAGTAGAGGATGTCGCCCTGCTGGAGGTTGCTCAGCGAGACCTGGGTGCCGTACGCGGACTGGTCCTGGGAGACGCGCGGCAGGTCGATGCCGAGCTGGGCGTAGGCCTTCATGACCAGGCCGGAGCAGTCGTACGCGGAGGAGCCGGTGGCGCCCATCACGTACGCCTTGCCGAGCTGGTTCTCCAGGAAGGAGATCAGCGTCGAGACGCTGCCCGAGCCGACGTGGCTGGAGGAGGAGGACGAGGACGACGAGGAGGAGTCGCCCGCCTCGTCGGAGGAGTCGGCGGAGGCCGACTTGGCGCTCAGGCTCGTGCGCTCGCCGCCGCGCGAGGCGCGGGACTCGTCCTGCTCGCGCTGCTGCTTCTCCGCGGCGGCCTTCTTCTCGGCCGCGTCGGCGATGCGCAGGGCCTCGTTCTTGGCCGTCTCGGTGGCGTCCTTGGCGGCGTCCGCGGCGTGGTCCTGCTGCGCGCTCTCCTGGTAGCCGAAGGCGGTCTGCTGGGTGGCAGCCGCGCTCTGGGCGATGGAGGAGGCGATCGTCGCGTTGATCGCCGGCATCTCCATGGTCGCCTCGGTGGGCTTCTCGGCGGCGGTGGCGGAACCGGCACCGGCCACGGCCAGGGTGCTGAGGACGCCACCGGCAACACCCGTGCGCACGACCCACGACTGGGTGGCCGTTCGGCGGGGCTTCCGGTGGCTGGTTATATGCGCGTTCGGGGACATGGAATAACGGAGTACCAGGCCGCACGGCGGAGTTCAATAAAGGTGACGTGCGTCACAATCGGCCTGCAGATGACGGTAAACCGGACATTTGGTTACGGTCGCGTCACGGCGCTTGATGGGGCGTCATGCCGGAACAGGCCCCTCAGCATGGCGTTTGCTCCCCGGCGGCAACGGCCGGTGCGTATATCACTTTGACGGTCAGTCTGTCGAGGCTACCCACGGGAACCGGCCGCGGAGCGTCCTGAAGCGTGGCAGACCTCACGCGGCGCCCGCCCTTCGCTGTGCGCCCGCTCTGCGTTCGCCGGAGTCTCCGTGCTCGCTGGAGCGCTCGCGTCCCGCCGCCCACTCGTGAAGAGAAGCGCGAGGTGCCGGTTCGGCCGTTCGGCGGCTGTCGTCGGCTCAGTGCGCCGCACTCCCATATCAGTTGACGATCACAAAAACCAATTTGCTTGCACAGCCCACGTTTTGCTAGGGCAAGCCCCTCTGGCCAGTGCCGCGACCGCCGGATGATCACCGCAGGTGATCATCCGAACGCCTCGGGTATGAAGATCGGCCACTCTTCCGCGCGGTGACCCCCTGTCAGGTGGTGGAGATCACAAACGTGGTCCTGTACCCCGTGTCGCAGATCACAGGTCACCGGGCATAGGATGCGCTCGACCCGGGCTTGTGAACTGCCTCACATGTGGGCGATCTTCGCGGCGTCCCCCGGAGGGCGCGCGGTGTCCCTGGAGGCCGGGAGCCCGCCGGGGTCCGGTCAGCCAGCAGTCAGCGTCTTTCGGAAGTCGACTGGAAGGAGCGAGGAGCGGTGAACGCCTACGCGCCCATCCTCGTACTGGGAGCCCTCGGGGCAGGCTTCGCGATCTTCTCCGTGGTCATGGCCTCGCTCATCGGGCCCAAGAAGTACAACCGCGCCAAGCTCGAGGCGTACGAATGCGGCATCGAGCCCACCCCGCAGCCCGCCGGGGGAGGGCGCTTCCCGATCAAGTACTACCTGACGGCGATGCTCTTCATCGTCTTCGACATCGAGATCGTCTTCCTCTACCCCTGGGCCGTCACCTTCGACTCCCTGGGGCTGTTCGGGCTCGTGGAGATGCTGCTCTTCGTGCTCACCGTCTTCGTCGCCTACGCCTATGTATGGCGCCGCGGCGGCCTGGAATGGGACTAGGGGGCTCACCATGGGAATCGAGGAGAAGCTGCCCAGCGGCTTCGCGCTGACCACCGTCGAGCAGGCCGCCGGCTGGGTGCGCAAGGCGTCCGTCTTCCCGGCCACGTTCGGACTGGCCTGCTGCGCCATCGAGATGATGACCACCGGCGCGGGCCGCTACGACCTCGCCCGCTTCGGCATGGAGGTCTTCCGCGGCTCCCCGCGCCAGGCCGACCTGATGATCGTGGCCGGGCGGGTCAGCCAGAAGATGGCGCCGGTGCTCCGCCAGGTCTACGACCAGATGGCCAACCCCAAATGGGTCATCTCCATGGGGGTCTGCGCCTCCAGCGGCGGCATGTTCAACAACTACGCGATCGTCCAGGGCGTCGACCACATCGTGCCGGTCGACATCTATCTGCCCGGCTGCCCACCGCGCCCCGAGATGCTGATGGACGCGATTCTCAAACTGCACCGCAAGATCCAGGACGGGAAGCTCGGCGCCCACCGCGAGGAAGCGGAGCGCGAGGCGGAGGAGAGGGCGCTGAAGGCCCTGCCGCTCATCGAGATGAAGGGCCTGCTGCGGTGAGCGACGAGAAGACGAACGGGGTCAACCCCGACAAGGACGTCAACGCCCAGAACCTGCCCGGCCAGCGGGGCGAGGCGGGCGAGGCCATCCGCGTCCAGCGCGGCATGTTCGGCGCACGCAACGGCGGCGACACCTCCGGGTACGGCGGCCTGGTGCGTACCGTACGGCTGCCGGGCGAGGCCGTCCGCCCGTACGGGGGGTGGTTCGACGAGGTCGCGGACGAACTGGAGGGCGCGCTGGAGGAGCAGGGGCTGCTCCCGGCGAACGCCATCGAGAAGACCGTCGTCGACCGCGGCGAACTCACCTTCCACATCGCCCGCGAGCACCTGCCGGTCGTCGCCCGCACCCTCCGCGACGACCCCGCGCTCCGCTTCGAGCTGTGCACGGGCGTCAGCGGCGTGCACTTCCCCGGCGACAAGGGCCGTGAGCTGCACGCCGTCTACCACCTGCGCTCGATCACCCACAACCGGCTGATCCGGCTGGAGGTGAGCGCCCCCGACGACGATCCGCACGTGCCCTCGGTCGTGGACGTCTATCCCACGAACGACTGGCACGAGCGCGAGACGTACGACTTCTTCGGCATCGTCTTCGACGGCCACCCGGCGCTCACGCGGATCATGATGCCGGACGACTGGCAGGGCTTCCCGCAGCGCAAGGACTACCCCCTCGGCGGCATCCCCGTCGAATACAAGGGCGCCCAGATCCCGGCTCCGGACCAGCGGAGGTCGTACAGCTGATGAGCACTTCCCCCGCGGGTTCCCCCGCGAGCGCGCGCGACACCACCGAAGGCACCGTCTACACGGTCACCGGCGGCGACTGGGAGGAGCTCGCCGCCGCGGCCAGGAAGGCCGACGACGAGCGCATCGTCGTCAACATGGGCCCCCAGCACCCCTCCACCCACGGAGTGCTCCGGCTCATCCTGGAGATCGACGGCGAGACCGTCACCGAGGCCCGCTGCGGCATCGGCTATCTCCACACCGGCATCGAGAAGAACCTCGAATACCGCAACTGGACGCAGGGCACCACCTTCGTCACGCGCATGGACTACCTGACGCCGTTCTTCAACGAGACGGCGTACTGCCTGGCCGTGGAGAAACTCCTGGGCATCGAGGAGCAGATCCCCGACCGCGCGAACGTCCTGCGCGTGCTGCTGATGGAGCTGAACCGCATCTCCTCGCACCTGGTGTGCATCGCCACCGGCGGCATGGAGCTCGGCGCCACCACCATCATGATCTACGGCTTCCGGGACCGCGAGCTCGTCCTCGACATCTTCGAGCTCATCACCGGCCTGCGGATGAACCACGCCTACGTCCGCCCCGGCGGCCTCGCCCAGGACCTGCCGCCCGGCGCGGTCGACCAGGTGCGGGAGTTCGTCAAGAAGATGCGGCGCAACCTCCCCGAGTACGACAAACTCGCCACCGGCAACCCCATCTTCAAGGGCCGCCTCCAGGGCATCGGCCACCTCGACCTCTCCGGGTGCATGGCGCTCGGCGCGACAGGACCGATTCTGCGGGCCACGGGCCTGCCGCACGACCTGCGCAAGGCCCAGCCCTACTGCGGCTACGACACCTACGACTTCGAGGTGGCGACCGCCGACACCTGCGACGCGTACGGCCGCTTCCTCATCCGGCTGGAGGAGATGCGGCAGTCGCTGCGCATCGTCGAGCAGTGCCTCGACCGGCTCGCGCCCGGCCCGGTCATGGTCGCCGACAAGAAGATCGCCTGGCCCGCCCAGCTCGCCCTCGGGCCGGACGGCCTCGGCAACTCCCTCGACCACATCAAGAAGATCATGGGTACGTCGATGGAGGCCCTGATCCACCACTTCAAGCTGGTGACGGAGGGCTTCCGGGTGCCGCCCGGCCAGGCGTACGCGGCGGTGGAGTCGCCCAAGGGCGAGCTCGGCGTGCACGTCGTCAGCGACGGCGGCACCCGCCCCTACCGGGTCCACTTCCGTGACCCCTCCTTCACCAACCTCCAGTCCATGGCGGCGATGTGCGAAGGCGGCCAGGTGGCCGACGTCATCGTCGCCGTGGCGTCCATCGATCCCGTGATGGGAGGCGTCGACCGGTGACAGACGTCCAGTTGGGGATGCCGAAGTTCCCCGCGCCCGACTTTCCCGCCGACGTGCGCGCCCGGCTGGAGGCCGACGCCAAGGAGGTGATCGCCCGCTATCCCGACAGCCGCAGCGCCCTGCTGCCCCTGCTGCACCTCGTGCAGTCCGAGGAAGGGCACGTCACCGCCACCGGCGTCCGCTTCTGCGCCGAGACGCTCGAACTGACCACCGCCGAGGTCACCGCGGTGGCGACCTTCTACACCATGTACCGCCGCGGGCCGAGCGGGGACTACCAGGTCGGCGTCTGCACCAACACGCTCTGCGCGGTGCTGGGCGGCGACGCCATCTTCGAGTCCCTGCGCGAGCACCTCGGCGTGGCGAACGGCGGCACCACCGAGGACGGCAAGGTCACCCTCGAACACATCGAGTGCAACGCGGCCTGCGACTACGCCCCCGTGGTGATGGTCAACTGGGAGTTCTTCGACAACCAGACACCGCAGAGCGCCAAGGCCCTGGTCGACGACCTGCGCGCCGGGCGCCCCGTGCGGCCCACGCGCGGCGCGCGGCTGTGCACCTTCAAGGAGACGGCCCGCATCCTCGCCGGCTTCCCCGACGAGCGGCCGGGCGCGGTGGAGGAGAGCGGCGGCGCGGGCCCCGCGACCCTGGCGGGCCTGCGGCTGGCCAGGGGCGAGGGCCCGGCCGCCCGCGTCGGACCGCCGCGCGGCGCCCCGGCGCAGCCGCCGGTACAGGACGACCGCCCGGCGCGTCAGGACGACCGCCCCGCGCGCCGCGAGGAGGGGGAGGAATGACCATGGCACCCGCGAACGGGGGCGTCCCCCGGCCCGAGACAGGCGGCGAGACCAGCCCCGAGAAGCTCTTCACCCCCGTGCTCAGCGCCTTCTGGGACGAGCCGCGCCCCTGGACGCTGGAGACCTATCTGCGGCACGACGGCTACGCGGGCGCGCGCAAGGCCCTCGCGATGGCCCCCGACGACGTCATCGCGTACGTGAAGGACTCCGGGCTGCGCGGCCGCGGCGGCGCGGGCTTCCCCACCGGGATGAAGTGGCAGTTCATCCCGCAGGGCGACGGCAAGCCGCACTACCTCGTCGTCAACGCGGACGAATCCGAACCCGGCACCTGCAAGGACATCCCCCTCCTCTTCGCCAACCCGCACGCCCTCATCGAGGGCATGCTGATCGCCAGTTACGCGATCCGCTGCGACCACGCCTTCATCTATCTGCGCGGCGAGACCGTCCCCGTGCTGCGGCGGCTGCACGAGGCCGTGCGCGAGGCGTACGCGGCGGGCTATCTCGGCCGGAACGTCCTCGGCAGCGGACTCGACCTCGACATCACCGTGCACGCGGGGGCGGGCGCGTACATCTGCGGCGAGGAGACCGCGCTCCTCGACTCGCTCGAAGGCCGCCGCGGCCAGCCCCGGCTCCGGCCCCCCTTCCCCGCGGTCGCCGGTCTGTACGCCTGCCCCACTGTGGTGAACAACGTCGAGTCCATCGCGTCGGTTCCCGCGATCCTGGGCCGGGGCAAGGAATGGTTCCGTTCGATGGGCAGCGAGAAGTCCCCCGGCTTCACGCTCTACTCCCTCAGCGGCCACGTCGCCAACCCCGGCCAGTACGAAGCCCCGTTGGGCATCACCCTGCGCCAGCTCCTCGACGTGAGCGGCGGCATGCGCCCCGGCCACCGCCTCAAGTTCTGGACGCCAGGCGGCTCCTCGACCCCGATGTTCACCGACGAGCACCTGGACGTCCCGCTGGACTACGAGGGCGTGGGCGCCGCCGGATCGATGCTGGGCACCAAGGCCCTCCAGTGCTTCGACGAGACCACCTGCGTCGTGCGGGCCGTCACCCGCTGGACCGAGTTCTACGCGCACGAGTCCTGCGGCAAGTGCACGCCCTGCCGCGAGGGCACCTACTGGCTCGTCCAGCTGCTGCGCGACCTGGAGGCGGGCAAAGGCCGCATGGGCGACCTCGACAAGCTCGCCGACATCGCCGACAACATCAACGGCAAGTCCTTCTGCGCCCTCGGCGACGGCGCCGCGAGCCCCATCTTCTCCTCGCTCAAGTACTTCCGCGCCGAGTACGAGCAGCACGTCAAGGGCAAGGGCTGCCCCTTCGACCCGGCGAGGTCCACCGCGTGGGCCGACCAGTCGCACCCGGAGGTGCACGTATGACCGTCACCACGTCCGCGCCCTCCGGAGGCGGGAACGCGGTTCCGCCGGACGACCTGGTGTCCGTCACCATCGACGGCGTCCAGCTGTCCGTCCCCAAGGGCACGCTCGTCATCCGGGCCGCCGAACTCCTGGGGATCGAGATCCCCCGCTTCTGCGACCATCCCCTCCTCGACCCCGCCGGTGCCTGCAGGCAGTGCATCGTCGAGGTCGAGGGACAGCGCAAGCCGATGGCCTCCTGCACCATCACCTGCACCGACGGCATGGTCGTCCGCACCCAGCTCACCTCGCCCGTCGCCGAGAAGGCCCAGCGCGGCGTGATGGAGCTGCTGCTCATCAACCACCCGCTGGACTGCCCCGTCTGCGACAAGGGCGGGGAGTGCCCGCTGCAGAACCAGGCGATGTCCGCCGGGCAGGCCGACAGCCGCTTCGAGGGCCGCAAGCGGACCTTCGAGAAGCCGGTGCCGATCTCCCCGCAGGTCCTCCTCGACCGCGAGCGCTGCGTGCTGTGCGCCCGCTGCACGCGTTTCTCGCAGCAGATCGCCGGGGACCCGATGATCGAGCTGCTGGAGCGCGGCGCCCTGCAACAGGTGGGCATCGGCGAGGGCGTGCCCTTCCAGTCGTACTTCTCGGGCAACACCATCCAGATCTGCCCGGTCGGCGCCCTGACCTCGGCGGCGTACCGGTTCCGCTCCCGCCCCTTCGACCTCGTCTCCTCGCCGTCGGTGTGCGAGCACTGCGCGGGCGGCTGCGCGACGCGTACGGACCACCGGCGCGGCAAGGTGATGCGCCGACTCGCCGCCGACGACCCCGAGGTCAACGAGGAGTGGGTGTGCGACAAGGGCCGCTTCGCGTTCCGCTACGCCCAGCGGCCCGACCGGCTCACCACCCCGCTCGTGCGCAACGCCGACGGCGTGCTGGAGCGGGCGAGCTGGCCGGAGGCACTGGAGGCGGCGGCCCGCGGCCTCGCCGCCGCCCGGGGCCGGTCCGGGGTGCTGACAGGCGGACGGCTGACGGTCGAGGACGCGTACGCCTACGCCAAGTTCGCGCGCCTGGCCCTCGACACGCACGACGTGGACTTCCGGGCCCGCGTGCACAGCGCCGAGGAGGCCGACTTCCTGGCCGCCCGGGTCGCGGGCCGGGGGCGTGATCTCGCCGGTGGCGGGACGACGTACCGGGCGCTGGAGGACGCGCCCGCCGTGCTGCTCGTCGGCTCCGAACCGGAGGAGGAGGCGCCCGGCATCTTCCTGCGGCTGCGCAAGGCGCACCGCAAGCACGGGCAGCGCGCCTTCTCGCTCGCCCCGTACGCGACGCCGGGGCTGACGAAGGCGGGCGGCACGCTGCTGCCCGCCGCCCCCGGCACCGAGACCGAGTGGCTGCAGGCGCTGGCCGACACCGTGGGGCTCGACGCCGCGGGGCGGGAAGCGGCCGGGGCGCTGCGGGCCGAGGGTTCCGTGATCGTCGTCGGTGAGCGCCTGGCGGGCGTTCCCGGCGCGCTGACCGCGGCCGTGGCCGCGGCGGACGCGACCGGGGCGGCCCTGGTGTGGATCCCGCGCCGCGCGGGGGAGCGCGGGGCGCTGGAGGCGGGCGCGCTGCCGGGGCTGCTGCCCGGCGGGCGGCCGGCCACCGACCCGCGGGCCCGCGAGGAGACGGCCGCCGCCTGGGGCGTCGCCGAGCTCCCGCGCAGCCCCGGCCGGGACGCGGGCCAGATCGTCGAGGCCGCGGTCACCGGCGAGTTGGCGGCCCTGGTGGTGGGCGGGGTGGAGGTCGCGGACCTGCCCGACCCGGCACGCGCGCGTGCCGCGCTCGACGCGGTCGGCTTCCTGGTGAGCCTGGAACAGCGGCCCGGCGAGGTGACCGAGCGGGCGGACGTGGTGCTGCCGGTCGCGGCGGTCGCCGAGAAGGCGGGCACCTTCCTGAACTGGGAGGGCCGGGCCCGCCCGTTCGACGTCGCGATCAAGCTCGACCAGACGACGGCCCGCCACCATGTGCCGCCGGACGGACGGGTGTTGCACATGCTGGCCGACGCCATGGACGTGTCCCTCGCGCTGCCGGACGTGGAGGCGGCGCGCGCGGAGCTCGGCCGGCTGGGGCACTGGGACGGCGCGTACGCGGCGGCCCCCGCCGAGCACGGCCGTCCGGTGCCGAGGCCCGGCGCCGGGGAGGCCGTGCTCGCGGGCCACCGGATGCTGCTCGACGAGGGCCGCCTCCAGGAAGGCGACGACGCGCTCGCCGCCACCCGGCACGCGGCGGTGGCCCGGCTCTCCGCCGCGACCGCCGAGGAGACGGGCGTACGCGACGGCGAGCCGCTCGCCGTGACCGGTCCCGCGGGCACCGTGCGGCTGCCGCTGCGGGTCACCGTGATGCCGGACCGGGTGGTGTGGCTCCCGCTGAACTCCGTCGAGGGTGGGGTGGCCGCTCGTACGGGTGCCCGGCCCGGCGAGCTCGTACGGATCGCGGCGGACGCCGGTGACGGCACCGAGATTTCGGAGGGACGGCAGTGAGCATGCAGCACCTGGCCGCCGAGGACCTGTCGATGTTCGGCCGCGACCCCTGGTGGCTGATCCTCCTCAAGGCCGTCTTCTGTTTCGCGTTCGTCATGCTGACCGTGCTGTTCTCGATCGTCTGGGAACGCAAGGTCGTCGCGTGGATGCAACTGCGCATCGGCCCCAACCGGCACGGCCCCTGGGGTCTGCTCCAGTCCCTCGCGGACGGCATCAAGCTGATGCTCAAGGAGGACCTGATCGTCAAGCGGGCCGACAGGGCCGTCTACCTCCTGGCCCCGGTCGTCGCGGCCATCCCGGCGTTCATGGCGATCGCGGTCATCCCGTTCGGCCCGTCCGGGAACGAGGTCTCGGTCTTCGGGCACCGCACCGCGATGCAGCTCACCGATCTGCCGATCGGGGTGCTCTACGTGCTCGCGACGGCGTCGGTCGGCATCTACGGCATCGTGCTGGCGGGCTGGTCCTCCGGCTCCACCTATCCGCTGCTGGGCGGCCTGCGTTCGTGCGCGCAGATGATCTCGTACGAGATCGCGATGGGCGTCTCCTTCGCCGCCGTCTTCCTCTACTCGGGGTCGATGTCGACCTCGGCGATCGTGGAGGCGCAGCACGACCGGTGGTACGTGCTGCTGCTGCCGGTGTCCTTCCTCATCTACATCACCGCGATGGTCGGCGAGACCAACCGGGCGCCGTTCGACCTCCCGGAGTCCGAGGGCGACCTGGTCGGCGGCTTCAACACCGAGTACTCCTCGATCAAGTTCGCGCTGTTCATGCTCGCCGAGTACGTCAACATGATCACGGTCTCGGCGGTCGCGGTGACGCTCTTCCTGGGCGGCTGGCGGGCCCCGTACCCGGTCTCGACGTTCTGGGAGGGCGCGAACCACGGCTGGTGGCCGCTGCTCTGGTTCGTGATCAAGGTCCAGCTGCTGCTGTTCTTCTTCATCTGGCTGCGCGGCACCCTGCCGCGGCTGCGCTACGACCAGTTCATGAAGCTGGGGTGGAAGGTCCTCATCCCGGTCTCGATGGTCTGGCTGATGCTCGTCGCGACCGTGCGGGCGCTGCGGAACGAGAACTACGACTTCCAGCGGATCACGCTCTACGTGGGCGGCGCGGTCGTCGCGGTCCTGGTGCTCTCCCTCGTCGCCGACGTCTTCCGCGACCGCGGCGGCGCGGACCGGGAGGCGGCCGAAGGGCCTGGTCCACAGGGCGAGTTCGACCCGATGGCGGGCGGTTTCCCCGTGCCGCCGATGCCCGGCCAGACCCTGCCGCCGGTGCCGCGGCGCCCGTCGCGACAGGGCGGGGAGCTCGTTGTCAGTGGTCGCGTCGATACTGTGAGTGACGGTCCTCGAGAAGGAAAGGAGGGCGGGGATGCCTGACTTCCAGAACCCCGTGGCGGGCTTCGGCGTGACCTTCAAGGCCATGTTCAAGAAGCGCCTCACCGAGCAGTATCCGGAGGAGAAGAAGCACACGGCGCCGCGCTTCCACGGCCGCCACCAGCTCAACCGGCACCCGGACGGGCTGGAGAAGTGCATCGGCTGCGAGCTGTGCGCGTGGGCCTGCCCGGCCGACGCGATCTATGTGGAGGGCGCGGACAACACCGACGAGGAGCGCTATTCCCCCGGTGAGCGCTACGGCCGCGTCTATCAGATCAACTACCTCCGCTGCATCCTGTGCGGCCTGTGCGTGGAGGCCTGCCCCACCCGCGCGCTGACCATGACCAACCAGTACGAACTGGCCGACGCCAGCCGCGAGTCGCTCATCTACACCAAGGAGGAGCTCCTCGCCGGCCTGGAGGAGGGCATGGTCGACACCCCGCACGCGATCTACCCGGGCATGACCGAGAAGGACTACTACCGGGGCCTGGTCTCCGAGGCCGCGCCGGGTACGGTCCGTCAGGTCGCCGTCTCCAAGGGCGAGCAGCCGCCGGAGCCCGCGAACTCCTCGTCCGCGTCGTCGGATTCCTCGTCCGCGGAGGTGGAGTCATGAGCGCGCTGGCCGCCGCGGGCACCACCTCCACCGGTGAGGCCGTCCAGTTCTGGCTGCTCGCCACGGTCGCCGTCCTCGGGGCGCTGGCCACGGTCCTGATGAAGAAGTCCGTGCACAGCGCGCTGTCCCTGGCGGGCACCATGATCGTGCTGGCGGTCTTCTACCTCGCCAACGGCGCCTACTTCCTGGGCATCGTGCAGATCGTGGTCTACACCGGCGCGATCATGATGCTGTTCCTGTTCGTCGTCATGCTCGTCGGTGTCACCGCCGCCGACTCCCTCAAGGAGACCATCAGGGGCCAGCGGCTGCTCGCCGGGCTGTGCGTGCTCGGCTTCGGCATCCTGCTGATCGCGGGCATCGCCAACGCGGCCCTGAAGGACTTCACCGGCCTCGGCCAGGCCAACTCCGGGGGGAACGTCCAGGGGCTGGCCGCTCTCGTCTTCACCAAGTACGTCTTCGCCTTCGAGATCACCGGCGCTCTGCTGATCACCGCCGCCGTCGGGGCGATGGTCCTCACCCACCGCGAGCGCGCGCAGCGCCCCGCCGGCCAGCGCGAGCGCGCCGAGGCCCGCGTCCGCGAGGGCAAGCAGGTGCCCCCGCTGCCCGCCCCCGGCGTCTACGCCCGGCACAACGCCGTGGACATCCCCGGCCTGCTGCCCGACGGCACCCCCTCCGAGCTCACCGTCAACCCCACGCTGCGCTCCCGCGGCCAGATCCGCGACGTGTCGGGCGAGGCGCTCCAGGGGCTCGCGGCGCTGGAGCAGCGCTCCGCGGAGTGGGTGACGGGCGGCCGCGGCGAGGACGGCAGGCCCGCGTCCGGCGCGAAGGAGGCCCGTAAGTGAACCCCGTCAACTACCTCTATCTGGCGGCCGTGTTGTTCACCATCGGCGCGGCCGGTGTGCTCATCCGGCGGAACGCGATCGTCGTCTTCATGTGCGTCGAGCTGATGCTGAACGCCTGCAACCTGGCGTTCGTCACCTTCTCCCGGCTGCACGGCAATCTGGACGGCCAGATCATCGCGTTCTTCACCATGGTCGTGGCCGCCGCCGAAGTGGTGATCGGCCTCGCGATCATCGTGTCCGTCTTCCGCACCCGTCACTCGGCCTCGGTCGACGACGCCAGTCTGCTGAAGCTGTAAGGGGACGCCGACGTGGAGAACCTCATCGGGCTGCTCGTCGCGGCCCCCCTGCTGGGCGCGGCCGTCCTGCTGTGCGGCGGCCGCCGACTGGACCGCGTGGGCCACTGGGTCGGCACGCTGCTGGCGGCGGTGTCCTTCGCCCTCGGCGTCGTGCTCTTCGCCGACCTGCTGGGCAAGGACGCCGGGGCCCGCACGCTGACCTCGCACCTGTTCAGCTGGGTCCCGGTGGGCGGCTTCCGCGCGGACGTCGCCTTCCGGCTCGACCAGCTGTCGATGACCTTCGTCCTGCTGATCACGGGTGTGGGCACGCTCATCCACCTGTACTCGGTGGGCTACATGGAGCACGACGAGCGCCGCCGCCGCTTCTTCGGCTATCTGAACCTCTTCCTCGCCGCGATGCTGCTGCTCGTCCTTGCCGACAACTACCTTCTGCTGTACGTCGGCTGGGAGGGCGTGGGCCTCGCCTCGTACCTGCTGATCGGCTTCTGGCAGCACAAGCCCAGCGCGGCCACCGCGGCCAAGAAGGCGTTCCTCGTCAACCGCGTCGGCGACATGGGCCTGTCGATCGCGATCATGCTGATGTTCACCACGTTCGGCACCTTCGCCTTCGGCCCCGTCCTCACGCACGCCACGGACGCGGGGGAGGGCAAGCTGACGGCCATCGGGCTGATGCTGCTGCTCGCCGCGTGCGGCAAGTCCGCCCAGGTGCCGCTCCAGTCCTGGCTCGGGGACGCGATGGAGGGCCCGACGCCGGTCTCCGCGCTGATCCACGCGGCCACGATGGTGACCGCGGGCGTCTACCTGATCACCCGCTCCGGCGCGATCTTCAACGCGGCGCCCGACGCGCAGACCGCGGTCGTCACGGTCGGCGCGGTCACGCTGCTCTTCGGTGCGATCGTCGGTTGCGCGAAGGACGACATCAAGAAGGCCCTGGCCGGTTCGACGATGTCCCAGATCGGCTACATGATCCTGGCCGCGGGCCTGGGCCCCGTCGGCTATGTCTTCGCGATCATGCACCTGGTGACCCACGGCTTCTTCAAGGCGGGCCTCTTCCTCGGCGCGGGCTCGGTCATGCACGGCATGAACGACGAGGTGGACATGCGCCGTTACGGCGGCCTGCGGACGTACATGCCGGTCACCTTCGTCACCTTCGGTCTCGGCTACCTCGCCATCATCGGCTTCCCCGGTCTCTCCGGCTTCTTCTCCAAGGACAAGATCATCGAGGCGGCCTTCGCCAAGGGCGGCACCGAGGGCTGGATCCTCGGCGGCGCCGCTCTGCTGGGCGCGGCCATCACCGCCTACTACATGACGCGCGTGATGATCCTGACCTTTTTCGGCGAGAAGCGCTGGCAGCCGGATGCACAAGGCGAGCCGCCGCACCCGCACGAGTCGCCGCGCACCATGACGATCCCCATGGTGGTCCTGGCCGTCGGATCGGTCTTCGCCGGCGGGCTGTTCAGCATCAACGACACGTTCCTGAAGTGGCTGGAGCCCGTCACCGGGCACGCCGAGGGCAACTCGCCGCTCAGCGCGATCGAGGTCACGGCCGCCACCATGGTCGTGCTCGTCCTCGGCGTGGCGCTCGCCTGGGCGCAGTACGGGCGCAGGCCCGTCCCCGTCACCGCGCCCCGGGGCAACGCGCTCGTCCGCGCCGCCCGGCGGGACCTGCTCCAGGACGACTTCAACCACATCGTGCTGGTCCGCGGCGGCGAGGAGCTCACCCGCGGCCTGGTCCGCGCCGACCACTCGGTGGTCGACGGCATCGTCAACGGCACGGCCGCCGCGGTCGGCGGGCTGTCGGGCCGGATGCGCAGGCTGCAGAACGGCTACGCGCGCTCGTACGCGGTCTCGATGTTCGGCGGCGCGGCGGTGCTCATCGCCGCGACCCTGCTGATGAGGGCGGTCTGATCATGTCTTTTCCCCTGCTGACGGTCACGGCCGCCGTGCCCGCGGCCGGCGCGGTCGCGACCGCCGCCGTCCCGGCCGCGCGCCGGGCGGCCGCGAAGTGGCTCGCGCTGGCCTTCTCGCTGGCCACGCTGGTCCTGGCGGCGGTCCAACTGGCCCGCTTCGACCCGGACTCCGGCAAGGCCTTCCAGCTCACCGAGTCGCATGCCTGGATCACGTCCTTCGGCGTCCGCTACGACCTCGGGGTGGACGGCATCGCGGTGGTGCTGATCGCCCTGACCGCGCTGCTGGTGCCCTTCGTGATCCTGGCCGGCTGGCACGACGCCGACCCGCTGGAGGCGGCGGCGCCCGACCGCCGCTGGCGGCCCACCCAGGGCTTCTTCGCGCTGATCCTGCTGGTCGAGGCCATGGTGGTGATCTCCTTCGAGGCCACCGACGTCTTCCTCTTCTACATCTTCTTCGAAGCCATGCTGATCCCGGTGTACTTCCTGGTCGGCGGCTTCGGCGACCGGGCGGGCACCCGCTCCGAGGAGGAGACGGCGGCCCGCCGGTCGTACGCGGCGGTGAAGTTCCTGCTGTACAACCTGGCGGGCGGGCTCATCATGATGGCCGCGGTCATCGGGCTCTACGCCGTCACCGCGCACCAGCTCGGCACCGGCACCTTCTCGCTCACGGAGATCGTCCAGGCGCGCGCCGACGGCCGGCTCCAGCTCGCGACCGTCACCGAACGGGCCCTGTTCCTCGGCTTCTTCTTCGCCTTCGCGGTGAAGGCGCCGCTGTGGCCGCTGCACACCTGGCTGCCGGGCGCCATGGGCGAGGCCACCGCGCCCGTCGCCGTCCTGATCACCGCCGTGGTCGACAAGGTGGGCACCTTCGCGATGCTCCGCTTCTGCCTCCAGCTCTTCCCGGAGGCGTCGAAGTGGGCGACGCCGGTGATCGTCGTGCTGTCGGTGATCGGCATCCTCTACGGGGCGCTGCTCGCGGTGGCCCAGAAGGACATCAAGCGCCTCATCGCCTACGCCTCGATCTCGCACTTCGGCTTCATCGTCCTGGGCATCTTCGCGATGACCACGCAGGGCCAGGGCGGTGCGACGCTCTACATGGTCAACCACGGGATCTCCACGGCGGCGCTGATGCTGGTCGCCGGGTTCCTGATCTCGCGCCGCGGCTCGCGGCTCATCGCCGACTACGGCGGCGTGCAGAAGGTGGCGCCGGTCCTCGCCGGGACGTTCATGGTGGGCGGTCTGGCCACGCTGTCGCTGCCGGGCCTCGCGCCCTTCGTCTCCGAGTTCCTGGTCCTGGTCGGCACGTTCAGCCGCTACCCGGCCCTCGGGATCGTCGCCACGCTGGGCATCGTCCTCGCCGCGCTCTACGTCCTGGTGCTCTACCAGCGCACGATGACGGGCCCGGTCAAGGAAGAGGTCCGGGGCATGCCCGACCTGCGCGTACGCGAACTCGTCGTGGTGGGCCCGCTGATCGCCCTGCTTCTCTTCCTGGGCGTCTATCCCAAGCCGCTGACGGAGATCATCGACCCGGCGGTGGGGCGCACGATGTCGCAGGTCCACCGGACCGATCCCAAGCCCGATGTTCCGAACGCATCGGATGTATCGAACGCCCCGAACGCCCCGACGAACGATGTGGAGGCCGCGAAGTGAGCCACGCAGCTTTCGTCCACAGCCTGTGGACGATGTCGGCCGACCCGCCGAGAAAGATCCCGGCACCCCATATCGAGTACGCCCAGCTGTCACCGACGCTGATCGTCCTCGGCGCCGCCGTCCTCGGCGTCCTCGTGGAGGCGTTCCTGCCCCGGCGCCTGCGGTATCCGGTGCAGGTGCTGCTGACCGCCGTCGGCCTGGCCGCGGGCTTCGCCGCGGTCGTCGCCCTCGCCGCGGGCGGCTACGGCACGGGCAAGGCACATGTCGCCGCGATGGGCGCGGTCGCCGTGGACGGTCCGGCGCTGTTCCTCCAGGGGACCATTCTCCTCGTCGCGCTGGTCGCCGTGTTCACCTTCGCCGAGCGGCGCCTCGACCCGGCGGCCCACGGCAGGGCCGTCGACTCCTTCGCCGCGCAGGGTGCCGCCGTGCCGGGCGGCGAGGCCGAACGGGAAGCGGTCAAGGCGGGCTTCACCACCACGGAGGTCTTCCCGGTCCTGCTGTTCGCGGTCGGCGGCATGCTGATCTTCCCGGCGGCCGACGACCTGCTGACGCTGTTCATCGCGCTGGAGGTCTTCTCCCTCCCGCTGTACGTCCTCTGCGCCCTCGCCCGCAGGCAGCGGCTGCTCTCCCAGGAGGCCGCGGTCAAGTACTTCCTGCTGGGCGCCTTCTCGTCGGCGTTCCTGCTGTTCGGCATCGCGCTGCTGTACGGCTACGCGGGCACGGTCACGTACGCGGGCATCGCCGACGTGGTCAACGGCACGGTCCGCACGGTGGACCCGGCCCTGGCCTCGACCACGGGGAACGACGCGTTGCTGCTGATCGGCGGAGCGCTCGTCCTGATGGGCCTGCTGTTCAAGGTCGGCGCGGTCCCGTTCCACATGTGGACGCCCGACGTCTACCAGGGCGCCCCCACGCCGGTGACGGGCTTCATGGCCGCCGCCACCAAGGTCGCCGCCTTCGGCGCGCTGCTGCGGCTGCTGTACGTGGTGCTGCCGGGGCTGCGCTGGGACTGGCGGCCGGTCATGTGGGGCGTCGCGATCGTCACCATGGTGGTGGGCGCGGTGGTCGCCGTCACCCAGACGGATGTGAAGCGGCTCCTCGCCTACTCCTCGATCGCGCACGCGGGGTTCATTCTCGCGGGTGTCATCGCCGTGAGTCCGGGCGGTATTTCCTCGGTTCTCTTCTACCTGGCGGCGTATTCGTTTGTGACGCTGGGCGCGTTCGCGGTGGTGACGCTGGTGCGGGACGCTGGTGGCGAGGCCACGCAGCTGACCAAGTGGGCGGGGCTGGGGCGCCGTTCGCCGCTGGTGGCGGCCGTCTTCGCGGTCTTCCTGCTGGCCTTCGCGGGCATTCCGCTGACGAGTGGGTTCACCGGGAAGTTCGCCGTCTTCAAGGCGGCGGCGCAGGGGGGTGCGGTGCCGTTGGTCGTGGTGGGTGTGCTGTCCTCGGCGGTGGCGGCGTTCTTCTACATCCGCGTGATCGTGCTCATGTTCTTCAACGAGCCGCAGGCGGAGGGGCCGAGTGTTGCCGTGCCGAGTGTTTTCACTTCGGCGGCGATTGCGGTGGGGGTTGCGGTGACGGTTGTGCTGGGGGTTGCGCCGCAGTATTTCCTTGATCTGGCGGGGCGCTG
>NZ_JAINFC010000870.1 GCF_020740835.1 Streptomyces sp. UNOC14_S4
TGTTGGGGGTGCTGCTGTCGGTGTCGCCCTGGGGGCCACCGGCGACGGGCTCCGCGGCGCGGCTCGCGATCTCGTTCTGGAGCGCGGCGGCGGAGAAGCGCATGGTGCCGTCCCCGCGCGGGTTGCCGAGGGCAGGGGCTTCGGCGGGGCTCGCTGCCTCGTCCGTACCCGCACGGCTCGGGGTCTCGTCGCGCAGGACAACGGGGGAGAAGCGCATGGTGCGGTCGCTCTGGGCATCACCGTTGTCCGCGTTGTCCGCAGCGGCGGGTGCGTCCTCGCTGACGGCTTCACCGCCGAACGGAAGCCGGTCACCGTCCCACGGTGCGTCAGCCGGGGCTTCGTCCTGTGCGGCAGCGACCGGCGGCGTCACATCGTGGCTCGCTTCGGCGCCGAGGGGGAACCGCTCGTCGGCCTGCGGCGCGGCGTCGGCCGGAGAGGTTACGTCGGAGGCGGTCGCGTCCGGGCCGGACGGCGCATGACCGGTCTCGGTGCTGGTCTCGGTACCGATCTCGGTGCCGGGACCGGTTTCGGTACCGGCGTCGGCAACGAGCGGGGCCTCGGCCGGGCGCGGCGGAATGAGGTGCGCCGGGATGGCGACACCCGCGTCCCCGCCGAACGGGAGAGGGCTCGCACCGTCGCCCTGCCCCGACTCGGCGGCGTCGGCCGCACCCTGCGCGGTGAAGGCCGGGCGGTCGTCGGCCTGTGGTGCGTTGGCCTGCGGTGCGTCGGCCGGAAGCGTGGGAACAGGCGCGGGTTCCGCGGCGGCGATCGCGTCCCAGGGACCGTTCCCGGAACGGTCTCCGGAACCGTTCGCGGAAACCGCGTCGGCCGCTGCGTCGGTGCCGGCTCCGGTGGGCGACGCGAGAGGTTCACCCGAAGGCGGCGGGGCAGTGAAGCCCGCGTCACTCGGGGCACCGAAGGCACCGGGCGCGCCCGTGTGGTCCGGGGTCGCCGCGGGCGCCGCCGCGGGCGTCACCGCGTTCTGCGTGTACCAGGCAGGGGGCGTGTAGTCGATCGTGAACTCGCCCGAATGGTCGGCTTCGTTCTCGTGGCCCGCGTCGGACCGGGCCTCGCCGGCTGTGCTCCCGCCCGCGCGGTGCTCGTCCCGATCGCTGCTCACATTGCCTCCTGCTGAAGTGGTCTGACGCCCATGAAGTGCCTGTCGGGCCCGACCGTTCCCGTCGTCCGACGACTGCCGGGGTTCCCCCGTGTGCGACGGGAGCCGCCTGGCTGGGCTCTCCTGTACGTACACCCACCAAGCCTAATCGTCATACGCATCGCCACGGCAGGGCCGCCCCTGCCCCACCGATTGCCCCTGCGTCACCGGTGGGCGCCCCGGGCGTACTTCACCTGGGCATACGCCGGACGTATCGGCAGACACTCTCGATGTCCCCGACGTCCCACGGCATCCCGCCGGTTGCCCTGCCGACGAGCTTGCCCGCCTCGACCGGCCCCGGGCCCTGTCGGAGTGGGGTGATAGAAAGATTTTCCCGCTCGAATACCAAGACGGCGCGGGACTCGCGCCCGATTCACTCCTTTTCGAGGGAATGCTGATATTCCGTCGAATAGCGGGGGGAGGCAGAACGGGCGACGGGCCTGCACACAAGAGGTATGCGCTGATGGTCCAGCCGCCCCCACCCCCACCGATGCCACCGAACCGGCCCTCCGAGGACGGCTTCGGCGCACCGCAGGATC
>NZ_JAINFC010000871.1 GCF_020740835.1 Streptomyces sp. UNOC14_S4
GTTCACCAGATACAGCCCCCGCCCGCCCTCGTCCGAGGGCCGCGCCTGACGCAGCCGCGGCAGCTGCGGCACATCGTCCCCGACCTCGCAACGGAGCACGTCCGTCCGGAGCAACCGGAGCGTTATCGGCCGTTCGGCGTACCGCACCGCATTGGTGATCACCTCGCTGACCAGCAGCTCCACCGCGTCGGTCAGCTCGTCCAGACCCCAGCGCGCGAGCGCCCGCCGGGCCAGCCGACGCGCCTGCCGCGCCGTCTGCGGCCGAGGGTCCAGGAACCAGTACGCGACGTCACTGGGCGCGATCCCCTCGAAACGGGCCGCGAGCAGCGCGATGTCGTCGTCCCGGTCCCCGGGGCCGAGCATGCCCAGCACCTCGTCGCACAGCGGCTCCAGCGGCGGCGGGTTCGGGCCGGTCAGCCGGGCCGTCTCGATCAGCCGCTCGCGCAGCTGCTCTATCCCGGTCCACACGTCCCGCAGCCGGGACTCCACCAGACCGTCCGTGTACAGCAGCAGTGTCGCCCCCGCGGGGGCGTCCAGCTCCACGGCCTCGAAGTCGACCCCGCCCACGCCGATCGGCGCGCCCGGCGGCACCCGCAGCACCTCGGCACGCCCGCCCCGGTGCAGCATGATCGGCGGTGGATGCCCCGCGTTGGCGATGACGATGCGGTGCGCGACCGGGTCGTACACCGCGTACAGGCAGGTGGCCATGCGGTCCGAGCCCAGCCGCTGCGCCTGCTCGTCCAGGTGGTGCAGCACCTCGGCCGGGGGCAGGTCCAGGCCCGCCAGGGTCTGCGCGGTGGTGCGCAGCTGGCCCATGATCGCGGCGGAGGTCATCGAGTGGCCCATGACGTCGCCGACGACCAGCGCCACCCGGTTGCCCGGCAGCGGGATCGCGTCGTACCAGTCGCCGCCGACCCGGGCCGTCTCGGCGGCCGGGAGGTAGCGGCTGGCCAGCCGGACGCCCGTGGGCTGCGGCAGCGAGTCCGGCAGCATGGTGCGCTGGAGCTCGTCCGCGATGTAGACCTCGCGGCCGTAGAGCACGGCCTTGTCCACGCCGAGGGCGGTGTGGGTGGCCAGCTGCGCCGCCACCAGCAGGTCGTCGCCCTCGAACGGGGGCCGGTCCGCGCGGCGGATGAACACCGCCGCGCCGATCACCCGCCGCCGCCCCCGCAGCGGCGCGAGTATCGTGCGCTGCCGGTCGGGCACGGTCCGGTCCTCGCCCAGCAGCTCGGGGAGCGCCGCCCGCGCCGCCGAGGAGTCGCCGTAGACGGGCCTGACCCCTCGCAGCACCTCCGCGAGCGGCCCTCCTATGCGCACCTCGCAGCGCTCGGCGGCGACGGCCGCGAGCTCGGTCGCGGGATCGGGCGCGGGCGGGACCTCCGGGGCGCCGAGCTCCCCGAGGCCGCGCACGTACTCGGGCAGCTGGTCGGTGCGGCGCAGCCGCAGCACGACGGGCCCCACGGGCCGCTCGTCGCCCACCGGCAGCGGGTCGCGCAGGTAGACGAGGATCGCGTCGGCGAACGTGGGCACGGTGGCCCGGCACAGCCCCAGCACGATCTCGTCCAGGTCGATGCCACGGGCGATCCGGCGCGTGGCGGCGCCCACGAACCGCAGGCGCTCGCCCCCGGACCCGCCGGCCGTCCCGTCGCGCGGCCCGGGCAGCGCGCCGCTGTTCCCGCCGTCGGCGGGC
>NZ_JAINFC010000872.1 GCF_020740835.1 Streptomyces sp. UNOC14_S4
CCCCCGCCCAGGCCCCCGCCGCGGACGCGGTGGCCGAGGGGACGGCGCAGCTCCCGGCGGTCGAGCTGGAGAAGAGCGCCGCGGACCGGACGCCCGCGGCGGCTCCGGCCACTCAGGCGGCTCCGGCTGCCTCGGCGGCTCCGGCCGTCGCCGCTCCCGAGGTCCCGCCCGTGCCTCCGCAGCCGGCGACCTCTGCCTTCGCGCAGCCGGGTGTGCAGGGCATGGCGGGCGCACCGGACCCGGCCATGGGTCAGCCGGGTCAGCTGGGCCAGCCTGGGCCACAGGGGCAGCCGGGTCCGCAGGGAGGCTGGTACGGCGGCGGCGGCGGTGGCGGTGGCGAGCCCGGCGGCCCGCAGCCGTACGGTGGCGGGCCCATGGGTCCCGTCGGCCCCACCGGTGTGGGCGCCGCATGGGGGGCACCCTCGCCCTATCCCCCGGCCCGCAAGCGCGGGGGCGGGCTCGTCGCGGCCGTCGTGGCGGCGGCGCTCGTCGCGGGCGGCATCGGTGGCGGCATCGGCTACTGGGCGGCCGACCGGAACAGCGAGACGTCGACGACCCTCTCCTCCTCCGGTGACCCGAAGGTGGAGAGCCGTACGCCCGGTTCCGTGGCGGACATCGCGAGCAAGGCGCTGCCGAGCGTCGTCACCATCGAGGCGCAGAGCGGCGGCGGCGAGGGCGGTACGGGCACCGGCTTCGTCTACGACAAGCAGGGCCACATCCTCACCAACAACCACGTCGTCGCGTCGGCCGCGCAGGGCGGCGGCAAGCTCACGGCGACGTTCTCCAACGGCAAGAAGTACGACGCCGAGGTGGTCGGCCGCGCGCAGGGCTACGACGTGGCGGTCATCAAGCTCAAGGACCCCTCGGGCGCGACCCTCAACCCCATCCCGCTGGGGGACTCCGACAGGACGGCGGTCGGTGACGCGACGATCGCGATCGGCGCGCCCTTCGGTCTGTCGGGCACGGTCACCACGGGCATCATCAGCGCGAAGAAGCGCCCGGTGGCCTCCAGCGACGGCGGGGGCAGCGGCAACGCCTCGTACATGAGCGCCCTCCAGACGGACGCCTCGATCAACCCGGGCAACTCGGGCGGCCCCCTGCTGAACGCGCAGGGCGCGGTCATCGGCATCAACTCCGCGATCCAGTCCGCCAACAACGGCGGCGGCTTCGGCGGCGGCCAGGGCCAGGCGGGCAGCATCGGCCTGGGCTTCGCGATCCCCATCAAGCAGGCGAAGTACGTCGCGGACCAGCTGATCAAGACGGGCAAGCCGATCTACCCGGTCATCAGCGCCACGCTGAACACGCGGGAGAGCGGCAGCGGTGCCCGCATCGCCACGAGCGGCGACAGCAGCGCGCCCCCGATCACCCCCGGCGGCCCGGCCGACAAGGCGGGCCTGAAGCCCGGCGACGTCATCACCAAGCTGGACGACACGACGGTCGACAGCGGCGCCACCCTGATCAGCGAGATCTGGACCCACCGCCCGGGCGACAAGGTCACGGTGACCTACACCCGCGACGGCAAGCAGGCGACGACGGAGATCACCCTCGGCCAGCGCGAGGGCGACCGCGAACGCTGAGGCGCGTCGCCGGAAATCCACGCTTCGCCGGGCCCGCCGTGAGCGGGCCCGGCCCG
The DNA here is from genome assembly GCF_020740835.1 of Streptomyces sp. UNOC14_S4. Classification (GTDB taxonomy): domain Bacteria; phylum Actinomycetota; class Actinomycetes; order Streptomycetales; family Streptomycetaceae; genus Streptomyces. The sequence goes on from NZ_JAINFC010000872.1 coordinate 1,634, forward strand.
ATCCTCTCTGCGCCGTCCCTCCGCACCCTCGGGGCACCGGGCTACCGGGCACGAAC
>NZ_JAINFC010000873.1 GCF_020740835.1 Streptomyces sp. UNOC14_S4
GGGCTGGCCACCCGCTACGACAAGACACCCGAGAGCTACCTCGCCGGACTCCATCTGCGCGGCGCGATCCTGTGGATCCGCAGCCTCCAACCCACCTGAAGATCCGAACTACGAACACGCTCTAGCGTCCGCTGTCGGCTCCCCGCAGGACCGGGCGCGCCCCATCAGGGGCGCGGGGAACTGCGCGAGCAACCAGCGATGATCCGCAGCCGCCGGACAGGCAGGGGCGGCCGAGCTCGTGGGCGGCTTTTAGGGGCGCGGGGAACTGCGCGACAAACCCCCACCGGACCCGCACCCGCGCACGCAGCGCAGAGGCACCCCAGTAGGCGCCGGGGCCGGGGGCGGGCGCGGCAACGGCGAGAAACCCCAACAACCCGGCCCAGCCCCGCAGGGAACCGGTACCGTCGGGGGACGAGCGGCTGATGGTCTTAGGGGATTCGGTGGGGATCGAAAGCGATCAGCTTGTTTTTGACTACCTGAGCCGAGTCGGCGACATCGCGCAACGCACCGCGCTCACCTCCGCCGACCGCATGCGGCTCGTCTCCCGCCTGCGCACGGAGATCGAGCACCGCAGAACCACGGAAGGCGCCGACACGCCCGCCGCGGTCCAGCGCATCCTCACCGCGCTCGGCACCCCGGACGAAGCCGTCGCCGACGCGGGCGGGCAGCAGAGCGCCACCACCCGCAAGGATTCCGGCAAAGTGCCCGTGCAGCGCCGCGAGGACGAGCCCGCCCGCGGCGCACTCTCGCCCGTCTTCCTCGAAGCCGCCCCGGAAACCACTGGCTCCGGCTCCGGCTCCGGCTCCGGCTCCAGGGAAATGTCGGACTGGTGGCGCGTGACCCCCGGCCCGTTCGGTACGGCCGCCCCGGGCGAACCGGTCCACGGGTTCGTCGGCGGTATCGAGATCCCCGAAATACTGAAACCGCCGACCCGCCAGCAGGAACCCGAAGCCGCGGTCGAGGCGGTCGAGGCCGCCGGGAGCGAGACGGCGGACGGGGAAGTGGAAGCGGAGGAGGCCGTGGAGGCCCGTCCCCGCCCCAGCCTGCTGCGCCGCCCGGACGGCGAGCCCGTCAGCCTCCTGCTGCTCGTCGTGGCCGGGCTGCTGATCGTCGGCGCGGTCATCGGCAACTGGTTCGTCCTCGTCGCGGGCTGGGGCCTCGCCTACCTCACCCGGAAGCTCTCGCACACCGAGTCGAAGTGGGCGGTGATGGGCATTCCGGGCGTCGCGGTGGGCGGCTGGTTCGTCTGGCTCTGGGGCCGGGCGGAGGGCCGCTGGGGCGCCCCCATCCCGACGGGCGGCCTTGGCCAGGCCCTCTCCGACACCTGGCCCTGGGCGGTCCGCCTGGCCGCCGTGACCTCGGCCCTCTTCGTCATCTGGCGCTCCCGCAAACCGGGCCAAGGCTGACGGCGGGGCTGCTACCCCGGTGGAGGCTTGTCGCGCAGTTCCCCGCGCCCCTGAAAGCCGCCCACGAGCTCGGCCCGCTGCGCCCGTCCGGCGCCTGCGGGTCGTCGCTGGTTGCTCGCGCAGTTCCCCGCGCCCCTGACGGGGCGCGCCCAGTGCCGTGGCGGGAGCTTCGCCCCCTGCGCCCCCAGCGGAACACGGCGGCAGGGATAACCATCCCCCTGCGGAGAGCCGACAGCGGACGCAGGCACCCCCTACCGGCAGCCGACAACCGGTGGAGG
>NZ_JAINFC010000874.1 GCF_020740835.1 Streptomyces sp. UNOC14_S4
TCTAGCCTCGCCGTTTCAGTTGGCCTCGGTCCGGTGTAGTTGATCGTGATCGGCCGGTGTTCGGCCTGTTGCGTGTGCGGGGTCGTGCCGAAGGCCCGACGCTGGGGCCGGGTTCTCCTGGGTCCTTCGGAGTCGTTGGCGGGCAGGGGCGGCGGTTGATCAGTTTGCTGGGCGGGGCAGTATGGCGAGTCGGCTGAAGGCGCTGGCCAGCTCGTTGCGCCAGGGCCAGGTGGCGGAGATCCGCAGGTGCAGGCGGCGCCCGCCGCGGGTGATGCGGGCAGCGGCGTGCAGCAGCCGGTAGCGGATCTTCTTCGGTTCTGCCGTGGTCAGTTCGCCGTCCAGCAGGAGGATCTGGGTCCAGGCGAGCAGGTCGACTGCGGCCAGGGACAGCTCGAGCCATGCCTGGTTGAGCGTGTAGTGGCGGGAGGGGAAGCGGCCGAAGCCGGTGGATTTGCCGCAGCGGATGCGGTCCTCGACGCGGGCGTGCGCGCGGTGGCGGGCTTCCAGAAGCTGCAGGGAGCTGTGGCCGTAAGGGGTGTCGGTGAGGAAGACCTGGTGGCGCATGCCCTCGTCGAGGTCGAAGAGGGAGAGCTGGGCGCCGGGGTGCGGGTGTTCGCGTCGGACGATGATGCGGGTGCCGTCCGGGTAGCCGGTCAGGTCCACCATGCCGGTCAGTTCCGCGACTTCGGCGCCATGGCGCAGGGTGCCGTCCTGTTCGAGGGCGGGGTGCCAGACCTGGCGGGGCAGGTGGCGGATCGCGCGCCGGACGGGCTCGGTGATGTGGTGCCCGACGGAGAAGAAGCTGCGGATCCCGCGTGAGCGCAGGGCGCGGATGTGTGCGAGAAAGGCTTTGGCGGATCCGGCACTGTCGGTGCGGATGAGGATGGTGGTGCCGTGGCGGTGGGCGTCGGGGAGCTGGGCGAGGGCCTGGTCGAGGACGGTGATGTGGTCGTCGGCGGTGTTGGCGGCGGCGTTGCCGGGCCGCAGCAGGCCGGCCAGGGCCTCGCCGGTGTTGTCCAGGAAACACAGCAGCGGGTGGTAGCCGAAGCCGTGCTTGTAGGTGGGGGCTGCGTTCTCCTTCTCGGAGTGGCAGGTGACCAGGGTGGCGTCGATGTCCAGGACGAGTCCGGGCAGTTCGTGCCCGGCCGCCCGCGATGAGGGGATGCCGTTGCGGGTTTCCTCCGCCTGGAGCCAGGCATGCTCACGGGCGGTGGCCCGGGCCGCCCGCAGGGCGCCGAGCGCGGTGGGGGTGATGCCCGCGAGCATTCGCCAGGCGGTGGGGGTGGAGGCGACCGGGCCGAAGACCTCGCTCTGGTCCCGCAGCAGAGCCAGGTCGCCGATCGCTTCGCCGCCGTCGGCGAGCATCACCGCCAGGTCGGCTGCGATCCGTCCGGGATCGTGCCCGGTTCCACGCGGGCGCAAGTGGCGCAGGGCACCGCTGAAGGCACGGGTCAGACCGGTGGCTTCGGCGAGATCGGCAAGCAGGCGTGACCCGGCATGGCTGACCACCCCGCGCCCGTCTGCCGAGACGACGAGCCGGGGACGCGACACGGTAGTCTGCACGCAGAAAGTGCCTTCCTGCTGGGCGGGTTGAGACCTTCGACAAGCCTCATCATCCCAGCTCGGAAGGCACTTTCGTGTTTCCGCCCACCAACCGGACACGGCTGTAATGAAAAGCGCAGG
>NZ_JAINFC010000875.1 GCF_020740835.1 Streptomyces sp. UNOC14_S4
AGCCTTGATCCACCGAACTGATTCCGTCGCGTCGGTCTGATCGCGGTCCGGCTGATCGTGGGTCTGCGGCTGTTGTCTGGACGTGCCGTACTCGCTGGTCTGCCCAGCTTTTCCACGAATTCGGTTCCGGTTGGGCCCGGTTGGGCGAGTGGACGAGGTCAGGCTGGTTCGGGTGGGGCGTGCACGGTTTCGAAGAGGTGCAGCCAGACGTCCTGCCAGGGCCATTGCCGGGGCAGGTGAAGGGTGAGACGGCGGGCCGAGCGCGCGATGCGGGCGGGGACATGGACGAGGTGAGCGCGGATGGTGGCGGTGGTGGCTTTGGCGTGGAAGACCGAGGCCAGGGCGCCCGCTGCCCGCAGCAGGTTGTAGCTCATCGCCCACAGGGTCAGCCAGGCGGCATTGGCGTTGAACTTTCCTGATGGCAGGTGGGCGAGGGGCCCGGCTTTGCCGTCGGCGATGACTTGCTCGATGACCGCGTGGTGACGGTGCTGCCGCTCGGCCTGGAGGGTCTCGAAGGGGCTGTCGGTGAAGAACGGGTGGTAACGCCAGACGGGGAACAGCTCACCCTGGGCGCCTTCTCCAGCGGTTTTGGCCAGGTCACGGACGCGGCGCACGATCAGGCGGGCAGTGACCTGCTCAGCCTTCGCCCGTGAGGTGAAGGCCGTGTAGGCAGGGATCTCGGCAACCTCGGCGTCAAAGATCAGTTCGCCGGTGTCCGGGTCGGCCACTGCGGTCGGGTAGCGGATCTGCCGCCAGGCGGCCTCGTCGATGGTGGCGATCGCCTGCTTGATGGAGGGGTTCATGCCGCAGGTGATCGAGAAGTGGGCTCCGGCCCGGTGACAGGCGGCCACAACGCCGGCGTTGTAGAACTGCGAGTCCGCGCGCAGGACGCGGATCCCGGTGCAGCCGGCCTCGGCTGAGGTGGCCAGGGCCTCGGTGGCAAACCGTTCGGCGCCACGGGAATCGGCGGACTTGCCCTGCCGCAGCCGCACGGCGGCGATGACCGGCCGGGCGACCGGGCTGCAGATGGTGGCCAGCAGGGGGTGCAGGGTGCGCACGCCTTTGAACCGGCCGATCTGCGCGCCCTGCTTGGCGCGGCCGAACACCCGCTTGTGGGTGGAGTCGATGTCGATGAAAGCTACCCGGTCGGCTCCGGGCAGCAGCGGGGTGTGCCCCGTCAGTGCGGCCAGGAACTTACGGTGCACCGCGTGCAGTTGCAGGGCATGCCCGTGGGTGAACGAGCGCAGGAACGTGCCCAGTGTCGACGGGGCGCGGGTGCCGTCGAAGCAGGCCGGCATGGCACCGTGCCGCAGCCGGTCAGTGTCGTCGATGCTGTCCGCACCGGCACACATCGCCGCGATCAACGACATCACCTTCGCCGCCGGGTGGGCCCCGCCGCTGTTGCCCGCCCCCTCGATCCGTAGGGCCACAGCGGCTAGTTCCGGCAGCCGGGCCCTCTCCGCCAGCCGGACCACCGGCACCAGACCCGCGTCCGCCACCAGGTTCGACTCGTCGAACGCGGCGGAAACCACCGAAGCGGCATGGGAAGATTGCATCTCGCGGATGTTCTCTCGATCTGTGGATATGGAACCGTAGGAAGTCCCATCGTCCCAGTTCAAGGGGCATCCGCGTCTTCATGTCCAGGCCCTGGACCGGTCATCGCTCGGTGGATCAAGGCT
>NZ_JAINFC010000876.1 GCF_020740835.1 Streptomyces sp. UNOC14_S4
GGTGTGGACGGTGTACGCGAGTGCGGTGGTCATGACGTGCTCCCAGTGGGTGGTGACTGGCGTTCGGTGCCGTCGGTTTCCCCGAGCGCGCCGGAGAGCTGGAGAAAGCCGTGCCGGGCGGACGGGGTGTCGTCCGTGAGGGCCAGCGGGGCGTCCGGGGCGGTCAGGGGATACGGGGACCAGCCCCCGGCCGCGGCCGGCTGGGCCCACCGCCAGGTACCGCGCCAGCCGGCGGGGCCGGGCATGACCAGGTGCTCGACGGGCGTACCGCCCTCCTCGGTGGCGGCCATACGGGTCCCCGCGAGGAGCGGCCCCATCCGGAAGGACAGCTTCATGCGGCCGAGGGGTCCTCGTACCCAGGTCGGCGGCAGCAGCAGGCGCCCCACGGGCAGGAGGTCGGTGACGGCGTGGACGGCCGCCCAGGGATCGGCGAGCAGCGTCACCCAGGCCGCGGCCTCGTCCGCGATCCTGGCGGGGCGCGCGACGGGGCGCGCGGGCAGCGCGATCTCCTGCCCGTCGATGGGCACCGTGTAGCCCGGGCTGCGGGGCTGCCGCCTGGGGGCCGTGTGCAGGCGGGTGTAGTCGGAGCCGAGGAAGAAGCCGACCAGCCCGTCGCCGAGCATGTCGGCGGCGCCCAGCCGGACGTTCCACAGGTAGTCGGTGAACTCCGGTGCGGGCGGGTTCGGGTCGACGACGTCGGCCCAGGACGAGCTCGTCATCGGCGGCCCGTTCAGCTCGAACTTCATCCGGGCGCGCAGCAGGGCCATGGGACGGCCCACGAGCGCGGCCAGGCTGTCGTCCTCCTCCCCCGCCGCGGTGGCGGACAGGGACTGGTCGACAGTGGCGAGCAGCTCGGCGAAGGCGTCCGGCCCGGCGGCCAGGAGCTCGGTGACGAAGCCGTACAGGTGGGGGTGCGCGGCGGCGAAGGCCCGGCCGGAGTCGCTGTCCGGACGGAGGTCGGGATACGGCGAGTCCGGCAGCGGGTCCCAGGCGGCCACCTGCTCGTGCGTGGTGTTCAGGGCCGTACGGATCTCGCCGAGACCGGTGCCGTCCGGGGCGTGGACGAGCAGCGACCGGGAGAGGTGGTTGGCCAGGAGCCAGCCGCAGACGGGGGTGTCGTCCGCCGCCTCGCGCGGACCCGCGTCCACGTCGACGCGCTGGTGGTCGTCCCGGGTGGAGACGAAGTCGAAGCGCAGCCGGGTGGGCTGGAGGATGCGCGGGGGCAGTGCGAAGTAGCGGTACGGGTTCTCGGGGTTCACCGGGATGTCGGCGGTGACGCTGTCGGCCGGGAGGATCGGGAAGTGGTCGACGTTGTCGGGGCTGATGATCGCGAGGGAGCGGCCGAACCGGTCGACGACGTGGAGCTGTTCGAAGGCGAGCTGGGCCGCCCTGACGGGCCGGAACCCCGGCCCCCCGCCGGCGGCCGGGCCGGGTTCGGGGACCTCGCTCAGCGGGACGCGGGACTCGCTGTTGTCGACGAGCCTCGCGAGAGCGTCGTCGTCGGGCACGAGATTGGTCGGAACGCTGTGCCGGGCCAGCCAGTCGTTGGTGCCGTCGATGCGCTGGGAGAGCAGGTCCCAGTCCTCGGCCTGCTCGCGGAGCTCGCGCAGCTTCTCGACGGGCCCTCGGGGGTGGGTGGCCGCGTGCTGGGCGAGGCGGGCGCGGGAGTTGAAGC
>NZ_JAINFC010000877.1 GCF_020740835.1 Streptomyces sp. UNOC14_S4
GGGGGTCATCGTGCCGTGGGGGAGTGGGGGGTGCAATGGGTGTTGCACAGTGCGCAACACGCCTTCCGGGCCCGGGAGTCGTCGCGCGTGGCTACTGTGGAGCCCGTACAGCAGGCGCCGGTCACGGCATCGCTCGCGCAAGGGAGCCCATATGAGCGCGCACCCGGTCGAACACGGTGACGAGCCGATCATCGAACGTCCGGACAGGACCATCTCCGCCCTCAGACAGGCCCTGGCTCGTGTGGCCCCTTCCAGGCTCCCGGTGATGGAGTCCGAGCGGGACGAGGTGCTCATGCTGGCGGCGGAGACACAGTCGGTAGGGCCTGTCAACGGCTTCCTGCTGCGTTGGGCGGTCGTGGTGGAGATCGAGCGTCACCCCGAGGTGGCCCGTCGGTTCCATGCGGCAGAGCGTCTCGTCGGGACCGCGACGGACGAGGAGACCATGCGAGCCGCCGCGCGTGAGGTGGCCGACATCAAGGCGGCAGCCCGACGGGCGGTCTGCTGATGAGCGACGGCTGGACGTGGGAGTACTGGTGGCCGGAGACCGAGCTGGACCTCGGCCCGGAGCTGGCGGGCCAGATCAAGGAGCGGTGCGGGGAGTTACTCCGTGCCGCAGAGACCTTGTACATCTCCGGGGAGCGCCACGAGGGCGGCTCCGATACACAGGTCTCCTACGTCGCGGGCGGCATGTTCGAGTACCTGATCGCCCCTCGGCTCCTGAAGCTGGTCGTCGTCAGCGTCACCGCATACTGACCCACCCGCCTCGCAGCCGCTACAGCTCCGTCACCACCACATCCAGCGCCCACGCCCGCCCCGCCCGCGCCGGGGCCTCGCCCTCCACCGCGTAGCCCAGGTCCCGCAGGGACGTCAGCAGCTCCGCCGGGGTGGCGGGCGCGGTGCCCGACGTCAGCAGGTCGCGGACCAGGCGGCCCTTCGTGGCCTTGTTGAAGTGGCTCACCACGGACCGCTTCTCGACCCCGTTCACGATCTTCGACTGGAGGACCCGCACGGTCGCCGTGCGCTCCGCGACGGCCCCCTTCGGCTTCCACGCCGTCGCGTACGCCGCCGAGCGCAGGTCGAGGACCAGCCCGTCCCCCGCCGCCTCCGGCAGCTCCGTCTCCAGCGCGCCGCGCCAGTACGTGCCGAGGGCGCCCAGGCCCGGGAGCTTCACGCCCATCGAGCAGCGGTACGACGGGATCGCGTCGTTCACCCGCACCGCGCCCCACAGGCCGGAGAAGACCAGCAGCGAGCGCTCCGCCCGGCGGCGCGCCGCCGCGTCCAGGGTCGCCAGGCCCAGCGCGTCGTACAGCACGCCGGTGTAGATCTCACCGGCCGGGCGTGTGCCCGCCGTCCGCAGGCCCGCGTTCTTCGCGATCTCGCCGCGGAGCCCCTGGGAGAGGCCGAGCGCCTCGGCGGCCTTGTCCTCGTCTCCCGCGCACAGCTCCACCAGCTCCGTCAGCACGGCCTCGCGTGTCGCGGTCAGCCCCGGCAGGGACAGCGCGGCCAGGTCCAGCGCGGTCCCGGCGCCGTCTTCGACGGCCGTGGCCTTCCCCTCGGACGGCGGCAGCAGCACGAGCACGGGCGGTCTCCTCGATATCGGTGTCGGTGAGTCGGTGATTCTGCAGTCGGTGATGTTGCGTCCCGTGGC
>NZ_JAINFC010000878.1 GCF_020740835.1 Streptomyces sp. UNOC14_S4
GTGCCGGTCGGCGAAGGCGGCCACCTGCGGAAGGTGGGTGACGACCACGACCTGCGCCGACTGCGCGAGGCGGGCCAGGCGGCGGCCGACCTCGACGGCCGCCTTGCCGCCGACCCCGGCGTCGACCTCGTCGAAGAGATAGGTCGGCACGGGGTCGGAGCCCGCGAAGACCACCTCGACGGCGAGCATGACGCGCGACAGCTCGCCGCCCGAGGCGCCCTTGGCGATGGGCCGCGGCTGCGCGCCGGGGTGCGGGGTGAGGTGGAGCTCGACCTCGTCGGCGCCGTGCGGCCCGTACGCCACGGCCCGGCCGCCGACCTCGACGCCGCCCGCGGCCTCGGACTCCGGGACCTCGGTCTGCCGGATCACGAAGGACACGCGCGCGTGCGGCATGGCCAGCGAGGCCAGTTCCCCGGTGACGGCCTCCGCGAACCGCGCGGCCGCCTCCGTCCGCGCGTCGGTCAGCGCCTGCGCCAGCCCGCCGAGTTCGTCGCGCAGCGCGTCCCGCTCGGCGGTCAGCTCGCCGATGCGCTCGTCGTCGCCCTCCAGCTCGCCGAGGCGGGCGGCGCTCTCCTCCGCCCAGGCGAGGACGGCGGCGATGTCCTGGCCGTACTTGCGCGTCAGGTGGGACAGGGCCGCGCGCCGCTCCTCGACCGTGGCCAGCCGCCGCGGGTCCGCGTCCAGGTCGGAGGCGTAGCTCGCGAGCTCCCCGGCCACGTCGGCGAGCAGGATGCCGATCTCGCCGATGCGGTCGGCGAGGCCGGCCAGGGCCGGGTCGTGGGAGCGCACGGCCTCGACGGCGCGCTGTGCCCCGGCGACCAGGGTGGTGGCGTCGACGGCCTCGGGGTCCTCGGGGTTCCCGGCGAGCGCGGCGTGCGCGAGGGTGGCGGCGCCCGCGAGGGCCTCGGCGTGCCCGAGCCGCGAGGCCTCGGCGGCCAGCTCGGCGTCCTCGCCGGGCAGCGGCTCGACGGCGGCGACCTCGTCGAGGCCGAAGCGCAGCAGGTCCGCCTCCTGGGCCCGCTCGCGGGCGCGCGTGGTGAGCTCGGTCAGCTCGGCGGCGACGGCCCGCAGTCTGCGGTAGGCACCGGCGTACTTGGCGAGCGGCACGGCGACGGCGTCGCCCGCGTACCGGTCGAGGGCCTCGCGCTGTCTGGCGGGCCGCAGCAGCCCCTGCTGGTCCGTCTGCCCGTGCACGGCGACGAGCTCGTCGGCCAGTTCGCCGAGCAGGCCCACGGGGACGCTCCGGCCGCCCAGGTGGGCCCGCGAGCGGCCCTCGGCGGAGAGGGTGCGGCTGATGAGCAGGGAGCCGTCGTCGAGCTCGGCGCCCGCCTCCTCCGCCCGTACGGCGACGGGCGACCGCGGGTCGACGCTCAGCCGCCCCTCGACCACCGCGCTCTTGGCGCCGACGCGCACCAGCGCGGGGTCGGCGCGCCCGCCGAGCAGCAGACCGAGGCTGGTGACGACCATGGTCTTGCCCGCGCCGGTCTCGCCGGTCACCGCGGTGAAACCGGGCGACAGCTCGACCACGGCGTCGTCAATGACGCCCAAGGACCGGATCCGCATCTCCTCCAACACGGATACGACCATACGAGGTTCCGGGGCCCGCCCGCGACGGCCACCCCCGTCGTCCGCCCTGGGGACAGC
>NZ_JAINFC010000879.1 GCF_020740835.1 Streptomyces sp. UNOC14_S4
TCTCCCGGCCGCCGTTCGCGCTCCTGCTGACACCCCCCACGCACTGTCCGCCCCGCCGAGGGGCCCCGAGGCATGCCGTGTCCGTGCGCGCGCGTCCGTACGCGACCGGGTCCGTCCTGCCCGGGAGTCCATCGTGCGCGTTCAGCTGACCTGGCCGTGCTCCGCCGCGGCCTGTCCCACCGTCACCTTCGTCCTGCCCGACGTCCCCGCCGACGCGCTCCGGCCCGTGCTGCGGCGGGTCCTGCTCCACGCGGAGCCCGTGCTCGGCGGCGTCGCCGACGCGGCGGGAGCGGGCCTTCTGGCGCGGCTGCTGCTGCCGCTGGCGGTCCGCGCGGTGTGCCGGGCCCTCGAAGGGCCCCTCGAAAGATCCCTCGAAAGGCCCGGCACCCTGCGGGAGGGCGTCAGCTGAGGGCGGTCGCCACCAGCTCGGCGGCCTTGGCGACCAGCGGGTCGTCGGTCTTCGCGTCCTGCTCGCGCTTGGTCGTCAGGACGGCCAGCACGATCGGTGCCCGGCCGGGGGGCCAGGCGATGCCCACGTCGTTGCGGGTGCCGTAGGACCCGGCGCCGGTCTTGTCCCCCACGGTCCAGTCGGCGGGCAGGCCCTTGCGGAGGAGGTCGGTGCCGGTGGTGTTGCCGCGCAGCCAGCCGGTCAGGCGCGCCCGGTCCCGGCGGTCGAGCACGTCGCCGAGGACGAGGCGCTCGTAGGTCCCCCCGATGGCGCGCGGGCTGGTGACGTCGGTCTCGCGCCACGGCTCCGCCGAGTTCAGCTCGGGCTCGCGCCGGTCGAGGCGGGTCGTGCGGTCCCCCACCGAACGGCAGAAGCGGGTGACGGTCTCCGGACCGTGGAGCTCGTCGAGCAGGAGGTTCGCCGCGCCGTTGTCGCTGAAGCGGATGGCGGCGTCGCACAGCTCCTCGACGGTCATGCCGTTCGCGACGTTCTCCTCCTCGCCGGTGATCCGGTCCCAGCCCGAGGCCTTGACGTACTCCGCGGTGTACCGGACGCGCTTCGCGAGGAACTCGCCGTTGTGGTCAAGGTCCCGCAGGACGGCCGCGACGGCGAGCGTCTTGAACACGGAGCACATGGGGAACCGCTCGTCCGCGCGGTACAGCACGGTCCTGCCGGTGCCCGTGTCGTGAGCGAACACCCCCAGCCGGGCGGAGTGCTCCTGTTCCAGTTCCCTCAGCCTGCCGGAGATCCCGCCCGGGCGGGGCGTCGCGGCGTGCGCCGCCCCGCCCGTGGACACGACGCCGGCCAGCGCCGTCCCGGCGCCGAGGGCCAGTACCGCGCGGCGGGTGGGGTGTGCTCCTGTGGTAACCAAGATCGCTTCCTCCTCTGTTCTGCGGACACGACACGGTGCACCACGCCGCCCCCGCGACATCTGGTTCCCCTTCAGCTCCAACTATCACTTTCGTCACAACCCGCCCCGGCTCCCCCGGCTGATCCTTGTCGGCTGCAAATGGTCTCGTCCGTTCCCGGGTTCGGGGGAACCATCGGATCCGGGTCCCGACACGGAGGTGTGTTGCGCCATGAAGCTCATGAAGCCCATGAAGCTCAGCGGAATCCGTACGGCAGTGGCGGCCGCGGCAGTGCTCCTCGCCATGGGCTCGGCCGCGGCGTGCAATCGCGGCAGTGACACGGGGG
>NZ_JAINFC010000088.1 GCF_020740835.1 Streptomyces sp. UNOC14_S4
CCCGCACCTCCCGCCCGCACACCTCACACACAACACTTTCGTCACGCGAAACCCGCGCAATCGGCAGTTTCGTCACGCCCCGACCCCCAGGCCGCAAGCTGTCGCACATCAGGGCGGTCATCCGTCCGGCAGCCCCATCCGGCAGACGACGCCGTTCCATCGAGAGGCAGCCGAAAAGAAGCGTCACCACATCCTCGACCTGTACGTCCTTCCGTACGGCACCCACTTCCTGAGCCTTCGTCAGCAGCACCTCCAACGCGCCGCGGAAGTCCGCCTCCAGGCCCGGAGTGAGCTCGAACAGACCCTCCGCGCTGGCCTCCAGCGCGTCGAGCAGCGCCTTGTTCCGTGACGCGAGCCGTACCACCGCCGAAAGGTAGCCGAAGAAGACGGCTCCAGGGTCGTCCGAGTCCGCCAACTCGCCCGCTGTATCGACGAAAAGCCGTACCCGGTCCGCCACAGTGGCCCTGAACAGCGCTTCTTTCGAAGGGAAATGGCGGTGGACCGTACCCGTACCGACCCCGGCACGGCGCGCGATCTCCCCGAGCGGAACCGCCAACCCCCGTTCCTCAAAGGCAGATCGGGCCGCTTCGAGAATGAGGGCCCTATTGCGCCGGGCATCCGAGCGGAGGTATGGCGAGAGGTGCGGCGAAGCGGGCGACGGCACCGCCGGGCTACTGCGTCGCGGCATGCGCGAAACCTCCGACGAGCGAATGAACGAAACGGGCTGGACGTTCCGATTCTATCCGGCCACATGAACAAGGAGCCGGAGCAGCAGTAACGACGCATATGCGAAAAAAGCCGCTACCGGCACACAAGGAAAAGCAAAAGCCCCGGGGAAAACTCCCCGGGGCTCGACCCGACGTCCAGACAGAGACAGAGGGGGGGCTCAGCCCCCGATCACCGCATCCCACGCCGCCCCCGCGGCCTTGAGCACATCGTCCACATCACCCACGTCACCCACCTCACCCACAGCGCGCCCATTGAGCGCCCGCAGGCCCGCCCCGAGCGCCGACAGCGAGTCCAGGACAACGGCGCGGTCGGCCGCGATCCCGTAGTGGTTCACGCGGATCATCTCCTGGGCGAGCGCCCCGCCTGCGGCCTGCAGCGGCACGGCGGGGTCGGCCGCCAGCGCGGCCGCGACGACCTCGCGCGCGTCAAGGCCGTCGGAGGCCCGCAGGGTGGTCGCGGCGGGCGCGGCGTCCACGTCCCGGACGACATACGGGGAGAGGGTGCCCAGCGCCCGCACACCGGCCCGGGTGGCGGCCGCGGCGGCGCGGTGCCGCGCGATGACCGTGTCCAGACCGGCCGCCTCGATGCGGTCCACGGCCTGCTCCAGGGCGAGCATCTCCAACTGCGCGGGGGCGTGCGGCAGGGCCTTGCGCCCCCCGTCGATCCAGCGCGCCTTCCAGTCCAGGAGGGAGAGGTACGAGCGGCGTGGCGCCTGCTCGTTGGCGGCGATCCGTTCCCACGCGCGGGCGCTGACCGACACGGCCGACACCCCCGCGGGACCCGCCATGGCCTTCTGCCCGCCGATGACGCACAGGTCGACGCCCCACTCGTCCGTGAGCAGCGGCTCCGCGCCGACGGAGGCCACGGCGTCCAGCATCAGCAGCGCGCCGTGCTCCCGCACGACGGCCCCGATCTCGGCGACCGGGTTGGTGTTGCCGGTGGCCGCCTCGGCGTGCACCAGGCTGACGAAGTCGATCTCCGGGCGCGCCCGCAGCGCGTCCGCCACCTGCTCCGGCATGACCGCGCCGCTGAACGGCGCCGTCACCGTGACCACCTCCGCGCCGCAGGAGCGCAGCCAGTCGCCGAACGTCTCCCCGTACGGGCCCGTGATGATGTTCAGCGCGGTGCTGCCGGGGCGCACGGCGGAGCGGATGCACGCCTCCAGGGGCAGCAGCGCCTCGCCCTGCATCGCGACGACGCTCTCGCGCGTGCGCATCAGTGCGGCGACCTTGTCCTCGATGCGCGCGAAGTGCGCGGCGTCGAGGGGTGCGAGGTCGAGCAGGACCGGTGCGGTGTTCGCAGTCACGGTGACCTTCCAGGTGGTATCGCGCCGCGTGTCGGCGCACTCCAATCTGCTCCGACCTTACGTGGCCCCTGGTCCCGGAGCTCTCCCGCCATTGGAGGCCGACCGGAAATCCGGACGGCCTCCTGCTGCCCTACCGCCACCCGGTCCCGGCCACACCCCCCGGCACGGCGCCGCTGTCCTCGTACGGCTCGCGCGTGAGCACGAACGTCCCGACGTCGAGGTGGCTCACGGCCCCGTCCGCCGTGCGCGCGACCTTCAGCGTCTCCCCCACGTAGTACGCGTCGAGCCCCGTCCACGTCCCGTCGTCCTCCGCGCGGAAGCGCGAGGCGCGGCCCGTGCCCGCGAGGGGCGTCAGCTCCAGGTCCCGCCCGGCGCGCAGCCGCAGGGCGAACGGCGTCGCGCCCCAGTACCAGGGCCCGGTCAGCTCCAGCAGCGCGTGGTCCGCCTCGCCGCGCGGCCGCCAGGGCGCGGGGATGCGCGGCTCGCGCTCGGCGACCCCCGCCACCAGGTCCGCCGCCGCGGACTCCGCGGCGTAGCAGGAGGTGGAGTTCGTCAGGACGACCGCCGCCAGCGCCTCCTCGGGGCTCGCCCACACCGTCGCCACGAACCCGGGCATCGACCCCGTGTGGCCGACGAGCGTACGGCCGCCGCGCCGCGACAGTTGCATCCCGAGGCCGTAACCGGACGTCCAGCCCGGGTCCTGCGGGCCGGACGCGGGCACTCGCATCCGCGCGACCGCCTCCGCCCCGAGCACCCGCTCATCACCGTCCAGCAGGAACGCCGCGAAGCGGCACAGGTCGGCCACCGTGGACCAGAGCTGGCCGGCCGGTGCCATCCGCCCGGTGTCCACCATGGGCTCCGGAAGGAGCGCGTCCGCCCAGGGGTGCACGGCCCAGCCCTCCGCGTACGGGGCCACGGGCGCCGGCGTCGTACGGTCCATGCCCAGCGGCTCCAGCAGTTCGCGGCGCAGCACCTCCGCCCAGGGCTCCCCGCGCAGGCGCTCCACCAGCGCGCCGAGCAGCGCGTAGCCGGGGTTGGAGTAGTGGTAGAGCCGTCCGGCCGCGTGCCGTTGGGGGCGCTCGCCGAAGAGATCCGTGAGCTCGGGGCGCAGGGCACCGTCCGTGCGCTCCCACCACGGGCCGCGCGCCTCCGCCGCCAGCCCGGAGGTGTGGGACAGGAGCTGGGCGACGGTCGCCTCGCCCGCCTCCGGGGTGTCGAGGTACTTGCCGAGCGGGGCATCCATGTCGATCCGCCCCTCCTCGCACAGCCGCATGACCAGGACAGCGACCATCGTCTTCGTGATCGAGCCGATCCGGTACTGCGTATCGGGGCCGGGCACCGAGCCGTCGACCGTGCCACGGCCCGCCGACCACACCAGGCGGCCTTCCCTCAGCACCGCTCCCACCAGGGAGGGCGTGCGGCCCTCCGACTGTGCGACGGCGATCCGGTGCAGCAAGGCCCTCCGGGTGTCGGGGAGCAGTTCGGCGAACTCGGGATCATTCATGGACACTTCGTGCGCTGTGGTCATGCTGGCACCCTAGCCACCCGGCGGCGACGCCGCCGCTGGCCTTGACGCCCACGTCAACGTCTACGGTCGTCGACATGCGCATCGGGGAACTGGCCCGGCGGGCGGGCACCACCACCCGCACCCTGCGGCACTACGAGTCACTCGGGCTACTGCCCGCCCGCCGCACGGGCAACGGCTACCGCACGTACGACGAGGACGACCTACGTCTCCTCCGGCAGATCCGGGTCCTCCAGGAGTTCGGCTTCGGTCTGGAGGAAACGCGGCCGTTCGTCGAGTGCCTGCGCGCGGGCCACCCGGCGGGCGACTCCTGCCCGGCCTCACTGGAGGTCTACCGCCGCAAACTGGCGGAGCTGGACGACTGCATCGAACGGCTGCGGCACGTACGCGAGGAGGTCGGCGCCCAACTGGCACGCGCCGAACGCGAGGTCGCCGCGCTGCGGGCCGCCGCGAACGTACCGGGCGGCCCGCCCGCGCAGTGCGCCCTCACGCCTCCGGGCACCGAATTCCCGCTGAACGCCGAATCCCCGTCGGACACCGAGTCGGACACCGAAATGGAGCCCAGCACGCCATGACAACCATCGCCCCCGCAGAAACGACCGCCGCCACTGCCCCCACTGTCGCCACCGTCACCGACGCCACATTCGCCGCCGAGGTGCTCGCCTCGGAACTGCCCGTGCTCGTCGACTTCACCGCGTCCTGGTGCGGTCCCTGCCGCATGATCACCCCGGTCCTCGACCGGCTCGCCCGGGAGGAGTCGGGCCGCCTCAAGGTCGTACAGCTCGACGTGGACGCCAACCCCCGCGCCCAGACCGCGTACGGCGTCCTGTCCATGCCCACCCTGCTGCTCTTCCGCGCCGGGGCACCGGTCGCGACCGTCGTGGGCGCCCGCCCGCTGCGCCGCCTCCGCCAGGACCTCGCCGCCGAACTCCCCTGGCTGGCCCCGCGGTAGCCGCGAGCCGTACCCGACGGGTGAGCGAGCGGGCGGGGTTCAGCCCGAGGCGCGGAGGGCCTTCCGCAGGAGTTCGCCGAACTCGGCGGAGTGCGTGGTCAGGCCGACGTGACCGCCGGGGAAGTGCCGGAGCTCCGTGCCGAGGCGCTCGGCCAGGGCGGCGACCGCGCGGTAAGGCAGCTCGCCTCGCGAGTCCTGGCCACCGGCCAGCACGAGCCGGTCCGACAGCGCCTCCAGCCGGTGGACGTCCGGGGCATCGGTCATGAACTTCGGCACGATGCGGCCCAGGAAATACGGCAGATTGGCCATCGTCCGCTCGGCCCGCGCCGCCGCCTGCGGAGGAAGCGTGATCTCGGCCGTCGTCCCGGTGGCCTCAGCGTCCTCACCGGCCTCGCCGCCCTCACGGTCCTCTCCGTCCCTCCTTTCGGCCTCCTTCCTGTCGTCCTCCTTCCGCAGGCCCGCCGCGAACTCGGTCATCGCGGGCACGAGCCCCTGGGTACGGAACGTCTCCTGGACGCGGGCGATGAGCGCGCGGCTCCCGGCCGCGTCCGGCAGGACCTCCACCACCGGCGGCTCGTGCGCCACGACGCGCGCGATGCGCTCGGGGCGGGCGGTGAGCAGGCGCAGGGCGACGATCGCGCCCGAGCTCGCGCCGAACACCCGGGCGGGCTCGTCGGGGGACAGCAGCTCCAGCACGCGGAACGCGTCGTCGGCGTGCTCGGCCACACTCTGCTCGGCCCCGGGGTCGTCCAGCGCGCTACGGGACAGGCCGCGCGGGTCGTAGGTCGCGACGGTGTACTCGGAGGCCAGGTCGTCGGCGACGCCGTCGTAGGACGCCGCGTCGCCCGCTCCTCCGGGGATCAGCAGCAGGAGCGGGCCCTGGCCCCGCACCTCGTAGTGCAGGGTCGCGCCGGGAACGCGCAGGCTGCCGATGGTCGGGCCGGTCATGCGGAATCTCCTTCTCGGGAAGAGGGCCAGTGCTCCAGAAGGGCGTGCAGGGCGTCGAGCGCGCGGGCCCACGTCTGCTGGGGCGAACGCGCGTGTGCGAAACCGCCCGCGGCCTCCAGGGCGACGAACCCGTGGAACGTGCTGCGCAGCAACCGGACCGCGTCGGTCAGGTCGGGCTCGGCGAGTCCGTAGCCGCGCAGCATCCCGTAGGTCAGCTCGACCGCGCGCCGCGGTCCGGGCGCCTGCGCGGCCAGTTCGGGGTCGATCCGGATCGAGGCCTGCGTCGCGGCGTAGCGGCCCGGATGCCGGTGGGCGTACTCCCGCCAGGCGTTCGCGTACGCGACCAGCGCGTCCTTGCCCGCCCGCCCGGCGGTGGCCTCCGCGATGCCGATGGTCTTCTCGTCCGCCGCCAGCAGCGCGATCCGGCCGCGCAGGTCCTCCAGGCCACGGACGTGCGCGTAGAGGCTCGCGTCCTTCACGCCCAGCCGCCGCGCCACCTGCGCCATGGTCACCTGGTCGAGCCCGACCTCGTCCGCGAGCTCGGCCCCCGCGATCGTCACCCGCTCCGCCGACAGCCCGGCCCGCACCATGCGCCCTCCTCAAGATCCTTGGACCCCTAGTTTTAACCTAGGAGCCCTAGGTGCGCAATGAGAAATCGCCCTGCCTCCGGTTGCTCAGCCCCGATCCGTGTCGTCCGCCGCATGGGGAAGCAGCGGGAAGAGGCGGGCGATGAGAGCCACTGGCAGAGCGCCGTCGGGCCGGGCCAAGGGGCGGTGTTCGCGGTCCTGGTAGGGCCTGAGCGTCCGTCGGATCGCGGCCGCGACCTGGCTCATCTCCTCCGCTGTCAGATAGGCGATGGCACTGAATGCCTCGTCGTGACGCCATTCGGAGGGCGCCCGGTCCCGCTGGGCCAGCCATCGCTGCCAGCTCTCGTCCTCCAGCCCCCGGGCAAGGTCCCCGAACCGGTCGCCCTCCGCGGACGCATCGGAGCCAGGGGCCTCGGCCCCAGGGACCTCGGCGCCGGGGGCATCCCGCCTCAGGCGCCAGGGGCGTGCGCGGCCCCCGCTGCGAGGGGCCCCTTCGATGTGGCCGTGACGCGCGAGCTGCCGCAGGTGGAACGAGCAGAGCCCGGAGCTGTAGCCCAGCCGGGCGGCGGCTTCGGTCGCCGTGACGGCGCCGACTTCGGCGAGCAGGGCCAGCAGGGCTGTGCGGACCTCGTGCTCACGCAATTCGTCGCCAGTTGCGCCTTCGCCTGTCCGGTCGCGCGAAGTCTATTCATCACAACCAGTCCCGTCCGGTCGACCGGAGAGTCCGCGTGCAGGGGCGGCCCGTCGACTCGTATCCGGCTCTCGCTCCGGAGGCGGGCCGGGGTTCCGTACGCCGGATCACGGTGGCGGGTGAAGAGGTCCTGAGCCGTCCGTGCCGGGAGGTGACCGAGTTCGGAACTCCCGGGCTGTCGGCGCTGATCGACGACATGTTCCTGACGATGCACGTGGCCGACGGCGCCGGCCTGGCCGCGAACCAGGTCGGCGTCGACCTGCGGCTGTTCGTGTACGACTGCCCGGACGACGACGGGATCCGGCATGTCGGCCACATCGTCAACCCGGTGCTCGACCTCCCCGCCCCGGGCAGTCGGCGACTCGTCGACGACTTCGAGGGCTGTCTGTCCGTACCCGGCGCCACGATGCCGGTGCCCCGTACCGACCGTGCTGTCGTGTCCGGACTCGACAAGGACGGCAACGCCCTTCGCATCGAAGGAACCGGTTACTTCGCGCGGTGCCTGCAGCATGAGACCGACCATCTCTTCGGCCACACATACCTCGACCGGCTGTCCAAGCGGGACCGCAAGGACGCGCTGCGGCAGATGGCGGACCGCCAGGAGGACGTCCACGCGCAACGAGCGGCCAAGGCCGCCCTCCTGGGCAGCTGAACCTCTCGTGAACCACTCGGCGCCGAGCCGAAGAACTCCCGGCGCGGCCCGTCAGGTCGCCGCCATGTCCACGAAGCGGGAGTAGTGGCCCTGGAAGGCCACCGTGATGGTGGCCGTGGGGCCGTTTCGGTGCTTGCCGACGATGATGTCGGCCTCGCCCGCGCGGGGGGACTCCTTCTCGTACGCGTCCTCGCGGTGGAGCAGGATGACCATGTCGGCGTCCTGCTCGATGGAGCCGGACTCACGGAGGTCGGAGACCATCGGCTTCTTGTCCGTACGCTGCTCCGGGCCACGGTTCAGCTGGGAGAGCGCGATGACCGGCACCTCGAGCTCCTTGGCCAGCAGCTTGAGGTTTCGGGACATGTCCGAGACCTCCTGCTGGCGGCTCTCGGCCCGCTTGGCGCCGCCCGACTGCATCAGCTGGAGGTAGTCGATGACCACGAGCTTGATGCCCGCGCGCTGCTTGAGGCGACGGCACTTGGCACGGATCTCCATCATCGACAGGTTCGGCGAATCGTCGATGTAGAGCGGCGCGTTCGAGACGTCCGGCATCCGGCGCGCGAGGCGCGTCCAGTCGTCGTCGGTCATCGAGCCGGAGCGCATGTGGTGCAGCGCCACCCGCGCCTCGGCCGACAGCAGACGCATCGCGATCTCGTTGCGCCCCATTTCGAGCGAGAAGATCACGCTCGGCAGGTTGTGCTTGATCGAGCAGGCGCGGGCGAAGTCCAGCGCGAGGGTGGACTTACCCATGGCCGGACGGGCGGCGATGACGATCATCTGGCCGGGGTGCAGGCCGTTGGTCAGCGCGTCCAGATCGGTGAAGCCCGTGGGGACGCCGGTCATCTCGCCGCTGCGCGAGCCGATGGCCTCGATCTCGTCGAGCGCGCCCTCCATGATGTCGCCCAGCGGGAGGTAGTCCTCGGTGGTGCGCTGCTCGGTGACGGCGTAGATCTCCGCCTGGGCGTTGTTGACGATGTCGTCGACATCGCCGTCGGCCGCGTATCCCATCTGCGTGATGCGCGTGCCCGCCTCGACCAGACGGCGCAGCACCGCCCGCTCGTGGACGATCTCGGCGTAGTACTCCGCGTTGGCCGCGGTGGGGACGGACTGCACCAGGGTGTGCAGATACGCCGCGCCGCCGACACGGGTGATCTCACCGCGCTTGGTGAGCTCCGCGGCCACGGTGATGGGGTCGGCGGGCTCGCCCTTCGCGTAGAGGTCGAGGACGGCCTGGTAGATCGTCTCGTGCGCCGGACGGTAGAAGTCGACGCCCTTGAGGATCTCGACGACGTCCGCGATGGCGTCCTTGGAGAGCAGCATGCCGCCGAGCACGGACTGCTCGGCGGCGAGGTCCTGCGGGGGGACCCGCTCGAAGCCCTGCGCGCCCTGGCCGGAGCCGCCCTGCTCCCAGGGACCGTCGCCCTCGTCGCCGCGGTCGTGGCGCTCGCCGCGCGACTGGCCGTCGCCCCGGCGGGGGCGGGAGACGGGGAGCCGGTCACCGGGGCCGGCGGTCGCCCAGGGGTCGTCCAGGGGCTCGGGAATGCTCACCCCGCCACCTCCTCCCGTCCGCGGTGCGGACCTCGCCGCGCGGTTTCCTTCTTACGGCACGGCTCTGACAAATAGGACGCCCGACTCCGGTCCCGGCGCGTCGAGTTCATGGCGATCTCGTAGGGTCCCCATGCAGTCACAAGGGCCGGGACAGGCGACAGGCGCCGGTCCACGGTAGGCCCGCGGGCACCGTCAGCCAATCTGGTTATCCACAGGGCATGTGGATGAGGGGCCCCAAGCTGTGGAGAAGTCCGCGCAACCTGTGCACGACCCGGGGGAAACCGCTGTGGACAAACACACAGTCCCCCGCAGCCCACCGCTTTGACCTGCGGTTTCGCCATCCACCGGCTGTTGAGGAGAAAAACTTTCCCGCTCGGGCCAAGATCGCGACAAACGCCGCAGAGAAGATCTCCCCGACCGGACTGTTGTAAGGGTCACTAAGCAGTTGCAGTGATTACCTGTGGAAGATTAGGTTGAGAGCATGAGTCAGTCCTCCGCACGTGCCGCGCGCCACCCCCGCGGACGCGACCGCGAGCACGGCCGCGGGCACGACCGCGAGATCGTCGCGCTGGCCGTGCCCGCCTTCGGCGCCCTCGTCGCGGAGCCCCTCTTCGTGATGGCCGACAGCGCCATCGTCGGCCACCTCGGCACCCCCCAGCTCGCCGGGCTCGGGGTCGCCGCCGCCCTGCTGTCCACGGCCGTCAGCGTCTTCGTCTTCCTCGCCTACGCGACCACCGCGGCCGTCGCGCGCCGCGTCGGCGCGGGCGACCTCCAGGCCGCCATCCGCCAGGGCATGGACGGCGTCTGGCTCGCCCTCCTCATAGGCCTCGGCGTCATAGCCGTCACCCTGCCCGCCGCGCGGGCGGTCGTCGAGCTCTTCGGCGCCTCCCCGACGGCCGCCCCGTACGCCACCACCTACCTGCGCGTCAGCGCGCTCGGCATCCCGGCCATGCTCGTCGTGCTCGCCGCCACCGGAGTGCTGCGCGGCCTCCAGGACACCCGCACGCCCCTGTACGTCGCCGTCGGCGGCTTCGCCGCCAACGCCACGCTCAACGTCGGGCTCGTCTACGGCGTCGGCCTCGGCATCGCGGGCTCCGCCTGGGGCACGGTCATCGCCCAGTACGGGATGGCCGCCGTCTACCTCGCCGTCGTCGTCCGCGGCGCGCGGCGGCACGGCGCCTCCCTGCGCCCCGACGCGGCGGGCATCAGGGCCTGCGCCCAGGCCGGGGCGCCCCTGCTCGTCCGTACGCTCTCGCTGCGCGCCGTCCTCATGATCGCCACGGCGGTCGCGGCCCGGCTCGGCGACGCCGAGATCGCCGCCCACCAGATCGTGCTGACCCTGTGGAGCCTGCTGGCCTTCGCGCTGGACGCCATCGCCATCGCCGGACAGGCGATCATCGGCCGCTGCCTGGGCGCGGGCGACGTCGCGGGCGCCCGCGCGGCCTGCCGCCGCATGGTGCAGTGGGGCATCGCGTCCGGCGTGGTGCTGGGGTTGCTGGTGGTGGCCGCGCGGCCGGCCTTCATCCCGATGTTCACCTCGGACGGCTCCGTACGGGACGCCCTGCTGCCCACCCTGCTGATCGTGGCCCTCACCCAGCCCGTCGCGGGCGTCGTCTTCATCCTGGACGGCGTCCTGATGGGCGCCGGGGATGGCCCTTACCTCGCCTGGGCCATGATCGTGGTGCTCGCCGTCTTCGCGCCCGTCGCCCTGCTCGTCCCCGCCCTCGGCGGCGGGCTGACGGCCCTGTGGTGGGCGATGGCGCTGATGATGACGGTGCGCATGCTCGGTCTGTGGCTGCGCACCCGCTCCGGCCACTGGCTCGTCACGGGCGCCGTACGGGCCTGAGGCCGCGCAGAAGCCCACAGAAGCACCACAGGAGCGCAGGAGCCGCAGGAGCCGCACAGGAGCCGCAGGAGCCGCACAGGAGCCGTACGGCCCGAAGCGGGACGCCAGGGCCTCCTGGCCGGAAACTGCCGCCGTCTGCCCAGGAGCCCCCGGAACGGCGGAAGGGCCGCACCCCCTCAGGGATGCGGCCCTTCTCACGCTACTGGTCGCAGAGCGATCAGGCAGCGATGACCTCGACGCCCAGCTTGGCGACGACGTCGGCGTGCAGACGCACGGACACCTGGTGCGCGCCCAGGGTCTTGATCGGCGAACCGAGCTCGACGCGACGCTTGTCGACCTTCGCGCCACCCGAAGCCTCGATCGCGGAAGCGACGTCGGCCTGGGTCACGGAACCGAAGAGACGACCGGCCTCGCCGGCGCGGACGGCCAGGCGGACCTTCAGGCCCTCCAGCTGAGCCTTGACCTGGTTGGCCTGCTCGACCGTGGCGATCTCGTGCAGCTTGCGGGCGCGGCGGATCTGCGCCACGTCCTTCTCGCCGCCCTTGGTCCACGCGATGGCGAAGCCGCGCGGGACCAGGTAGTTGCGGGCGAAGCCGGGCTTCACGTCGACGACGTCACCGGCGGTGCCGAGGCCGGAGACCTCGTGGGTGAGGATGATCTTCATGTTTCGGTCACCCTTCCCTTATCGCGCGGAGGACGTGTAGGGCAGCAGCGCCATCTCACGGCTGTTCTTCACGGCCGTGGCGACGTCACGCTGGTGCTGGGTGCAGTTGCCGGTCACGCGACGGGCACGGATCTTGCCGCGGTCGGAAATGAACTTCCGCAGCATGTTCGTGTCCTTGTAGTCCACGTACGCGGTCTTGTCCTTGCAGAAAGCGCAGACCTTCTTCTTGGGCTTGCGCGGCGGGGGCTTCGCCATTGTCTCTCTCCTGTGTGATCAAGAAGTTTGGTGGAATCGCCCTCGGGTCCGTACGGACCCGGGCCCTGGAAAGGGCCTAGAAGGGCGGCTCGTCCGAGTAGCCGCCGGAGTTGCCGGAGCCACCGCCCTGGCCACCACGGCCCATGGTCTTGGTGACCTTCGCCGTGGCGCTCCGCAGGCTGGCGCCGACCTCTTCGACGTCGAGCTCGTAGACCGTGCGCTTGACGCCCTCGCGGTCCTCGTAGGACCGCTGCTTCAGACGGCCCTGCACGATGACGCGCATGCCGCGCTGGAGCGACTCGGCGACGTTCTCCGCCGCCTGCCGCCACACCGAGCACGTGAGGAAGAGGCTTTCGCCGTCCTTCCACTCGTTGGTCTGGCGGTCGAAGGTGCGGGGAGTGGACGCGACGCGGAACTTCGCGACCGCCGCACCGGACGGGGTGAAGCGCAGCTCGGGGTCGTCGACGAGATTGCCGACGACCGTGATGACGGTCTCGCCTGCCATGGGTGAACCTCTCGGCGGGTGTGCTGCTGGCTGCTTGCTACTCGTTACGCAGCCCGATTACCTCTGAACCGCTGGGGTTCAGTGGGTCTCGGGGCGGAGGACCTTGGTCCGGAGGACCGACTCGTTCAGGTTCATCTGGCGGTCGAGCTCCTTGACGACCTCAGGCGTGGCCTGCAGGTCGATGACCGAGTAGATGCCCTCGGGCTTCTTCTTGATCTCGTAAGCGAGACGACGACGGCCCCAGGTGTCGACCTTCTCGACCTTGCCGTTGCCCTCACGGACGACGGACAGGAAGTTCTCGATCAGCGGGGAGACAGCGCGCTCCTCCAGATCGGGGTCGAGGATGACCATCACCTCGTAGTGACGCATGTGGAACCCACCTCCTTTGGACTCAGCGGCCACGGTCGTTCCGTGGCAGGAGGGTCGTAATGCGTGAGCAACGGTATCGGCAGACACTGACAGCGGCCCTGACAGTGGCACTCAGCAGTGACACTGTGGCCATCGGAATGGCCGCCGGGATGTCCCAGGGTCGCCCCCGGGCCCGAAGCCAGGTCTGGGCAGACACCGGTGCAGACCGTACAGAGTACCTGCTCTCCGGCTTCCGGTTGAAATCCAGCGGTCCGGCACCGCAATCTGGACACCTCGGGTGTGACCGGCGCCACCCCGCGCCGCCTGCCTTCAGGAGGTAGCCCCATGACACAGGCAGCTCGACAGCCCCGCGGCCCACGGGCTCTGCTCAATGCCGCCCTCAACAGCGACGGCAAGTCCCATCCCGTCGAGAACACCTTCGCTGCGGTGACCGTCGTGCTCGGCGCCATCGCCCTCATCAGCTCGGCATTCGACCATCTGCACCTGCTCAGCTCCTGGAGCGGCCTCGTGGGCATCGTCACGGGCGCCTGGGGCCAGTTCATATCGGCCACCACGGGCGAGCGCTTCCTGCTGATCATCGGGCTCGGCGCCTCCGCCCTGGGCTTCTTCCTCGGCATGGCACACGGCGGGCCCTTCGGCGGTGTGATCGGGTAGCGGCGGGTACGCCCAGACGGGGCGCTCCTCTGTCGCAGTAGGCTTCGGCGCGAGAGCCGGAGCCCCGACCCTGGGGACACACCTGCCGAGGAGCGCCCCGCATGAGCCTGACCCTGAGGACAATCAGCCGAGAGCAGCATCTGGCATACATCCAGAGCCTGCCCGCGGCCAGTCACATGCAGGTGCCGGCGTGGGCCGATGTGAAGGCCGAGTGGCGCTCGGAGAGCCTGGGCTGGTTCGACAGGAACGGCCAGCTCGTCGGCGTGGGCCTGGTGCTCTACCGCCAGCTGCCCAAGATCAAGCGCTATCTGGCCTACCTCCCCGAGGGCCCGGTCATCAACTGGTTCTCCCCGAACCTGGAGGACTGGCTGCGGCCGATGCTGCAGCACCTGAAGCAGCAGGGCGCCTTCTCCGTGAAGATGGGCCCGCCGGTGATCATCCGGCGCTGGGACGCCAACGCCATCAAGACCGGCATCGCCGACCCCGACGTCAAGCGCCTCCGCGACGTCGAGGCCACCTTCATCGAGCCGCGTGCCTTCGAGGTCGCCGACCAGCTGCGCCGCATGGGCTGGCAGCAGGGCGAGGACGGCGGCGCGGGCTTCGGCGACGTGCAGCCGCGCTACGTCTACCAGGTGCCGCTGTCGAACCGCTCCCTGGAGGACGTCCACAAGGGCTTCAACCAGCTGTGGCGCCGCAACATCAAGAAGGCCGAGAAGGCCGGCGTCGAGGTCGTCCAGGGCGGCTACGAGGACCTGCCCACCTGGCAGCACCTGTACGAGATCACCGCCGAGCGCGACAAGTTCCGCCCGCGCCCGCTGAGCTACTTCCAGCGCATGTGGACGGCCCTCAACACCGAGGACCCCAACCGCATGCGGCTGTACTTCGCGGTGCACGAGGGCGAGGCCGTCGCCGCCGCCACCATGCTGATCGTCGGCGGGCACGTCTGGTACTCGTACGGCGCCTCCGCCAACCACAAGCGCGAGGTCCGTCCGTCGAACGCGATGCAGTGGCGGATGCTGCGCGACGCCTACGCGCTGGGCGCGCACGTCTACGACCTGCGCGGCATCGGCGACTCGCTCGACGAGAGCGACCACCTCTTCGGCCTCATCCAGTTCAAGGTCGGCACGGGCGGGCAGGCGGCCGAGTACCTCGGCGAGTGGGACTTCCCGCTCAACAAGCTGCTCCACAAGGCACTCGACATGTACATGAACCGCCGCTGACCCCTTCGCACCACCCCGCGGCCCTGCCCTCAGGCGGGCCGCGGCCCCCTTCTCCACCCCATCCAGCTCACCCAGCAACAGGCACACGGAAAGGCTCCGGGACCGGCCATGGCGCTCACGCTCTACGTCGACACCGCGCGTTGGCGGGCACACCAGCAGTCCGTAATCCAGCAGTTCCCGGGCATCGTCCCGGTCTGCAAGGGCAACGGCTACGGCTTCGGCCACGAGCGGCTCGCCGACGAGGCGACGCGCTTCGGCTCGGACATCCTCGCCGTGGGCACGACCTACGAAGCGGCCCGCATCAAGGACTTCTTCGGCGGTGACCTGCTGGTGCTCACCCCCTTCCGGCTGGGCGAGGAGCCGGTGCCGCTGCCCGACCGGGCCATACGGTCCGTCTCCTCGGTCGAAGGGGTGCGCGGCCTGGTCGGCGCCCGCGTCGTCATCGAGGTCATGAGCAGCATGAAGCGGCACGGCATCAGCGAGGAGGACCTCCCCAAGCTGCACGCCGCCATCGAGGACGTGCGCCTGGAGGGCTTCGCGATCCACCTGCCGCTGGACCGCACGGACGGCACCGACGCGGTCGCGGAGGTCGCCGACTGGATGGAGCGGCTCCGCAACGCCCGGCTGCCCCTGCACACCATGTTCGTCAGCCACCTCAAGGCCGACGAGCTCGGGCGGCTCCAGCAGCAGTACCCGCAGACCCGCTTCCGCGCCCGGATCGGCACCCGGCTGTGGCTCGGCGACCACGACGCCACCCAGTACCGCGGCGCGGTCCTGGACGTCACGCCCGTGGCCAAGGGCGACCGCTTCGGCTACCGCCAGCAGCGGGCCACCGGCGACGGCTACCTCGTCGTCGTGGCGGGCGGCACCTCGCACGGCGTCGGCCTGGAGGCGCCGAAGAAGCTGCACGGCGTGATGCCACGCGCCAAGGGCGCGGCCCGCGCCGGCCTCGCCACCATGAACCGCAACCTCTCGCCGTTCGTCTGGGCGGGCAAGCAGCGCTGGTTCGCGGAGCCCCCGCACATGCAGGTCTCGATCCTCTTCGTGCCGGGCGACGTGACCCCGCCGCAGGTGGGCGACGAGCTGCTCGCCCACCTGCGCAACACCACCACCCAGTTCGACCGTCTGCTCGACCACTGATCCACCCCCCTGGGTACGGGGCCGGAGGAGCCGCCCTTACTGCGGGCGGCCCGCTGTCCCCGACCGGCCCCATTGGACATAGGTGACGTCGGAGGGCTCCGTGTGCCGGGAACGGCCCGCGGAGCCGAGGGTGAATATGTCCGGCGCCCCGTCCAGCACGCCGCCCGAGGGGTCGTCCGAGCCGTCGCGCCGGACGACATCCCGCTCGGGCAGGAGGATGTCGCGCACGACGACCGCGCACAGGTAGAGCGTCCCCAGCAGGTGGACGGCGATGGCCAGTTGATAGCCCTCCGTGGGCAGGCCCTGGTGCTTGTCACCGCTGCCGGTGTAGGCCAGGTACATCCAGATGCCGAGGAAGTACAGCACCTCGCATCCCTGCCAGATGAGGAAGTCCCGCCACTTGGGGCGCGCCAGCGCCGCCAGCGGGATGAGCCACAGCACGTACTGCGGCGAGTAGACCTTGTTGGTGAGGACGAAGAGCGCGACGATCAGGAAGGCGAGCTGCGCGAAGCGCGGGCGCCTCGGGGCGTAGAGCGCCAGGGCCCCTATCGCCAGGCAGCCCAGGATCATCAGCAGCGTGACATAGGTGTTGGCGTTCTCCAGCGGATTCCCCGTGCGCTGGGAGATCAGCAGCCAGATCGAGCCGAAGTCGACCGGCCGCTCCTGGCTGAAGGTGTAGAACTTCGCCCAGCCCTCGCGGATGTGGAAGCCGCTCGCGTCATGCGTGATCATGACCGGCAGGTTCACCACCAGCCAGGCCGCGGCCGCCGACAGGGCCGCCGAGCCGAACGCCCGCAGACGCCCCGCGCGCCAGCACAGCACGAGCAGCGGCCCCAGCAGCAGCACCGGATAGAGCTTGGCCGCCGCGGCCAGGCCGATCAGCAGACCCGCCAGGACCGTCCGGCCGCGTGACCACATCAGCATCGCGGCGGCGGTGAGCGCGACCGCGAAGAGATCCCAGTTGACCGTGGCGGTCAGGGCGAAGGCCGGGGCGAGCGCGATCAGCAGGGCGTCCCACGGACGCCGCCGGTGCGTACGGGCGGAGCACACCACGATGACCGCCGCGCAGGCCATCAGCATGCCCGCGTTGACCATCCAGTTGAGCTGCTCGCGGTGCTGCAGGGTGCCCCCGCCGGGGGTGAGCCAGGCGGCGACCTGCATGAACAGTCCGGTGAGGACCGGATACTCCAGATAGTCCATGCCGCCGGAGAGCGACTGGGGAATCCGGTCGAAGTACGGCACGAGACCGGCGTCGAAGCCACGGCCGCTGTACAGGTGCGGGATGTCGGAGTAACAGGCGTGGGTGTACTGCGTGGTGGCGCCGAAGAACCAGCCGTAGTCGTAGCACGGAAGCTTCTGCACCATGCCGAGGGCGAACATCCCGATCGCCACGAGCGCGATCACCCGGACGGGTGTCCACCAGCCGGTGCCCGTCAGCGCGCGCCGTCCCATGGGCCCGCCGATGAGCTCGCTGCCGGCGGCGGCCACCTCGTCCTCGACGGTGGGCCGTACAGGCTGATCGTCCCGCTCGCTCCTCATGTGCTCAATCCTGCCGTACGCGGCCGGAAGCCGTCGGAGCCTGTGGATAACCCCGAGGGCCGTCTCACGCGAACGCGGGACGGCCCTCGGGGCGGACAGGTCAGGCAGGTCGGCCGGGAACGCCGACGGTGCGGCTCAGCCGCGCCACCCGCCGAACAGGCCACCGGGCCTGCCGCGGTTGGGGTCCGACGGACTCGGTGTGTCACCGGGATCGCCGGTGGCGCCGCCGATGTCACCGGGCCCGCCCGACGCGCCGCCGTTGCCGCCCTGGTGGCAGTGGCGGTCACCCGGCAGGCAGCTCTTGCTCGTCGACGGACTGGGGGAGGGGGACTTCGACGGCGAGGCCGAGGAGGAGGCCGACGGCGACGTGGAGGGCTGGGTGGACGGGGCCGCGCTGGGCGCGGGGCTGGCGCCCTCGCCGTAGACCTTCTGGCCGAGCGGCTCCGCGACCGGGAACTGCTCGACCGGTGTTCCCTTGAGCGCCTTGCCCATGTAGTCGGCCCAGATGTCCGCCGGGAACGACGCGCCGTGGATGGTCGCCTTGCCGCCCACGCCGCGCATGGAGAGGAACTCCTGCTTCTTGGCGTTGGGGTCGATGCGGAACATACCGATCGAGGTCGACAGCTGGGGGGTGTACCCGGCGAACCAGGCCGACCGGTTGCCGTCGGTCGTACCCGTCTTGCCCGCCACGGGACGGTCGCCGAGCTGCGCGGACGTACCGGTGCCCGCCTCGACGACGGTCTTCAGCACGTCGGTGACGTTGTTGGCCACGTTCGGCGAGAACGCCAGCTGGCTCTTCAGCTCGTGCTGGAAGACGTTCTTGCCGTCCTTCTCCACCTTCTCGACCGAGTACGGGTCGATCTGCTTGCCGCTCGCGGCGAAGGTCGCGTAGGCGCCCGCGAGCCGGATGGCGCTGGGCGCCGAGGTGCCGAGGGAGAAGGTCGGGGTGGCGGAGGCGAGCTGGTCCTTGTCCAGGCCCGCCTTCAGCGCGGCCTCCCTGACCAGGTCGGTGCCGACGTCCATGCCGAGCTGGATGTACGGCGTGTTCACCGAGAACTGCATGGCGGTGCGGAGGGTGATCGGCCCTCTGTCCTCGTCACCGTCGTTCGCCTGGTGCCACTCGCTGCCGTCGTTGTCGTGCCAGACCTTGCCGTCGTACGTCCGCAGCGTCAGCTTGTTGTTGCCGTTGTAGATGCTCTCCGGCGACACGATGGTGCGCTGGCTGTCGCTCTGCTCGGCGCCGAGGCCGGGGTCCCGCTTGCCATGGGCCATCGCCGCGGCGAGCACGAACGGCTTGAACGTCGAGCCGACCTGCGCGCCGGTGTAGTCGGCGTTGTTGTTGTAGTGCTCCAGCGCGTTCTCGCCACCGTAGATGGCGACGATCTTGCCGGTCTTCGGCTCCACGGAGGCGCCGCCGAACTGCACGAACTTGTCGACCTCGCGCACGTCGGGCTTGAGGTTGGCCTTGCGCACGTCCTCGACCGCCTTGGCGAGGGCGGCGACCTTGTCACGGTCGAAGGTCGTGTGGATCTGGAAGCCGCCGCGGTCCAGCTGGCTCTTGCTGATGCCGGAGTGCGCGACGACGTAGTTGTCGGCCAGGTCGGTGAGATAGCCGATCTGGCCCGCCCTGTTGGTCGCGGGCTTGGGCTTCTGGGGCATCGGGAAGCCCTTCTTGACCCATTCGTCGCGCTCGGCCGCCTGCATGTGGCCGACCTCGACCTCACGCCGCAGCGTCCACTCCCAGCGGTCCGTGGCCCGCTTGGTGTTCTTCTCCGGTGTCGCCGCCGCGCCCTGGCCGCCGGACGGGTCGTAGAGGTTCGGCCCGTTCAGCGCCGCCGCGAGGAAAGCACCCT
Organism: Streptomyces sp. UNOC14_S4; assembly: GCF_020740835.1. Classification (GTDB taxonomy): domain Bacteria; phylum Actinomycetota; class Actinomycetes; order Streptomycetales; family Streptomycetaceae; genus Streptomyces. Next base: position 18,984 of record NZ_JAINFC010000088.1, read on the forward strand.
CACTGGGCGTCAGATTGGCGCAGTCCTTGTCGTAGTACGCCCGTGCCGCCGCCTGGATGCCGTACGCGCCACGCCCGTAGTAGGCGGTGTTGAGGTAGCCCGCGAGGATGTCGTCCTTGTCCTTGGTGGCACCGACCTTTATCGAGATCAGCAGCTCCGTGGCCTTGCGCTTGAGCGTCTGCTCCTGGCTCAGGTAGGTGTTCTTCACGAACTGCTGGGTGATGGTCGAACCGCTCTGGGTCTCACCGCCCTGCGCCATCTTGACGACCGCGCGCAGGATACCCATCGGGTCGACGCCCCAGTCCTTGCGGAAACTGGCGTTCTCGGCCGAGATGACGGCGTCCTGCATCGACCGGGGAATCTTGGAGATCGGCACGATCTGACGGTTGAGGTTGCCGCCGCCCGCGACGACCATCTGCTTGCCGTCCGCCCAGTAGTAGACGTTCTTCTGGACGGCCGCCGCCTTCTGCTCGCTCGGCACCTGCACCACCGCGAGCGCGATGCCCACCGTGCCGAGGATCAGCCCGATGAAGCCGAAGCACATGCCCAGCGTGAGCTTCCAGGACGGCAGCCAGCGCCGGAACCCGCTCTTGCCCTCGCGCGGGTAGTCGATGAACCGCTTCCTGCCCGGCCGTCCGCCACGGCCCCGGCCCCCGCCGGTACCGCCCGGGC
>NZ_JAINFC010000880.1 GCF_020740835.1 Streptomyces sp. UNOC14_S4
GGACGGCAGCGGCTCGCCGCCCGCGGCACCACTCCCGCCGCGCTCGCCGACGCCCTGGGATCCTGGCTGGCGGGCGCCCGCCCCGCCACGGTCACCACGGGCACGCCGCCCCGCGACGCGGCCGTGCGCACGGGCTTCCTGTTCACCGGTCAGGCCAGCCCGTACCCCGGCATGGCGCGCCCGCTGTACGCACGCTTCCCGGCCGTACGCGAGGTCCTCGACACCTGCGAACGCCACTACCGCGAGCTCCACGGCGGGACGCTCCTCGGCGGGCTGCTCGGCACGGAAACGGAAGGTGCCGTGCCGGAGGTATGGCCCACCGACACCGCGCAGCCCGCCCTGTTCGCCCTCCAGTGCGCGCTCGTCCGCCTGTGGCGGGACGCCGGGGTGACGCCCGCGGCCGTCGCGGGGCACAGCGTGGGGGAGTACGCGGCGCTGTACGCGGCCGGGGCGCTGTCCCTGGAGGACGGCCTGCGCCTGACCGCCGAACGCGGACGGCTGATGCGGCTGTACTGCGCCGAGGGCGGGATGGTCGCCGTGCCTGTCGACCGCGGCACGGCCGAGGCACTGGCCGCCGACGTCCCCGGCATCGAGGTCGCCGTCGCCAACGGCGAACGGAGCCACGTCCTCGCCGGTCCCGTCACCGCCGTCGAGAAGCTGAGCGCCCTGCTGGAGGAACGCGGCATCCGGGGCGAGCGGCTGCCCGTGGACCGCGCCTTCCACACCGTCCTGACGGCACCGGTGCTGGAGCCCCTGCGGGCGGTGCTCGGCGGCGTGGCGTTCCGGCCGGTCACCGTCCCCTTCGCCAGTGGGCTCGACGGGCGGGTCCGCGCTCCCGGCTGGACCCCCGACGCCGACTACCTCGTACGCCACACCCGTGAACCGGTGCGCTTCGACGAGGCGCTGCGCGGTGTCGCCGCCGCGGACGCCCTCGCCGAGAACGCGGTCGGGAACGCGGTCGAGACCCTGATCGAGATCGGCCCGCACACCACCCTCAGCGGACTGGCCCGCCGTGCCCTGCCGGACGTACGGGCCGTGCCCACGCTCCGGCGCGGCGCGGGGCTCGACGCGCTGTGGTCGGCGGTCGCGGAACTGCACTGCGCGGGCGTGGAGCTCGACTGGCGGACGCTCGTGGCGGGCACCGGCGGGCGCAGGATCCCGCTGCCCGGCTACCGCTTCCAGCACAAGGACTACTGGACGGGACCGGAGCCGACGGCTGTCCGGTCCGGCACATCCGTACGAAAGGGAACCGTAGTGGTACAGCACGAGGCAGCGGTCGAGCGGGTCCTCCGGCACATCGTGGAGCTCACCGCCAGGCATCTCAGCCACGACCCCGCCGACATCACCGGTGACACCTCCTTCTTCGACCTCGGCGCGGACTCGCTCCAGATGATCAGCGTGCTGCGCGAACTGGAGCAGGAGCACCGGGTCAAGGTGTCCATGCGGGAACTCTTCGAGGAGACGGGGACCCCGCGGGCGCTCGCGGAGCTCATCGCGGCGCGTGGTGGCGGCGCGGAGGCCGGTGCCACGACGCCCGTCGCCCCGGCCCCGGCGGTCGCCTACGCGCAGCCCGCGGCTGCGGCTCCGGCCCCGGCGGTCGTCGCGGCGCCTGCCGTGG
>NZ_JAINFC010000881.1 GCF_020740835.1 Streptomyces sp. UNOC14_S4
GAATTCGTGGAAAAGCTGGGCAGACCAGCGAGTACGGCACGTCCAGACAACAGCCGCAGACCCACGATCAGCCGGACCGCGATCAGACCGACGCGACGGAATCAGTTCGGTGGATCAAGGCTTAGCCCGCCGTCCGCCCGCGCCGCGCGAGGAACATCACGAGGGAGCGCATACGTGAGCGACGACCCTGCCCGGGTGAAGGAGTTCTTCACCGCGCGGGCCGACACCTGGGACGCCCGTTTCCCCGACGACGGACCCGCGTACGCGGCTGCCGTCGCCGACCTCGGGCTGCGTCGCGGTGACGCGGTCCTGGACGCGGGCTGCGGCACGGGCCGTGCTCTGCCCGCCCTGCGCGCGGCGGTGGGCGCGGACGGGATCGTGCTCGGATGCGACGTCACACCCGCCATGCTCGCCGCGGCCGTACGGGCGGGCCGGGACCGCGACGGCGGTCTGGCCCTGGCGGACGTCGCCCGGCTGCCGATCCGTGACGGCGCGCTCGACGCGGTGTTCGCCGCGGGACTCATCTCGCACCTGGCGGACGTGGAGTCGGATTTCCGTGAACTGGCCCGTGTCGTACGGCCCGGCGGTCGTCTCGCGCTCTTCCACCCCGTCGGCAGGGCGGCGCTCGCCGCGCGCCACGGCCGTCAGGTGACACCCGACGACGAGCGTGCCGAGCCCATGCTCAGGCCCCTGTTGGCCCGCAGCGGATGGCGTCTCGTCTCCTACACCGACGAGGACGACCGCTATCTGGCACTCGCCGTCCGTGACTCCGAGGGCCTCCGGCCGGCCGAGGCGGCCTGAGGGCCCGAGGTCCTGATCGCCTGATGCCCCGGCCGGGTGCCGGTCCTTGTCTCCCGGCCCTGGAACGAGTCCGTCGTAACGCTTCACTCGACGGTCGCCCCTCCGTTCGTCGTAGGTTCAACTCCGCGAGGGCCGGGCACACTTGAACGACCGCAGGGCAATCGACTCACGGGGGCAGGTGATCCGCGTGTTCGGCAGGCTCCGCAAGCGCATCGGGGAAGACGGGCGACCGCCTGTGGCACCGCTCACGGGGCGTGGGCGGAACCTCTTCGAGGCGGCTGCCACCTACGTGGCGGCCTGTGCCGAGGACGACCACGAGGGCAGTGCGGAAGCGGCCCGCTGGGTCTCGCCCGAGGCACTGTGCTTCGGCGTGAACGAACTCGCCTGCCGCGCGGTCATAGCGCTCGCCCGCGAGCGGGACCAGACTCCGCAGCACGTCGCACGGACGCTGCTGGGCCTGCCCGCCGCCTGACACGCACCGCACCGGCAGGCGCCCGGCCGCCGGGTGCTCCTGTACGCCTCCGCGCCTCCGCGCGTCACTCACCTCTGGAAACCACACACCTCCGAGCGTCACTCGCCCCCGGAAACCGCACGTCTCCGGGCGTCGATCGCCTCCCCATCCCCCTCTCCTCCGGATGCCACGCGCCTCCGGCTCTCACCGCCCCACAGGTGCCGCCGCCCGCGGAGTCGCGTTCCGCTCGACGTCCGTTCCCGCTCCCGTCATCTGCAAGGCGTGTACATGCCATCGACTCGCCCTACGCTGCCGACGAATCCGCAGGTGCCGGCTTCCGGTTCCCCTCCCGTGTGCCCGCGCC
>NZ_JAINFC010000882.1 GCF_020740835.1 Streptomyces sp. UNOC14_S4
GCCCTCGACCCCGACCAGGGCTGCGCCCCTGGACCCCCGCAGGGGGTCTTTCAGGGGCGCGGGGAACTGCGCGACAAGCCCCCACCGGCCCGCAGTCGCGCACCAAGCTCACCACCCACCCCGGTAGGCGCACCGACAAGCACAGGAGCCGCACGACATGCCCATCCCCCTCACCACCGTCGAGGAATTCGCCCGGCACGCCCACGCCACCCAAACAGACAAAGCCGGGCGCCCCTACACAGAACACCTCGCCGCCGTAGCGGCGCACGTCACCACGCACGGCGGCGACGATCACCAGATCGCCGCCGCGTGGCTGCACGACGCCGTCGAGGACGGTGCCGTCACTCGCGAATGGCTGGAAGAAGCCGATCTCTCGCGGCGGACCAAAGACATCATCCTGGCGCTGACCAAGCGCGCGGGCGAGCCGCCCGAGGCATACGCGGCCCGCGTCCTGGCCACCCCCGGCGCGCTGCTGGTCAAGGCCGCGGACCTCGCGCACAACAGCGACCCGGAGCGGGCCGCCGCCCTCGACCCCGCCACCCGCGAACGGCTCCGCCGGAAGTACGCCCACATGCGCGGCCTCCTCGGACTGCCGGAGGCGTAGGGCCTACCGCTTGCGGAACGCCCACTCCATCCGCGGCTCCACCACGAAGCGGAAGACCCGCCGTACCGGCGCCGTGCACAGCGCCGTCATCACCGCGGCCGCGATCACCGTCACCACGACCTGGCCCACCGGCTCACGGATCCAGCCGTACGCGTCGTACCACTCCTGCCACCGGGAGAGCTTGATCAGGAAGCCGTGCAGCAGAAAGCCGTACAGGGTCCCCGCGCCCAGTGTCGTGAACCACACCGCGCGGCGCGGGACCCAGGCGAAGAAGCAGGCGGTGAGCACGGCGGCGCAGCCGGACATCGCCAGCGTCATCACCGGCGCCGACCACAGCGGCGCGTGCAGGTCCTGGACGGCCGAGTTGTGGTAGAGCCACGACTCGTCCATCCGGGGCGCCACCCAGTACGCGAACGCGATCGCGCCCGCGAACACCGGCACCGCCGCGATCCGTACCCAGCGCTTCCGCACCGCGTGGAAGTGCTCCGCCTTCATGTGCAGGCCCAGCACGAAGAACGGCAGGAACTGCAGCACGCGCTGGAGATCGAAGTCGACCCCGATGCCCGGCGTCAGCGCGGCCACGACCGCGATCGCGAACGCCACGGGGACGGGCCACCGGATCAGCTTCCAGATCGGCGTGGTCAGCCGCCAGAGGAAGAGCGCGGCCAGGAACCAGTTGAGGTACCAGGGGTTCAGCAGCGACAGCGGCTCCGGCGGGGCGTCGTCCTCCGCCCAGTGCTGGAAGTACACATACGCCACCTGGAAGATCAGGTACGGCACGAGGACCCCCGTGACCAGCCGCTTGACCTTCGCGGGGCTCATGTCGAAGCCCCGCGAGAAGTAGCCGGAGATCACGATGAACGCGGGCATGTGGAACGCGTACACGGTCAGATAGAGCGCCGTCGCGGCGCGTCCGCCGTGCGTGAGCGGCTCCCACGCGTGCCCCAGGGCGACCAGCACGATCGCCAGATACTTCGCGTTGTCGAAGAACGGGTCGCGCTGCGCCGGGG
>NZ_JAINFC010000883.1 GCF_020740835.1 Streptomyces sp. UNOC14_S4
CAGTCTTCCACGAGGATCACCCTTTCCTCCTGACCTTGATCAGCAAGGCCAGAATGAGATGAAGATCCACAAATGGGTCAGTATTGACACGCCGTCAAAGGGTCAGAGTTCGACCGTCGCCGACAGGGCCACGCTTGCGGGCTCCTGCTTATAGCGGCAAACCTCCGGTTAACCAAACCGGTCCTCCTCAACAAACTGAGTGTTGTTCGCGCTGACTACTTGGCGGTGGCTTCGGCGCGGGCGTAGAGCTGCCCAGTTTGAGAGTGCCGGCTGCGTAACGGCTCGTGGAACGTCTATGAGTTCCGCGAACCCGATCTCGAGTCACTCCCGCAGCGGCGGCAAATTTGCAGCGCTATGAGGAGTACGAAGCATGAGTGACCGACTTCTGTCCGTGCCGACCGTGGCTGGGCTTCTTGACGTGAGCCGTCGCACGGTCTACCGGTTTGTCGCTTCCGGTGAACTGTCCATTGTCGACCTTCGGACCGGTGTCGAACGCTCGCGGGTGCGGATCCCGAGCGCCGATGTCGAAGCGCTCATTAAGCGCCGCACGGTCGGCCTGCCCAAGCGTCGCGCTGCTTGAGCTGCAGGCTGTTCGCGCATTTTCAATCTCAAGTTTTCCTGAATTGCCCTCCTGAAAGAGATCATGGCGTACCTTCGCAAGCTGAAGTCTGGAAAGTGGCAGGCCACCGTCCGGAATCCGGGTGGCGACCGGTTCACAGAATCCTTTCCTCTTAAGACGCAGGCCAAGGCTTGGGCAGCCGACCTCGAGATGAAATTTGCTCGCGGTGTCTTGCGTGACCCGCGCGCTGGCGAGATCAAGTTCAGGGACTGGCACGACCGGTGGTGGGAGGCTCGAGTCGTCGAACCTCACACTCGTCGGGGAGATGCCTCGAGCATCAAGACCCACGTCATGCCGCACTGGGCGGACTGGGAGATACAGGCCATAGCCCGCATGGACATGCAGGCATGGATCAGCAAGCTGGTGAAGGACGACAAGGGCGTCTCGGCGATTCACCGTGCGTACAACCTCACCAAGTCGATCATGCGCGCCGCAGTCGACGAGGACCTGATCGCTGTATCGCCCTGCCGGCGTATCGACCTGCCGACCATCGCGGAGAAGCCCCCGCAGTGGTTCACCCTCGGGCAGGCGCAGGCCATCCTCGACCAGCTCGTCGATCCCTGGCGGACCATGGTCCTGCTCGGCTTCTACACCGGCTTGCGCTGGGGCGAGCTGTCTGGGCTCCACGGACACCGGATCGACTGGCAGCGCTCACGTCTCTTCGTCGTCGAGGTCAACACGAAGTCGGGGATCAAGGAGTACCCCAAGAGCTCGAGGAGCCGACGGGAGGTGCCCATCCCTCCGCATGTTCTGGAAGCGCTCGAGCGTCACATGCACGGGCGGGACCGGGACGGCGTGGTGTTCACCACGGTCACCAAGGGGCGGGCTGGGAGGCTCCTCGACGACGGGAACTGGAGCAATTGTCAAATCCTGTGGATCGGCGGGTTGTTCATGCAGCAGCGGGCTCGGGTCGTTCAACGAGGTGACCGCGTTCGAAGCGGGCTCCGGCTCGCACGAGGGCGACGAGGTGGGGTGCGTTC
>NZ_JAINFC010000884.1 GCF_020740835.1 Streptomyces sp. UNOC14_S4
CGCAGCGCGTACGCCCAGCTGCGGCACAACCCGCTGCTGCTGGCCGGGACGATCGCCGGGCTGGCGGTGGTCTACCTCGCGCCGCCGGTCGCCGTGGTGGCGGGCGCGGTGGCGGGGAACGGCGTACGGACGCGGAGTACTTCCTGCTGACCGACGCGGACATCGCGCACGCGCCGGACAGCCTGCGGGAACTGGTGGCGGCGGCGCGGTCGGGCGGGCTGGACCTCGTGTCGCAGATGGCCCGGCTGCGGGTGGCGAGCTTCTGGGAGCGGCTGGTCGTCCCGGCGTTCGTCTACTTCTTCGCGCAGCTGTATCCGTTCCGCTGGATCAACCGCCCGTCCGGGCGGACGGCGGCGGCCGCGGGCGGCTGCGTGCTGCTGCGCGCCGAGGCCGCCGAACGGGCCGGGGTGCCGGAGTGCATCCGGCAGGCGGTGATCGACGACGTGTCGCTGGCGCGGGCGGTGCGGCGGTACAGCGGCAGCGGCGGCGGCCGGATCTGGCTGGGGCTCGCCGACCGGGTGGACAGCGTCCGCCCGTACCCGGGCCTCGCTCCCCTGTGGCGGATGGTCTCGCGCAGCGCGTACGCCCAGCTGCGGCACAACCCGCTGCTGCTGGCCGGGACGATCGCCGGGCTGGCGGTGGTCTACCTCGCGCCGCCGGTCGCCGTGGTGGCGGGCGCGGTGGCGGGGAACGGCGTACTGCTCGCGGTCGGCGCGGCCGCGTGGGCGGTGATGGCCGGTACGTACGTGCCGATGCTGCGCTACTACCGGCAGTCCCCCGCGCTCGCCCCGCTGCTGCCGTTCACGGCCCTGCTGTACGTACTGATGACCGTGGATTCCGCGGTACAGCACTACCGGGGCCGGGGCGCGGCCTGGAAGGGACGGACGTACGCCCGCCCGGAGGCCACGCCCTGAGCGCGCCGAGCATGGTTACGAGCACGGTTATTTGCGGCCGGGCGTCCAGTTCATGCCCCAGCCGTACGCGCGGTCGAGCGTGCGCTGTGGGCTGACGCCCCGGTCGGGCACCAGGTAGCGGGCCTCGCGCTGGACGACGAGGTCGCCGCCCTCGTTGGTGAGGAGGGCGAGCGCGCAGACGTTGGAGGCCACGGTGCACTCGTCGAGGAAGAACTCGACGGGCGCGCCGTGCTGCGGCTGGAGCGTGACGGTGGCGTGGAGGCCCGCGAAGCTGGCGGCGCCCTCGTAGATCGTCACGAAGACGAGGATGCGCCGGAAATCGGCGGTGTGGTCGAGGTTGACGGTCAGGTTCTCGCCCGCCGCGGACGCGCCGGTGCGGTCGTCGCCGTCGAGGTGGAGGTACGGCGGCTGGTGGAGGGCGCCGAAGGAGTTCCCGAGGGCCTGGACGACACCCTTCCGGCCGTCCTTGAGCTCCCACAGGGCACCGAGGTCGAGGTCCAGGCCGGGCTGGAGGGCCATGCCGAGCCGCTGGGCCCAGCCCTTCGCCTGCTGGCGCATCTGCCAGTTGAGGTTGACGCGCAGGGCGCCCCCGGTGCCGCCCTGCTTGGCGAGGGAGACGGTCGGGGCCTCCTTGGTGAGCGTGACCTTGGTCAGCCGCACGGGGGCGGTCGGGGGTGCGG
>NZ_JAINFC010000885.1 GCF_020740835.1 Streptomyces sp. UNOC14_S4
GCGGGAGGCCGCGCTCTTCCCCGCAGCGCGCCCCGCGTCCCTCCTCGCGTCTTCTCGCACATCCTCCGGCGCGACCCTCCGCGCGGCCTCCCGCACGACGTTCCGCATGGTCCTCCCCCTCCGTCGGCCTTCAGAATGGGCCTCCGGGCCCGGCGCCGTGCGCGGTTGTCCACAGGCAGCGGGTAATAGTCGTACAAATCGGGGACTCCCGGCCCCGTTTCCCCCGACAAGGAGCGATGGGCGGGACTCCACGCGCCGCCACCGGGTAACGTCGGGGCGTGCCCGTCGATCCTCTGCACAGTGCCGCACGACCACAGCGCACCGCCCCGAGCCCGCTCACCCGCGGTCCGGGGAGCGACGCGGTCGAGGTCAGACGGAGCGCACGGCGCCGCAGAACGGTCACCGCCTACCGGGAGGGCGACCGGACGGTCGTGCTGATCCCCGCCCGGATGTCGGAGGCGGAGGAGCGGCGCTGGGTGGCCGTGATGCTCGACAAGCTCGCGGCCCAGGAGAGCAAAAGGATGCTCGGCGACGCGGAGCTCTCCGAGCGTGCGCGGCGGCTCTCCGAGCAGTATCTGGACGGCCGGGCCCGCCCCGACTCGGTCCGCTGGGTGACCAACCAGAACACCCGCTGGGGCTCCTGCACCCCGGCCGAGGGCAGCATCCGTCTCTCGCACCGTCTCCAGGGCATGCCCGAATACGTCGTGGACTACGTGCTGCTCCACGAGCTGGCGCACCTCCTCGTCCCCGGGCACGGGCCCGGGTTCTGGCGGCTCCTGGAGGCGTATCCACGGACCGAACGCGCCCGCGGATACCTCGAAGGCGTGGTCTCCGTGGACCGGCTGCCGCACCTTCCCGCGGCCCGGAGCGAATAGCGCCGCGACGCGCCGCCGTGGGCATTTCCGGCCGGGCGGGAACGGCCCGGAGCCGGAAGACCCCGGCCGAGCCGTTAGCCTGACGCAACGTATTCATCGCAGTCCGGATGGGGGACGGTCGTTACGCATGGCCAGGGAATTCCAGCGCGGCCACAAGGCCAGGATCAGTGATCTGACGGCAGGGACCGATCTGTACGTGGGCGTACAGATCGCCGGCCCCGGCCTGACCCTCGACATCAGCTGCTTCGGCCTCGACGCCCAGGAGCGGCTCTCCGACGACCGGTACTTCGTCTTCTTCAACCAGCCGCAGTCGCCCGAGGGCGCCATCGCGCAACTCGGTGCCCAGGCCGGTGACACGGAATCCTTCCGTGTCACCCTGGACCGGATTCCCTCGCAGATCCAGAAGCTGAGCTTCACGGCCACGGTCGACGGCGACGGTCAGATGTCGCAGATCGGCCCCGGGTATCTCCGCATCGTGGCCGGTGGTGAGGAAGTCGCCCGCTACTCCTTCACCGGTTCCGAATTCAGCACCGAACGCGCGGTGATGCTCGGCGACTTCTATATGAAGGACGTCTGGCGGTTCGCCGCGGTGGGCCAGGGATTCGACGGCGGTCTCGAAGCGCTGCTGAAGAACTTCGGCGGCGAGGTGCTGGAGGAGGAGGCGCCCGAGCCCACGTCCGCCACCGCGCCTCCCGCCACCGCGCCTCCC
>NZ_JAINFC010000886.1 GCF_020740835.1 Streptomyces sp. UNOC14_S4
GCATCGCGGAGCTCCGGTCCGCCCAGCTGCCCGTCGGCGGCGTCGTCATCAACATGGTGCGCCCGGAGGTCCTGGACGAGACCGACGTGGAGGTCGCCGCGAACGGCAGCCGCGCCGCCGTCGCCCGCACGCTGTCGCACGCGCTGGACCGCACGGGCTTCGGCGGCACACGTCACCCCGGGCTCGCCGAGCGGCTGGTCGACCCGCTCGTGGCCCAGGCACGCGAGCACACCGAGCGCCTCGCCCTGGAGCGCCGCGGCCACAGGGAGATATCAGGACTCGGTCTCCCCACGTACGAACTGGAGCTGCTCGGCGACGGTGTGGACCTGGCGGGCCTCTACCGCATGGCGCGCGAACTGCGGAAGCAAGGAGTCTGACGAGTGAGCCTGGACACGGCGTCCGTGCTGGACGTGGACCCCCTCCTCGACAACCCGCGCACCCGCATCGTGGTGTGCTGCGGCTCCGGAGGCGTCGGCAAGACGACGACAGCGGCGGCACTGGGGCTGCGGGCCGCCGAGCGCGGCCGGAAGGTCGTCGTGCTCACCATCGACCCGGCCCGCAGGCTCGCGCAGTCGATGGGCATCGAGGAACTCGACAACGTGCCCCGCCGGGTCCCCGGGATCGACACGTCGTCCGGCGGCGAGCTGTACGCCATGATGCTCGACATGAAGCGGACGTTCGACGAGATAGTCGAGGCGCACGCGGACGAGGAGCGGGCCAGGGCCATCCTGGAGAACCCCTTCTATCAGTCCCTGTCGGCCGGTTTCGCCGGTACGCAGGAGTACATGGCGATGGAGAAGCTCGGGCAGCTGCGCGCGCGGGACGAGTGGGACCTGATCGTCGTCGACACCCCGCCGAGCCGTTCGGCGCTCGACTTCCTGGACGCCCCGGGCCGCCTGGGCTCCTTCCTCGACGGGAAGTTCATCAAGGTGCTGATGGCGCCGGCGAAAATCGGCGGCAGGGCCGGGATGAAGTTCCTGGGTGTCGGCATGTCGGTGATGAGCGGACCGCTCAACAAGCTGATGGGGGCGCAGCTGCTGCGCGACGTCCAGACGTTCGTGGCCGCCATGGACACCATGTTCGGCGGGTTCCGCACCCGGGCGGACGCCACCTATCGGCTGCTCCAGGCGCCCGGTACGGCCTTCCTGGTGGTCGCCGCGCCGGAACGGGACGCGCTGCGGGAGGCCGCCTACTTCGTCGAGCGGCTGGCCGCGGAGCGGATGCCGCTGGCAGGACTCGTGCTCAACCGGGTGCACGGCAGCGAGGCCGCGCGGCTGCCCGCCGACCGCGCACTGGCCGCGGCCGAAGCACTCCTGGACGGATCGCTTGGCGAGACGCTCGGCGGGTCGCATGGTGAGCCGCTTGGCGAGGTCCTTGGCGGGGCGCTCACCGGCCGGTTCGACCCGCCCGGTGAGGCCCCGACAGCAGAGGCGCCGAAAACATCGGAAAATCTTGATGGCGGCGGCATTGTGGATCGTGACAGCGGGCAAGCTGCCTCACGTACCGCCCGCGCCCCGGGCACCGACGCTCCCACGGTCCCGTCCACTCCCGAGAGCGGCCTCCCCCAGCCCGCCCCCTCTGGAG
>NZ_JAINFC010000887.1 GCF_020740835.1 Streptomyces sp. UNOC14_S4
CGCCCGCAGGGCGGCATACGGCGGAAGCCGCACCCCTGGGCGAGCGCAGCGCAACGGCGCGGCAGACTGTGGGGCATGAGCAACGAGACCCGCACCACCCTGCTGCGCAACGGCACCGTGCACAGCCCCGCCGACCCGTTCGCCACTGCGATGGTCGTCGAGCGCGGCGGTGTCGCCTGGGTCGGCTCCGAAGGGGCCGCCGATTCGTTCGCCGACGGTGTGGACGAGGTGGTCGACCTCGACGGCGCGCTGGTCACGCCCGCGTTCACCGACGCGCACGTGCACACCACCGCCACCGGTCTCACCCTGACCGGCCTCGACCTCACCGGGGCCCGCACCCTGGCCGAGGCCCTGGACCGGGTGCGGGCCCACGCGGCCGCGCGCCCCGCCGACCGGGTGCTGCTCGGCCACGGCTGGGACGCCAGTGCCTGGCCCGAGCGCAGGCCGCCGTCCCGCCGCGAGCTGGACGAGGCCACCGGCGGGCGTCCGCTCTACCTCACGCGGGTCGACGTCCACTCGGCCGTCGTCACCACGGCCCTCCTCGACCTCGTGCCGCACGCCTCGGGCCTGTCCGGGTTCCAGCAGGACGGGCCGCTGACCGGCGACGCGCACCACGCCGTGCGCGTCACCGCGCACGACAGCGTCACCCCGGCGCAGCGCGCCGAGGCCCAGGCGGCGGCGCTCGACCGCGCCGCCTCCCTCGGCGTCGGCTCCGTGCACGAGTGCGCCGGGCCGCTGATCTCCAGCGCCGACGACTTCACGGGCCTGCTGGCACTGGCCGCCGAGCGCCCCGGCCCCCGCGTCGTCGGCTACTGGGCCGAAGCCCTCACCTCCGCCGACGGGGCCGACCGCATCCGCGAGCTCGGCGCGCACGGCGCGGCCGGTGACCTCTTCGTGGACGGCTCCCTCGGCTCGCACACGGCCTGCCTCCACCGGCCCTACGCGGACGGCCCGCACGCGGACCACACCGGCACCGCTCACCTCGACGCGGCCGCCGTCGCCGCCCACGTCGCGGCCTGCACCGAGGCGGGCATCCAGGCGGGCTTCCACGCCATCGGCGACGCCGCGCTGACCGCTGTCGTCGACGGTGTGCGGATGGTGGCCGACAAGCTCGGGCTCGCCGCCGTCCGCGCCGCCCGGCACCGCGTCGAGCACGCCGAGATGCTCACCCCCGAACACATCGCGGCCTTCGCCGAATTCGCGCTCACCGCCTCCGTCCAGCCCGCGTTCGACGCCGCGTGGGGCGGCGACGACGCGATGTACGCGCAGCGCCTCGGCGCCGAGCGGGCCCGCACCCTCAATCCGTACGCCGCCCTGCTCCGCGCCGGGGTGCCGCTCGCGCTCGGCTCCGACAGCCCGGTCACCCCGCTCGACCCGTGGGGCACCGTGCGCGCCGCCGCCTTCCACCGCACCCCCGAGCACCGGATCTCCGTCCGCGCCGCCTTCACCGCGCACACCCGCGGCGGCTGGCGGGCCATCGGCCGCGACGACGCGGGCGTCCTGGTCCCGGGCGCGCCCGCCGACTACGCGGTCTGGACGGCCGGTGACCTGGTCGTCCAGGTCCCGGACGAG
>NZ_JAINFC010000888.1 GCF_020740835.1 Streptomyces sp. UNOC14_S4
ATCTCACTGAACTCCCCCAGGGCCGGAAGGCAGCAAGGGTAGGTGGGCTCTGGCGGGTGCGTGGGGGGCCCTTGCGTTTCCTGGGGCTGTGCGGGGCGTTTCGCCGGGGTGGCCCGCGGGTGTCGGTCCGGGCGGGATCTGTGATCGAGGCCACTTGTCAGTGGGGCCCGATATCGTCGTAGGTGTGTCGTCCCTCGCGCTCTACCGCCGTTACCGCCCCGAGTCCTTCGCCGAGGTCATCGGGCAGGAGCATGTCACCACCCCGTTGCAGCAGGCGCTGCGGAACAACAGGGTCAATCACGCGTATCTGTTCAGCGGGCCGCGCGGCTGCGGCAAGACGACCAGCGCGCGCATCCTCGCCCGCTGTCTGAACTGTGAGCAGGGCCCCACGCCCACGCCCTGCGGCGAGTGCCAGTCCTGCCAGGATCTCGCGCGCAACGGCCGCGGCTCGATCGACGTCATCGAGATCGACGCCGCTTCCCACGGTGGTGTGGACGACGCTCGTGAGCTGCGCGAGAAGGCCTTCTTCGGCCCCGCCTCCAGCCGCTACAAGATCTACATCATCGACGAGGCCCACATGGTCACCTCGGCGGGCTTCAACGCCCTGCTGAAGGTGGTCGAGGAGCCGCCGGAGCACCTCAAGTTCATCTTCGCGACCACGGAGCCCGAGAAGGTCATCGGGACGATCCGGTCGCGTACGCACCACTACCCGTTCCGGCTCGTCCCGCCCGGCACTCTGCGGGACTACCTCGGCGAGGTGTGCGCCCACGAGCAGATCCCCGTCGAGGAGGGCGTGCTGCCGCTGGTGGTGCGGGCGGGCGCCGGTTCCGTGCGTGACTCGATGTCCGTCATGGACCAGCTCCTCGCCGGCGCCGCCGAGGACGGTGTGACATACGCCATGGCGACGTCGCTCCTCGGCTACACGGACGGCTCGCTGCTGGACGCCGTGGTGGAGGCCTTCGCGGCGAACGACGGCGCCGCCGCGTTCGAGGTCGTGGACCGCGTCATCGAGGGCGGCAACGACCCCCGCCGCTTCGTCGCTGACCTGCTGGAGCGCCTGCGCGACCTCGTGATCCTCGCCGCGGTGCCGGACGCCGTGGAGAAGGGCCTGATCGACGCCCCCGCGGATGTCGTGGAGCGTATGCAGGCCCAGGCCTCCGTCTTCGGCTCCGCCGAGCTCAGCCGGGCCGCCGACCTGGTCAACGCGGGGCTGACCGAGATGCGTGGCGCGACCTCGCCGCGGCTCCAGCTCGAGCTGATCTGCGCGCGGGTGCTGCTGCCCGCCGCGTTCGACGACGAGCGATCCATGCAGGCGCGGCTGGAGAAGCTGGAGCGCGGTGCCCTGGCAGGCGGTTTCGCGGGCGGCGGTGCGCCGGTCGCGGGCGGCGGCCTGTCCGCCGGGTACGCGCCGGGGCCCGACGCCGCCCACGGCGTTCCCGCCGGGCTCTCCGGGCCCGCGGCCGCGCGGGCCGCGGTGGCGGGCGGTACGCAGGCGGCCCCCGCGGCTGCTCAGGCGGCTCCCCCGGCTCAGGCGGCTCCCCCGGCTCAGGCGGCTCCCCCGGCTCAGGCG
>NZ_JAINFC010000889.1 GCF_020740835.1 Streptomyces sp. UNOC14_S4
CCGGCCGCCCCCTGACCCGACCCCTGCCCGGCCAGAGGGCCGGACGGCGGGCCGGTGGGGCGGTTGCCTGACGGTGGTTCGGACGACACGGGCCCTTCTCCTCCGGTGGGGACGGTTCCTGACCGTCCTGTTCTGAACGGCTCCTGACCGTCCTGTCCTGAACGGCCCGACCGTCCTGTTCCGGACGGTTCGCACCGTGGTTCATTCTGTGTCGCAGACCCGCGCGCCCCGCAAACGGAAGCCGGACCCCGAGGGGCGCGCCCGACAGGTGGCGCGGGGCGTCCGGGCGTACGTTGGCCTTCCGGGCTCCCGGCCCGTACACCCCGACACACCCCGACACATCCCGACCGACGCCGCTGCCGGAGGCCGTGTGAGCCAGCGTGTGAGCCAGCCACCGAGGACCGCCGCGCGGCACCCCGTACGGACCTGGGGCGAGGCACTCGCGGCGGTCGCCGCCGGGATGGCGGCCATGGCCGTCGTGGCCGCCCTGGGGCTGTGGGCCGCCGGGGCGAACGGGCTGCCGGGCGGCGCCTTCCCCGCCGTCGTCGCCGCCACGATGGTCACCGCCGTCGGCGGTTCGGTGGAACTGTCGGGCGGCGCCGGGGCCTTCGGCCGTACGGGGGCGCACCTGGACGTCGTACCGCTGTCCGTGACCCTGGCGGGTGCCCTGGCCGTCGCCGCGGTGTTCCTGCGGCCGCTGCGGCACCACGCGGTGGCCCGCGGCGGCGAACTGCTCGCCAGGGTCGCCCGTACGGCCGTCCTGTGGCTGGTCGCGCTCGCGCTCCTCACGCGCGCCGCCCGGCACACGTTCCGCATCGAGCTCGGCAGCTCGGTCCTCGACGAGATCGGCGCGGCCCTGGGCGCGACACCCACCGTGGGCTTCCGCGCGGCGGCCGTGCCCACGCTCGGGTTCGGGCTGCTGTGGCTGCTGGTGCTGCTCGCCGTGGCCGTCGCGGTGTCGCGCGGGACACCGCTGCCGTCACGGCTGCTGCGCTTCCAGGACGCGGTCCGGCCCGCCGCGTTCGCGATGGTGGCGGTGCTGCTGGCCTATGTGGCGGTCGGGCTGCTCGTCGGGCTGGTGGTGCTGTGCACGCACGGCCACCGGGACCGGACCCTGGCCGTCCTGCTGCTGGGGCTGCCCAACCTCGCCTGGCTCGCCTTCGGCGTCGGCCTGGGCGGCGCCTGGGACGGCCGGGTACCGGACTCGATCGGGCTGCCCGTGCCCCAGGCGCTGGCCGCGGTGCTGCGCGTACGGAATGGCACGGCCACCGTGAACTACGCCTCGCTCTCCCAGCAGGACGACCGGGCCTGGCTGCTGGTGGTCCTGGCGGCGGCCGCGCTGCTCGCCGCGGGCTTCGTCACCGCCGTACGCTCCCCGGCCGGCACCCGGCCATGGCACCACGCGACACGGCTCGCGGCGGCCCTGGCGCTCACCCTGCTGGTCGTCGGCCTGCTCACCCGGATCTCGGCGCGCTTCGGGCTGTCGCTCCTCGGCGTCGGCGACGTGTCGGCGTTCGGCGGGGAGGTCACCCTGCGTCCGCGGCTGTGGGGCCTGCTGGGGCTGGGC
>NZ_JAINFC010000089.1 GCF_020740835.1 Streptomyces sp. UNOC14_S4
CTCGATAGGGGCGCGGGGAACTGCGCGACCAGCCACGTACAACCGGTGGCCGCGCGCCGAGCGCAAGTGGCACCCCGGTAGGCGCAGGCCGAAGACAGCCCGCAGCCGCGCTGCCAAGCGCAAGCGGCACCCCAGCAGGCGCCCAGACCCCCCGGGGGGGCGGCAGCCCGGTTCGGCACCAGCCGGAAGGGGGAAAGGGGGACCATGGACCCCCTGCCGCACTTCCGCAGTGAAGCCGCAGCCTTCGAAGCCCTGCTCCGCCGAGGAGCAGGGCGGCCGGCTCCCACGGTGCCCACCTGCCCCGAGTGGTCGGTCGCCGACCTCGCCCTGCACCTCGGCACCGTCCACCGCTTCGTCACCGCCGTCGTCGCCCACGGCGTCGGCGCGCCGCCCGAGGACGCGAAGCCGTCCCTCGATCACCCCGGCCTCGGAGTCCCGGCGGAGCACGACGGCTGGCCGGAGCCGGACCGGGCGCCGAACACCGGGCCGCTCCCGTCAGGCATGGCCGACTGGTTCGCGGCGGGAGCCGCCGGGCTGGAGGAGGCGCTCGGAACGGCCGACACGGCCAAGCCGGTGTGGGCGTGGGGAGCCGACGCGACCGTCGGGTTCTGGGCGCGCATACAGACCATCGAGACGGCCGTCCACCGCTGGGACGCCGACAACGCCACCGGCGATCCCCGGCCGCTCGCCCCCGAGCTCGCAGCGGACGCCGTCGCCCAGACCTTCGAGGTGATGGCCCCCGCCCGGCGGGCCTGGCGGCAGGCCCCGCCGGCCGCGGGCGAGCGGTTCCGGTTCCGGCAGACGGACGGGGACGGCGACTGGACCGTCCACTTCGACGGCGACGACGTCCGCCTCACCCGGGGCCGGGGCCAGGGCCAGGAGCGGGGCCGGGACGGCGCGGACAGCGACGTCGAGCTGGCGGGCACCGCGTCGGACCTCGCCCTCTTCCTCTGGCGGCGCGTCCCCGCCGACCGGCTCGACGTGACGGGGGACCGGGCCGTCCTCGACCGCTACTTCGACCTCGTCCCGCCGAGGTGACCGACGGGACCGGCCGTTCCCACGTCCATGTAGGTTGACGTGCGCGGGACCGGGCTTCCGGCCCGGCCCCGTGACGGCACCTCAGGAGGTAGGCAGAATGTTCGAGCGGTTCTCGCTGAACGCGCGGATGGCGGTCGTACAGGCCCAGGCGCAGGCCCGTGAGCTGAAGCACCCGTGGATCGGCCCGGAGCATCTGCTGATCGGCATCGTCACCCAGGAGAACGCGCCGCATGCGCTGACCCGCCGCGGCATCACCGTCGAGACCTGCCGGAAGGCGCTCATCACCACCGTGGGCGGCGGCGCGGGCCTGTCCGACGAGGACGCGGCCGAGCTCCTGAAGAACGGCTTCCCCGTGCCGGGACACCCGCTCGCGCCGCCCGAGCCCAAGCGGGGGCTCTTCGGCCGCCGCAAGCCCGAGCCGGCCCCCGGCCTCCTGACGTTGGAGCAGGCGCTCGCGCAGCACATCCCGTTCACGGTGAGCGGGCACCGGGCGCTGCGGACCTCCGCCGAGGTCCCGGTGGAGCAGGAGGGCGACATGATCGCGCTGCCCCACCTCACCTACGCCGTCGCCGACCCCGGGAACGCGGTGATCGACCGCATGTTCGGCTTCCTGGGGACGGACACGGTGACCGTACGCACGGAGGTCCTCGCCGAGCTGAAGGAGCTCCTGGCGGTCTGGCCGGACCTCACGAAAAAGGACTGACCTCGTGAAAAAGGACTGACCTCGCGAAAAGGGCTGAGGGAGGGCGGGCTACCGGCGTGCCCTGAGCCGCCGCCACACCGCCCGTGCCGCGTGGTGCCCGGACATCCCGTGCACACCGGGCCCCGGCGGCGTGGCCGAGGAACACAGGAAGACGTTCGGCCGCGCCGTCGCGTAGGGCACCCGCGCGAGCTTCGGCCGGATCAGCAGCCGCAGGCCCGCCACGGATCCGGTGGCGATGTCCCCGCCGACGTAGTTCGCGTTCCGCGCGGCCATCTGCGGCGGCCCCGCCGTCGCCCGCGCCAGCACCAGGTCGCGGAAGCCGGGGGCGAACCGCTCGATCTGGCGCTCGATCACCTCCGTGGCGTCGCCCTCCCAGCCGTTCGGCACATGCCCGTACACCCAGAACGTGTGCTTGCCCTCCGGCGCCCGCGTGGGGTCGACGATGCTGGGCTGCGCGGTGATGAGGAAGGGCACGGCGGGGTCGTCGCCCCGGAGCGCCGCGCCGAGCGCCGCGTCGATCTCCCCGTACGTCGGCCCGATGTGCACCGTGCCGGCCCGGCGGGCGGCCTCCGAGGTCCACGGCACGGGGCCGCTCAGCGCGTAGTCGATCTTGAAGACGGAGGGCCCGTAGCGGAAGTGCTCGTACGCGTTGCCGAGCCCGGCGATGCGCGCGAGGGCGGTCGGTGAGGTGTCGAAGACGTACGCGCGGGCGGGCGGCAGCTCGTCCAGCCGTTTGACCTCGAAGCCCGTGTGCAGCGTCCCGCCGTGGGCGCGCATGTACGAGGCGAGGGCGTCGGCGATCGCCTGGGAGCCGCCGCGCGGCACCGGCCAGCCGCCCGCGTGCGCGGCCAGCGCGAAGAGCAGCGCCATGCCCCCCGTGCCGAAACCGGACAGCGGGGCGATGCCGTGCGCCGCGAGCCCCGCGAACAGCCCGCGGGCCTTCGCGTCCTGGAAGCGGCGTGTCAGCAGCGCCGCGGGCTGCGCGGCGAACAGGCCGAAACGCGCGTAGAGCACCGGGTCGCTCGGCAGCCCCAGCCACGCCGTGCGCAGGAAGTCGGAGGCCACCGTGTCCCACCGGCCGTGGAAGGGCGCGACCAGCCGCCGGTACGCCCCGGCGTCACGCGCCCCCAGCGACTGTGCCGTCTCGCCCACGCTGTGGGACAGCACGGCGGCGTCCCCGTCGGGGAACGGGTGCACCATCGGCAGCTCGGGATGGATCCACTCCAGGCCGTGGCGGGCCAGCGGCATCCGTGTGAAGGCGGGGGAGCCCACCGCCAGCGGATGCACGGCGGAGCACGGGTCGTGCCGGAAGCCGGGGAGGGTGAGCTCCTCGGTGCGCGTGCCGCCACCGATCCCGTCCGCCGCCTCGAACACCTCGACGGCGAGACCGCGGCGGGCCAGTTCGGCGGCGGCGGTCAGCCCGTTGGGCCCGGCACCTACGACGACCGCGTCGAGCATGGTGGTTGGCACCGGGCGCCACTCCCCTCGTCCCGTGGATCAGCCGGCGGACGCCAGCAGCCCCAGGATATGCCGGACCGTCACCTCGTCCCGCGCGGCGGCGAACGGCAGGGCGTTGCCGCCCGCTATCCGGAACGGCTCGCCCGCGACGGTGCCGCTCGCCCCGCCCGCCTCGGCCACCAGCAGCAGCCCGGCCGCGTGGTCCCAGGCGTTCTCCCACGAGAAGGCGACCGCGTCGACGAGCCCGCGCGCCACGTTCAGGTACTCCAGACCGGCCGAGCCGCACAGGCGCGGCGCCACACCCTCCGTGCGCAGCGCCGCCAGGACGCGCTTCTGCTCGTCGTCGGTGAAGTCGTCGTGCGAGGTGGCCACTTCCAGGACCTTGCCGGGCCCGGGCGAGCCGGCGTGCAGCGGGACGCCGTTGAGCACGGCGCCCTGGCCGCGGCGGGCGACGGCCATCAGCTCCAGGGCGGGCGCGTACGTCCAGGAGGCGAGCAGCTCGCCCCGGTGGGCCAGGCACACGAGGGTGGTGAAGCCGGGGTCCCCGTGCACGAACTGCCGGGTGCCGTCCACCGGGTCCACTATCCAGACGGGGGCATCGCCACGCAGCGCGTCGAGGATGCCCGGGTCGGCGTGCACGGCCTCCTCGCCGACGACGACGGAGCCGGGCAGCAGAGCCGTGAGCGAGGCGGTCAGGTGCTCCTCGGCGAGCCGGTCGGCGACGGTCACCAGGTCGTGCGGGCCGTTCTTCTCGACGATCTCGTCCGCGGCGAGCTGCCGGAAACGCGGCATGATCTCGGCGGCGGCCGCCTTGCGGACCGCCTCCTCGACGTTGTTCAGGTCACCTGCGAGAAAGTCAACGATCATATGTCCATCGAACCACGCCCCACCGACAATCGGAGGCGTGGTGATGGCCACACCATGACGCTCAGGTGAACGGCTGTCTGGCGGCTGTCTGAACGGGACGGCTGTCTGAACGGGACGGCTGTCCGAACGGCCGTCCTCGCCGTCGGCAGCGCCCTTCTCAGCGGCCCACCGCTCTCAGCGGCCCACCGCGTACCCCTGCATCCCGCGCGGATTGGCGGCCGCCGCCAGCACACCCGTCTCCGGGTCGCGCGCCACCGCGCACAGCCGCCCCTCCGACCAGGGCGGGCCCACGGTCACGTCGTGGCCGCGGCGCCGCAGCTCCTCGACGACGCTCCCGCCGATCCGTTCCTCCACGGTGACGGAGCCGGGCCGCATGGTGCGCGGGTGGAAGGAGCCGGGGAAGGAGTCCTGGTGCCAGTTGGGCGCGTCGATCGCGCCCTGGAGGTCGGGCCCGCCCCGCCACCGCGGGCGCAGCGCCACGCCGAGGAAGAAGTGCAGCTGCCACTGGTCCTGCTGGTCCCCGCCGGGCGTGCCGAAGGCCAGCACGGGCTCGCCGCCGCGCAGCGCGAGGGACGGGGTCAGGGTCGTCCGCGGTCTGCGTCCGGGAGTGAGGGAATTGGGCAGCCCGGGTTCGAGCCAGGTCATCTGGAGTCGCGTGCCGAGGGGGAAGCCGAGCTCCGGGACCACCGGGTTCGACTGGAGCCAGCCGCCGCTGGGCGTCGCGGAGATCATGTTGCCCCAGCGGTCGACGACGTCGAGGTGGCAGGTGTCGCCCCGGGTCACCCCGTCGGGGCCGACGGGAGGCTCGTCGCCGGTCGTGACGGTCGGCTCGCCCGCGCCCGCCAGGAGGAGCGGCACGTCCGGGACGGCCGCGCCCTCCAGCACATGGCGGGGGAGGCGGGGGTCACGACCCGAGGGGCTGCCGGGGCGCAGCTCGTACGAGGCGGTGTCGTCGATCAGCTTGCGGCGGGCGGCGTTGTAGTCGTCCGAGAGAAGGCCGTGGTGGCCGTGGAGGGGCACGTCGGACGCGTCCCCGTACCAGGCCTCGCGGTCGGCCATGGCGAGCTTGCCGCCCTCGATCAGCGTGTGGACGTAGTCCGCCGTGCCGTACTCCGGCAGGCCGCCGTTCAGCAGGGCGAGCTGCTGGAGGAGGACCGGGCCCTGGGACCAGGGGCCCGCCTTGCAGACGGTCCAGCCGTTCCAGTCGTACGTGACCGGGTCCTCGTAACGGGCCCGGAACCCCGCGAGGTCGTCACCGGTGAGCGGGGCCGCGTGCCGCTCGCCGGAGGAGTCCAGGGTGGGCCGGGCGGCGGCCCGTACCAGGGCCTCGGCGACGAACCCCTCGCGCCAGGCACGGCGGGCCGCGTCGATGCGCCGCTCCCGGCCGCCGCCCGCCGCGTCGGCCTCGGCGAGGAGACGGCGCCAGGTGGCGGCGAGCGCCGGGTTGCGGAAAAGGCGGCCGGGGGCGGGCGGGCGCCCGCCGGGCAGGTACACCTCGGCCGACGCCGTCCACTCCGTGGCGAACAGCTCCTCACGGCCCGCACGGTCCGGGTCACCGCGCCGACGGGCGGGTGGCCGTGCTCCGCGTACCCGATGGCGTACGACAGGACGTCGGCGAGCGATCTGGTGCCGTGGTCGCGCAGGAGCAGCGCCCAGGCGTCGAACGCGCCCGGCACCGCGGCCGCCAGGGGGCCGGTGCCGGGGACGAGGGACAGCCCGAGCGAGGTGTAGTGCGCGATGCTCGCCCCCGCCGGGGCGGGCCCCTGCCCGCAGAGCACCCGCACCGGGCCGCCCGCCGGGGCGAACACGGCGGGCACCTCGCCCGCGGGCCCGTTCATGTGCGGCTCGACCACCTGGAGGACGAACCCCGCCGCGACCGCCGCGTCGAAGGCGTTGCCCCCGCCCTCCAGCACGGCCATCGCCGACTGCGAGGCGAGCCAGTGCGTCGAGGAGACCATGCCGAAGGTGCCCTGGAGCGTGGGCCGCGTCGTGAACATGACCTCTAGGAAGGCAGATCACCGAGCCGCCGCGCAATACCGCCGCACGCGCGGAGCGGGATCGCGGACCGCCCGGGGAGGGGACGGCCTGCGGTGGAGTTACGGTTGATTCCGCCGGTCGGCCGGGTGGCCGACGGGAAAGAGCGAGCGGGAGGACGCGGCCGTGCACGGCGAATACAAGGTTCCGGGCGGAAAGCTCGTCGTCGTGGACCTGGAGGTCGAGGACGGCGCGCTGCGCCACGTCCGGGTGGCCGGTGACTTCTTCCTGGAGCCCGACGAGGCGCTCCTCGACATCAACCGCGCCCTGGAGGGCGCCCCTGCCGACATGCCCGCCCCGCAGCTCGCCGCGCGCATCGACGCGGCGCTGCCCGAGGGCACGGTGATGTTCGGCTTCTCCGCCGAGGCCGTGGGCATCGCGGTCCGCCGCGCGCTGGCCCAGGCCACCGACTGGCATCACTACGACTGGCAACTCGTCCACGACGGCCCGCAGTCCCCGGCCCTGCACATGGCCCTGGACGAGGTGCTGACGACCGAGGTCGCGGCCGGCCGCCGCCCGCCGACGCTGCGGGTGTGGGAGTGGGGCGCGCCCGCGGTGGTCATCGGCAGCTTCCAGTCCCTGCGCAACGAGGTCGACCCGGAGGGCGCGGAACGCCACGGCATGACCGTCGTCCGGCGGATCAGCGGCGGCGGCGCCATGTTCATCGAGCCCGGCAACACCATCACCTACTCGCTGTGCGTGCCGGACGCCCTCGTGCAGGGCCTGTCCTTCGCCGACAGCTACGCCTACCTCGACGACTGGGTCCTCGGCGCCCTGGAGGGCATGGGCGTCAAGGCCTGGTACCAGCCCCTCAACGACATCGCCACCGAGGCGGGCAAGATCGCGGGCGCCGCCCAGAAGCGCGTCGTCTCCGGCGACGGCGCGGTGCTGCACCACGTGACCATGGCCTACGACATCGACGCCGACAAGATGCTCGACGTGCTCCGCATCGGCAAGGAGAAGCTCTCCGACAAGGGCACGAAGTCGGCCAAGAAGCGCGTCGACCCCCTGCGCCGCCAGACGGGCCTGCCGCGCGACGCCGTCATCGAGCGCATGGTGGCCTCCTTCCGCGACCGCTACGGCCTGGCCGACGGCTCGGTCACCCCGGAGGAGATGGCCCGCGCCGAGGAGCTGGCCCGGACCAAGTTCTCCTCGCCGGAGTGGACGGCGCGGGTGCCGTAGCCGTCGGTCCGGTCCGGGCCGGGGCGGCCCGGGCGGGGACGGGCGCGGGACCGGACGGCTCGTCAGGTCAGCGCCGGGACGATGTGCTCGCCGTACGCGTCGATGGTCGCCTCCTTCGCGTCGTGCATCGCGTACACCGCGAACTGGTCCACGCCCAGCTCCCGCAGCCCCTCCAGGCGCTCGCGGTGGGCGGCCACCGGGCCGAGCAGGCAGAAGCGGTCCACGATCTCGTCGGGCACGAAGTCCGTGGAGGGGTTCCCGGCGCGGCCGTGGTGGCTGTAGTCGTACCCCTGGCGCTGCTCGATGTACGCCGTGAGGGCCTCCGGGACCAGGCCCGAGTGGGCGCCGTAGCGCTCGACGAGGTCGGCCACGTGGTTGCCGACCATGCCGCCGAACCAGCGGCACTGGTCCCGGGCGTGCGCCAGGTCGTCGCCCACGTAGGCGGGCGCGGCGACGCAGATGGTGAGGGAACCGGGGTCGCGCCCGGCGTCGGCGGCGGCCTTCCGTACGGCCTTGACCATCCACTCGGTGAGGAAGGGGTCGGCGAGCTGGAGGATGAAGCCGTCGGCCTCCTGCCCGGCCAGGGCGAGCGCCTTGGGGCCGTACGCGGCCATCCAGACGGGCAGCCTGCCGTCCCGCACCCAGGGCAGCTTCAGCGTCGTGCCACCCACGTCCGCCTCGCGGCCCTCGGCGAGGTCACGGATGACGCGCATGGACTCGCGGAGTCTGGCGAGGGTGTTGGGCTTCCGCCCGGCCACGCGCATCGCCGAGTCGCCGCGACCGATGCCGCACACCGTGCGGTTGCCGTACATGTCGTTGAGCGTGGCGAACGTGGACGCCGTGACCTCGGGCGTGCGGGTGGAGGGGTTGGTGACCATGGGGCCTACGATCAGCCGCTCGGTGTGGTCGAGGATCCGGCTGTGGATGACGAAGGGCTCCTGCCACAGCACGGCGGAGTCGAAGGTCCAGCCGTAACGGAAACCGGAGCGCTCGGCGCGGCGCATCAGGTCCACCACGGCGGAGGCGGGCGGGTCGGTCTGGAGGACGAGTCCGAAGTCCACGGCGGTGCTCCTTACGGGAGTTGCGGGAATTACGGGAGTTATGTGAGGTACTGACAGGTGGTGCGGGGGACGTAGCGGCCGTGCCCGGCGCGTCCCGTGAACCGGCGGCCGTCGATGACGGGTTCGCCGCGGGAGAGCACGGTCTCCACCTGCCCGGTGATCCGCCTGCCCTCGTAGGCCGAGTAGTCGACGTTCATGTGGTGGGTGCGGGCGGAGAGGGTCTGCTGGGCGTGCGGGTCGTAGATGACGAGGTCGGCGTCGCCGCCCGGCACGATGCTCCCCTTGTGCGGGGCGAGGCCGAACATCCGGGCGGGCGCGGCGCAGGCGATCTCGATCCAGCGGCGGCGGCTGATGCGGCCCTCGACGACGGCCTGGTGGAGGAGGTCCATCCGGTTCTCCACGCCGGGCAGGCCGTTGGGGATCTTCGAGAAGTCGCCGCGGCCGAGCTCCTTCTGGCCGGAGAAGCAGAACGGGCAGTGGTCGGTGGAGACGACCTGGAGGTCGTCCGTGCGCAGCCCGCGCCAGAGTGCCTCCTGGTGCTCCTGGGGCCGCAGCGGCGTCGAGCAGACGTACTTGGCGCCCTCGAAGCCGGGCTCGGCGAGGTTGTCCGTGGACAGGAAGAGGTACTGCGGGCAGGTCTCGCCGAAGACCGGCAGGCCCGCGTCACGCGCCTGCGCCAGCTCGGCGAGGGCCTCCCGCGCGGAGACGTGCACGACGTAGAGGGGGCTGCCCGCCACGCGCGCGAGCTGGATCGCCCGGTGGGTGGCCTCCGCCTCCAGCAGGGCCTTGCGGACCTCGCCGTGGTGGCGCGGCTCGGTGTGCCCGGCGGCCAGGGCCTGCTCGACCAGCACGTCGATGGCGATGCCGTTCTCGGCGTGCATCATGATCAGCCCGCCGTTGCCCGCGGCGCGCTGCATGGCCCGCAGGATCTGCCCGTCGTCGCTGTAGAACACCCCGGGATAGGCCATGAAGAGCTTGTACGAGGTGACGCCCTCGCCCACGAGGAGGTCCATCTCCTTGAGCGCGCCCTCGGTGACGTCGGACAGGATCATGTGGAAGGCGTAGTCGATCGCGCAGGTGCCCTGGGCCTTGGCGTGCCAGGTGTCGAGCCCCTCGCGCAGCGCCCCGCCCCGGGGCTGGACGGCGAAGTCGACGACGGTCGTGGTGCCGCCCCACGCCGCGGCGCGGGTGCCCGTCTCGAAGGTGTCGGAGGAGGCCGTGCCGCCGAAGGGGAAGTCGAGGTGCGTATGGGCGTCGACCCCGCCGGGGATCACGTACTTGCCCGTGGCGTCGAATGTGCGGTCCACCGTCCAGCTCCGGGCGAAGTCGCTGTCGGGCGTGGCCAGGGCGGCGATCCTGCCGTCCTCCACGAGGACGTCCGCCCGTGTCTCCTCGGCGGCGGTGATGACGAGCCCGCCGCGAACGGCCGTTCTGGTCATGGCCGGTCTCCTCCCTCGGCTCCCGCCGGTCCTCCGGGCTCCGTCGTCTTCTGGTCGTCGGCGCTGTCGTTCAGGGCGCGCTGCACCTCGCCCAGCGCCTCCGCGAGGATCGCCGCCCCTTCCTCCGCCTCGGCGACGGTGAGGGACATCGGCGGGGCGATCCGCAGGACGTTGGCCTCGCGCCCGCCCTTGCCGATCAGCAGGCCGCGCTCGCGGGTGAGTTCCAGCGCGAGGGAGGCGGCGTCCGGCGCGGGGGAGCCGTCGGGCCGCACCAGCTCGATCCCCGCCATCAGGCCCCGGCCGCGCACCTCGCGGACGGCGGGGAGACCCGCCGTGACCGCGCGCAGCCGCTCCAGGAGGAGGCCGCCGACCCGGCGGGCGTTGCCCTGGAGATCGTGCTCCAGCAGATACGTGAGATTGGCCAGCCCGGCGGCCATGGTGACGGGGCTGCCGCCGAACGTCGAGATGGAGTTGGCGGACAGGCAGTTCATCACCTCGGCCCGGGCGACGACACCGCCGATCGACATGCCGTTGCCGATGCCCTTGGCGAAGGTGAGCAGGTCGGGCGGGCCGCTCGCCCCGTGCGCCTGCCAGCCCCAGAAGTGGTCGCCGGTGCGGCCCCAGCCGGTCTGCACCTCGTCGGAGATCCACAGGATGCCGTGGCGGGCGAGGACGTCGCGGAACGCCGCGTACAGCCCGTCCGGCGGGGAGGTGAATCCGCCGACGCCCTGCACCGGTTCGGCGATCAGGGCCGCGACATTGCCGTGCGCCTGCCCGAGGACGTCCTCCAGGTCGGCCACGCAGGCCGCGATGAACTCGGCGTCGGACAGGGCGGCGTACGGACCGCGGCCGCGGACACCGCCGTGCACATAGAGCGTCTGGAGCGGGGAGAGACTGGTGGGCGACCAGGAGGTGTTGCCCGTGACGCCGATCGAGGAGAAGGA
This sequence comes from Streptomyces sp. UNOC14_S4, assembly GCF_020740835.1. Taxonomy (GTDB): domain Bacteria; phylum Actinomycetota; class Actinomycetes; order Streptomycetales; family Streptomycetaceae; genus Streptomyces. The sequence continues at coordinate 10,727 of NZ_JAINFC010000089.1, forward strand.
GCGGCCGTGGTAGCTGTTGCGCATGGCCAGGACCTGGTTGGACCGGCGGTGGGTGGTCGCCAGCAGAAGAGCCGCGTCGTTGGCCTCGGTGCCGGAGGTGGTGAAGAAGACGCGCGCGTCGGGGATGCCGGACAGGGAGGCGATCCGCTCCGCCAACTCGACCATGTGCCGGTCGAGATAGAGCGTGGAGGTGTGCAGGATGCGCCCCGCCTGCTCGGCGACCGCCTTGGTGACCTCGGGCAGGGCGTGGGCGGTCATGGTGGTGAGGATGCCGCCGAAGAAGTCCAGGTAGCGGCGGCCCCCGGAGTCCCACACATGGCGGCCCTCGCCGTGGGTGAGCTCCAGCGGCTCGCGGTAGTACAGCGCGAGCCACTCGGGCATGACGGCCCGGTGCCGGACGTGCAACTGCCCGGCGGGGGAGGGCCCGTGATCGGACGGGACGGCACTCACGGGCGCACCAGCCCGTCGTACGCGTCGGGCCTGCGGTCCCGGTAGAACGCCCACTGCTGCCGCACCTCGTCGATCAGGCCGAAGTCGAGGTCGCGCACCACCAGCTCCTCCTTGGTGTCGCTCGCGACCTCGCCGACGAACTGGCCCCGCGGGTCCACGAAGTACGACGTGCCGTAGAAGTCGTCGTCCCCGTACTCCTCCTGGCCCACGCGGTTGATCGCGGCGACGAAGTACTCGTTGGCGACGGCCGCGGCGGGCTGCTCCAGCTTCCAGAGGTGGGCGGAGAGGCCGCGCGAGGTGGCGGAGGGGTTGTAGACGAGCTGGGCGCCGGCCAGCCCCAGCGCACGCCAGCCCTCCGGGAAATGGCGGTCGTAGCAGATGTAGACACCGACCTTGCCGACGGCCGTGTCGAACACGGGCCAGCCCAGATTGCCCGGCTTGAAGTAGTACTTCTCCCAGAAGCCCTTGACCTGGGGGATGTGGTGCTTGCGGTACTTCCCCAGATAGCTGCCGTCGGCGTCGATGACGGCCGCGGTGTTGTAGTAGAACCCGGACTGCTCGATCTCGAAGACGGGCACGACGATCACCATGCCGGTCTCCCGGGCGAGCTCCCGCATCCGGCGGACCGTGGGCCCGTCGGGGACCTCCTCCGCCCAGCGGTAGTGCTCGCTCTCCTGCACCTGGCAGAAGTACGGGGCGTTGAAGACCTCTTGGAAGCCGATCACCTTCGCGCCCTGCGCGGCGGCGGCGCGGGCGTGCTCCTCATGCTTGGCGATCATCGACTCGGTGTCGCCGGTCCAGCTCGCCTGAACCAGCGCTGCGCGCACAACACTTGCCATGAGCTGCTCCTTTGCCGGGGCGTCAGCCAGGCTGACACGCGTAGATCCACGTGTGCCTGCGACCGTATGGCCCGTCACGCTCGGTGGCAAGACCAGCACGCGAGCTGTGGATAACTCCGGTGCCGGTGCCGTCGGCGATGCCGGAAAAATAGCAGAGAAACTTGCAAGTTTCTCTTCCTGTCTCTACGGTGGGATCATGCCCGACACAGAACAGGAACGCGCCGCGGCCGATCTCGCCGCCGCCGTCTCCCAGCTCATGCGGCGCCTGCGCGCGGCCTCGCCCCAGGGCGCCCTCACCCCCTCGCAGCGCACCGTGATCGGCCGCCTGGCCAACGACGGCCCCGCCACGACCGCCGCCCTGGCCCGCGCGGAACTCGTCCGCCCCCAGTCCATGCGGGTGATCCTCGGTGTCCTGGAGGAGGCGGGCCTGGTGGCCCGCTCCCCGCACCCGACGGACGGACGCCAGGTGCTCTTCTCCCTCACCCCCGAGGGGGAGGAGGCCGTCACGACCGTACGGTCCGCCAAGCACGGCTGGCTCGCCGACGCGATCGAGCACCGCCTCGACCCGGACGAACGCCGCACCCTCGCCGAGGCCACCCGCCTGCTCAAACGCCTGGTCGAGGAAGTCGAGGAATGAGCGCGCCGATGGACCGGGGCTTACAGGACCCCGAACGCCCGCCTACGGCTCCTGCCGACAGGGGCCGCAGCGGCAGCGGTAGCAGCAGCGGCGAGGCTCCGCCCGGCTTCAGCGGCCGCTTCATGGCACCCCTCCTCCTCGGCTCCGTGCTCAATCCGCTCAACACCACGGCGATCGCCACCGGGCTCGTCGCCATCGGGCGGGACTTCGGTGTCGGGCCCTCCGGGACCGGGTGGCTGGTCTCCTCGCTCTACTTCGCCAGTGCCGTCGCGCAGCCCGTGATGGGCAGGCTCGCCGATCTCCTCGGGCCGCGCCGGGTCTTCCTCTCCGGGCTCGTGCTGGTGTGCGCGGCGGGCCTGCTGGGTACGCTGGCGCCCGGTTTCGCCTGGCTGATCGTCGCCCGCGTCCTGCTCGGCGTCGGCACCTCCGCCGCCTACCCCGCCGCGATGACCATGCTCCGCGTCGAGGCCGCCCGGGTCGGCCACGAGCCACCGCGCACCGTCCTCGGCAGACTCTCCCTCGCCGCGCTCGGCAGCGCCGCCGTCGGCCCCGCGCTCGGCGGCCTGCTCACCGCCACCACCGGCTGGCGCGGCATCTTCGCCTTCAACGTCCCGCTCGCCCTGATCCCCCTCGTCCTCGGCCTGCGCCTGCTGCCGCGCGACGGTGACCGCCGGACGACGGGCGGAGACGAGCCGCAGCCGCAGCCTCGGCCGCAAACCGAGCGCACCCCGCTGCCCGCGCTCCTGCGCGACGGGCCACTCGCCCGCACCTACCTGCGGCACGGGCTCACCTACCTCACCCTCTACTGCACGCTCTACGGCTTCACCCAGTGGCTGGAGGAGGCGCACGGCTACTCCTCGCTCGGCACCGGGCTCCTCATGCTCCCCATGTCCGGCGCCGCCGCGCTCTGCTCGCTCCTCGGCGCCCGTACGAAGGGCATCCGCGCGCCCCTCGTCACCGTGTCCGTCCTGCTCGCCCTCGGCAGCGGAAGTCTGCTCCTGACCGACAGCGGCACCCCGGTCGCCCTGCTCCTGCTGACGTCCGCGCTCTTCGGCGTCCCGCAGGGGCTCGCCTCCACCGGCAACCAGGCCGCCGTCTACACCCAGGCGCCGCCCGGCGGTGTCGGTGCCGCGGCCGGGCTCCAGCGCACCGCCCAGTACGCGGGCGCCATCGCCGCCACCGGTCTGCTCGGGCTCTGCTTCGGCGCCCGGCCCACGGATACGGGGCTGCACCAGCTCGCCGCCGTCACCGGCGTGCTCGGCCTGCTGGTCGTCGTCCTGACCGTCACCGACCGCGCTCTGCGCACCCGCGAATAGACACCCGCAAATAGACACCCGCGAATAACCCCACGCAAATACCCCCGACCCACAGGAGGAAAACATGGCCGCCACCACGCTCGACCCCAGGACCGCGCTCGTCCTCATCGACCTCCAGAAGGGCATCCTCGGCCTGCCCACCGCGCACCCGGCCGACGAGATCCTCGCCCGCGGCGCCCAACTGGCCGCCGCCTTCCGCGCGCACGGCCTGCCGGTCGTCCTCGTCCGCGTCGTCGGCGCCGCGCCCGGCCGCTCCGAGGTGTCCCTGCGCGGCGGGGCACTCCCGGCCGACTGGGCCGAGCCGGCACCCGAACTCGACCGTCAGGACGGCGACATCGTGGTCACCAAGCACACCTGGGGCGCGTTCCACGGCACTGACCTCGACCTCCAGCTCCGCCGCCGCGGCGTCACGCAGATCGTCCTCGCGGGCATCGCGACCGGCGCGGGCGTCGAGTCAACCGCCCGCGCCGCCCACGAGCACGGCTACCACGTGACCGTCGCCACCGACGCCGTCACCGACCCCGACCCCGAGATCCACCGCGTCGCCGTGGAGAAGATCTTCCCGCGGCTCGCCGAGACCGACACCACGGACACCATCCTGAAGCTCCTCGGCTGATCCGGCTGATCCGAAGGACCGGCTGATCTGAAAGACCGGCCTGCGCTCCGCCCGGACACGGCGGGGCGCCCCACCGAATGAGCATGGCGTCGGGTGCCCGCCGATTCGCGGCGCCCGACGCCACCGCATATCCATGTCGGATTTCCGCGAGCCTTTACGGCCCGTACGGCCGATGCTGGAGGCATGTACACCGACTTCGACCGCTGTGTCAGGGCCGTGCGGTCCAAGGACGCCCGCTTCGACGGGTGGTTCTACACCGCCGTGCTCACCACGCGCATCTACTGCCGTCCGAGCTGCCCGGCCGTGCCGCCGAAGGACCGGAACATGACCTTCTACCCGAGCGCGGCCGCCGCCCAGCAGGCCGGATTCCGGGCCTGCAAGCGCTGCCGCCCGGACGCCAGCCCCGGCTCCCCGCAGTGGAACGAGCGCGCCGACCTCGTCGCCCGCGCCATGCGCCTCATCGGCGACGGCACGGTCGACCGCGAAGGCGTCACCGGGCTGGCCGCCCGCCTCGGCTACAGCACCCGCCAGATCGAGCGCCAGCTCCTCGCCGAACTCGGCGCGGGCCCGCTCGCCCTCGCCCGCGCCCAGCGCGCCCAGACCGCCCGCGTCCTCGTCGAGACCAGCGAACTGCCCATGACGGACGTCGCGTTCGCGGCGGGCTTCTCCTCGATCCGCACCTTCAACGAGACCGTGCGCGAGGTCTTCGCCCTCACCCCGAGCGAACTGCGCGACCGCGCCGCCCGCGCCCCGCGCTCCGCCGCGCCCGGCACGCTGACACTCCGGCTGCCGTTCCGCAGACCCCTGTGCCCCGACAACCTCTTCGGCCACCTCGTGGCCACCGCCGTACCCGGCGTGGAGGAGTGGCGTGACGGCGCGTACCGCCGCACTCTGCGCCTCCCGTACGGCCGCGGCACCGTCGCCCTGAGCCCGCGCGCCGACCACATCGACTGCCGGCTCGCCCTCTCCGACCTGCGCGACCTGGCCGGTGCCATCAACCGCTGCCGCGGCCTCCTCGACCTCGACGCGGACCCCGAGGCCGTCGACGAACTGCTCGCCGCGGACGAGGCGTTGGCGCCCCTGGTCGCCGAGGCCCCCGGGCGGCGGGTGCCGCGCACCGTGGACCCGGAGGAGTTCGCCGTACGGGCCGTGCTCGGACAGCAGGTCTCCACCGCGGCCGCGCGCACCCTCGCCGCCCGCCTCGTCACCGCCCACGGCGAACCCGTCGACGACCCCCTGGGCGGTGGCCTCACCCACCTCTTCCCGTCTCCCGAGGCGCTCTCCGCACTCGCCCCCGAGTCCCTCGCCATGCCCACCGGCCGCCGTACCACGGTGCTGCGGCTCGTCCGGGCGCTCGCCGACGGCGAACTCTCCCTCGGCGTCGGCAGCGACTGGGCCCGTGCCGAGGCCCGGCTCGCCGAGCTCCCCGGCGTCGGGCCCTGGACCACCGGCATCATCGCGATGCGCGCCCTCGGCGACCCCGACGCCTTCGTCCCCACCGACCTCGGCGTCCGCTACGGCGCCGCCGCCCGGGGCCTCCCCGCGACACCCGCGGCCCTGACCCGGCACGCCGCCGCCTGGCGGCCGTGGCGGGCGTACGCCGTCCAGTACCTCTGGGCGGCACAGCCCCACCCCATCAACGACATGCCCGAGGACTGAGCACCATGCGACGCGTACACACCGTCACCGACAGCCCCGTCGGCCCCCTGACCCTCGTCGCCACCGACGGCGTCCTCTCCGGCCTCTACATGACCGGCCAGCGCCACCGGCCCCCCGAGGAGAACTTCGGCGAACGCGACGACACGCCGTTCACGGAGGCCCTGCGCCAGCTGGGGGCGTACTTCGCGGGCGACGCGACCGGCTTCGAGCTGCCCCTGCGGCTGAACGGCACGCCGTTCCAGCGCCGCGTCTGGGCGGAGCTCCAGGAGATCCCGTACGGCGAGACCGTCTCGTACGGCGAACTCGCCACGTGCATCGGCAGCCCCACCGCCTCCCGTGCCGTCGGCCTCGCGAACGGCAAGAACCCCGTCGGCATCATCGTCCCCTGCCACCGCGTCGTCGGCGCCGACGGCAGCCTCACGGGCTACGGCGGCGGGATCGACCGCAAGCGCAGGCTCCTGGCCTTCGAACGCGGCGCGGACGGCCCCATGGAGCAGACCTCGCTGTTCTGAACACAGGGCGACAGGGTTTGCTACGAGCCCTGCCGCAGCGGGCGCTTGTAGTACGCCCACGGGAACGAACCGGGCCCCACCTGGATCCAGCCCTCCGCCTCCAGACGGCGACGGCGGGTGCCGACGGCGAACGGGACGCGGCGGTGCTCCCACGGGTGGTCCGACGCCTCGACCACGTGGAAGAACGGGCCGTAGTCGACGACGTGCCAGCCGTCCAGGCCCGCCTCCGCGAGCGCGGCCATCTCGTCGAAGGCCGTCAGTGGGGTCAGTACGCGGCGCTCGGGCGTGCCCGGCCCGCCGGGCGACGCGTCCGGCGCGGCCGCGCCCTTGGCGGCGAAGCGCTGCTGCGCGGCCTGACGGCTCACGCCCAGGACGCCTCCGACGGTGTCCCAGCTGTGGCCCGCGGCCCGCGCGCCCTGCACCGCCTCGCGCAGGAGGCGGCTGGTCTCCTCGGCGCCGATCCGGGTGGCGGCCACCAGGCGGAGATAGCCCGCCGGGTCGTGCTCCAGCGATTCGGCCAGGCCGTCCGGCGCGCTGAGGACGGCGCCCGCGATGCCCTCGCGGATGGCCGCGGCCTCCTCCGGGCCGATCGGTTCGGTGTCGCTCATCGCGCGCCGCCCGGCGTGCGCAGCGGCTCCAGGGCGTCCAGGGTCTCGCGGTCCCGCCGCGCCTGCTCGGACTGGGCGCGGGTCGCATACAGCGCACCCGAGACGAGCACGAGGGCGATCAGGACGATCACCGCGGCGGCGATCAGCACGATGGTGCCCACCGTGCTGTTGTGGTCCATCGTCCGCATGCCCATGAAGATCAGGGCGATCGCCATGGGGAGCATGCCCAGGGAGGAGGCGAGGAGAGCGGTCTTGCGATCGGCCGGCGGGCGCGCTTCGGTGGTCATGATGTCAAGATTTCCTTGACGCCGATCGTTTGTCAACCTTTCCTTGACGCACTGCCGGGAGGGTCGGCACGCTGGTGCCGGCCCGCTTCCGCTTCCGGGGAAGTCGGGGGGAGTCAGGGCGCGGCGATCCGGTCCAGCAGGGCGGACAGCGCGGTCCCGATCGGTTCGCGTACCAGCTCGTCCGCCCGGTCGTCGTACGGCGTCGGCTCCGCGTTGACGATGACCAGCCGGGCGCCGTGGTCGGCGGCCAGCCCCGCGAGTGCGGCGGCCGGGTGCACCTGGAGGCTCGTCCCCACGGCGATGAACAGGTCGCATGCCTTGGTCACCGCCACGGCCTCGCCCAGTACCGCCGGGTCCAGCGATTCGCCGAACATCACCGTCGCGGACTTGAGGATCCCGCCGCACGCCTCGCACGCCGGGTCCGGATCGCCCGCGTCGACCCGGGCCAGCGCCTCCTCCATGCCCGAACGCGCCTTGCAGCGCGTGCACTGCACCGAGCGTGCGGACCCGTGGAGTTCGAGCACCTTGCGGGCGGGCACGCCGGCCAGCTGGTGCAGCCCGTCGACGTTCTGCGTGATCACGCGCACCGGGGTGCCGGACCGCTCCAGCCGCGCCACGGCCTCGTGCGCCGTGTTCGGCCTCGCCCGCAGCGCGGGGCCGTCCCGCCGCATCCGCCAGGACCGCTTCCGGATCTCCGGATCGGCCATGTAGTACGTGTACGTCACGAGCTTCTCGGCCTCCGGGTCGCGCCGCCACAGCCCGTTCGGGCCGCGGTAGTCGGGAATCCCGGAGTCCGTGGAGATCCCCGCGCCACTCATGATCACCACAAGGGGGCGCCGCCCGCCGAGCTCCGTGTCACTGCCGCTCATGGCGCGAGCGTACGCAGCCCCCTCCGGGTCCGCGACGGCATTTCACCGTCTGATGGGTGGCCGGATCGGCTTTCACGACACCTGGTGTTCACCGATCTGTGGATGTGTCGACATTTCAGGCGTGATGGTGCGAGGAGCGGCACTGTTGCCGAGATCCGAGATTTATCGACTTTTTGACTTTTCATCCCTCTGGGGTCGTTTTATCGTCCCGCACCTCCCACGTGCGGGTGACCTGAAGCCCGCATTCGGGCCTGGGTCCGGTCTCGTCTCGCCCGAGCGCTCGGGCCGCTGTGGTCCTGTGCCACTCCGGGTTCCTGAGAGTGAAAGGGGCGACATGTCGCTTTTTGGAAGGCAGGCCGGAAGCCTGGCCGCCCGGCGCGGGACCGTCACCCTGGGCGTGATGGTCGCGCTCTGCGCGCCGGCGGGCGGGGCATCGGCGGGCGGGGCGCTCTCCGCGGTCGCGCGAGGCCGGTACGAGGGGATTCCCGGCCAGGTGATCTCCAAGGTCGGCCAGAACGTACGGAAGGAGCCGACGACCGCGTCGCCGGTCGTCCGCAGATACGGTCCCGGCGCGCGGGTCCGCATCGACTGCAGGACGGACGGCGAGTACATCGACGGGGACAAGTACTGGTACCGGCTCGCCGACGGCGGCTGGATGAGCGCCCGCTACGTACGGGCCTTCGGCACGGTGCCGCTGTGCCGGAGCGGCGGCCACGACCACGGTCACGAACATGGGCATGAGCACGGCCACGGGTCTCCTGCGGGGCCGAAGGGGTCGAAGGGGCCGAAGGGGGACC
>NZ_JAINFC010000890.1 GCF_020740835.1 Streptomyces sp. UNOC14_S4
GCCCCATACACCCTGGCCCCCCATGACTTCCACGCCCCCACCGGCACAGCCCGCCGACACCACAGCACTGCGCGCCGCTGCGGTGCACCGCCTGCTCTACCTCAAGGACAAGCAACGGCTCACCCCCGCACACCTGACAGTCGTCGCCGACGCCTTCGCCGTCCACCCGCGCACCATCGACCGCTGGATCGACAACGCCCTGGCCCACAACGGCACCTACACCCCCGCCGGACGCCGCCACTTCCAGCTCACCCCCGACATGCTCGACGCCATCGCCCGCTGGCGCGGCAATGCCACCGCTGCCTACCGCGAACTCCGCGCCGAACACCAGGCACATAACGAGAGGCGAACCGGGGAAGAACACCCGCCTGCCCAGCAGGAGTTCCCCTCCCTGGCCACCTTCCACCGCGCCGTCAACCGCCAGCTCACCCCCGGCCGCCGAGCCGGCCTGCGCGCGGGGGAGAAAGCCCGCCGCCGCTTCGACGTCCACGGCAAACGGCCACGCCATCACCGCAACTACGCCTGGGAAACCGACCACGTCGAAGCCAGCGTCCACGTCCTCGTCGATGGACACCGCCGCAAACCCTGGATCACCTGGTTCGTCGACTGCGCCACCAGCGCCATCTGTGGCCTGGCCATCACCCCCCAGCGCCCCAGCCGCGAAAGCGTCCTGGTCGCCGTCCGCGACGCACTCCTGCGTGACGAGCACCATGGCCCCTTCGGGGGTATCCCGGAACGCATCCGTGTCGATGGCGGCAAGGAGTTCCTGTGCGCCACCGTCCGCGAAGCGCTGGGCGCCTTCGCCGTCGAACAGATCGTCCTGCCCCCATACTGTCCGGACGGCAAAGGCACGGTAGAGGCGGTCAACGGGGCTGTGAAGGACACTCTGTTCGCTGGCATGCCCGGCTACACCGAGGCGCCGACCCTCCTCGGAGGCAAGCCTGTCGATCCCAGCCAGCCCCTGATCCACTTCGAAGCCTTCGTCGCCAAGGTCCGCGAATGGGTACACCAGTGGAACCATCACCCCATCAAGGACCTCGGCAATCAGACCCCTGTCCAGGCATGGGAGAACGACCCAACCCCCCTCTTCGACGCCAACCCCGACGATCTGCATACCTACACCCTCGAACGCCACGGAAAGCCCCTGACGATCAATAACAGCGGCGTCCGCTGGCGCAACCGCGACTACATCAACGGCTGGATGCACGGCCGCGCTGGCGAAAAAGTCGTCCTGCGCTACCTGCCCCACCACGACCACCGCGTTGAGCTCTACACCCCAGACACCCACCGTCACCTCGGCTCCGCCTTCATGGCCGAACAGGCCACCCCCGCCCAGATCCGTGACCTCAAGCGGGCCCAGCGCCGCGAAGCCGACCGCCTGCGCGCCCAGCTGAAGAAAGCGGAGAAGAACCGCCGGATCCGTTTCGCCGCCGCCACCGAACCCGCCCCGCCCCAGCCCCTGACCGCCATGACCGAGACAGAGGCCCTCGACCAGCTCAGAGACCTGGGCCGCCCCTTCGACCTGTCGGCCGAAGCCCTGCCCGATTTCCTCCCCCTGCCCGCCC
>NZ_JAINFC010000891.1 GCF_020740835.1 Streptomyces sp. UNOC14_S4
GGGCGGGTGGGAAGCGGGAAGCGGGACAGGCGGAAGGACTCGGGCGGAGGCGCGTCGTCCGCGTCTCCGCCCGAGGGGTTCGAAGGGTGGGTGCTCCGGTCGTGCCGGAGAGCCGTGCCGGAGAGCCGTCAGTGGAGGGTGATCTGACGGCTGGTGAGGCCGCCGCGCGCACGCCGCTCGTCGGCCGTCAGCGGCGTCTCGTCCGCCAGCGCGGCCGTCAGCCGCTCCGCGAAGGCCGCGGCGGGCTTCTCGACGTCCTCCGCGCGCACGGTGCTCGGCAGGTCCCACACGGGCACGGTCAGCCCGTGCGCCCGGAACGAGCCCACCAGGCGGGTTCCTTCGCCGAGGGAGGCCGTGCCCGCGACGTACAGCCGGGCCAGGGCGTCCAGCAGCTTCTCCTCCGGGTGGGTCATGACCCAGCGCAGGTGGTTCTTCTCCGGCGTCTCGCACCAGTACGCGGCGTCGACGCCGTTCAGCCGGACGGTCGGGATCGCGGCGGCGTTGGCCCGGTCCAGGGAGGCGGCGACCTCGCCGGTCGCGTTCTCGGCGTTCTCGACCCAGAACTCGAAGCCCGTGTGCACGACGGGCTCGAACGGGCCCTCCACGGCCAGCAGGTCCTGCAGACGCGGCCCCTCGGTGCCGACGCGCTCGGCGGCCACGGGGGTGCCCGGCTCGGCCTCCAGGGCGCGCAGGAGGGTGTCCGCCAGGTCGCGGCTGAGGTCGCCGGAGGCGGTGTCGTTCTGGAGCCCCAGCAGCACCGCGCCGTTGTCACGGCGCAGGGCGGGCCAGGCCATGGGCAGCACGGTGGCCAGCGTCACCGACGGCACGCCCTCGGGCAGTCCGTCCTTGAGGGCGAGCTCCACGGTCGCGGCGGGCACGAGCTCGCGGAGCGCGACCCAGTCGGCCTCGTTCGGCAGGCCCTCGAAGGGCCGCTGCACGAGCTCGGCCACGGCGTGCGCGGCCTCGCGGCCGTGACAGGCCTTGTAGCGGCGCCCCGAGTTGCACGGGCAGGGCTCGCGGGCGCCGACGACGGGGATCGTGCCGTCGGTGGCCCGCGGCGTGGCGGCCTTGGTCTGGGGGCGGCGCTTCTTGGCCATGGCGTGCGGTTCTCCCGGTGGGGTGCGGTCTGTGTGCGGCGAGCCTAGCGGGGCTTCGCCCCGGGCTCTGGTGTTCGGGTGCGGCTCGGTTTTCGGGTTGCGCCTGTCGGGGCTGCGCCCCGGGTCCTGGCGTTCGGGGTGCGGGTCGGTGGGCCGGTTGCGCGTCTGCCGGGTGGCGTCTTGCGCTCCGCGCGCGGCTGCGGGCCGGTGGCCCGTCGCGCCTACCGGGGTGCCTCGTGTGGCCGTCATGCGGCTGCCGGTCCGTCGTGGCTGGTCGCGCAGTTCCCCGCGCCCCTCATGGGGCGCTGCCCCGGTGCGGTGGCGTTCGGGGTGCGGTCGGTGGTCCGTCACGCGGCTGCCGGTCCGTCGTGGCTGGTCGCGCCCACGCGGCGGAGCCGCATATCGATGCTGCCCCGCGCCCCTGATGGGGCGACCCGGGGCGGAGCCCCGGAAAGGGGGGAAG
>NZ_JAINFC010000892.1 GCF_020740835.1 Streptomyces sp. UNOC14_S4
CAGTCGTAGCGCGGCGGTCAGCGCACCGTCGGTGCGTACGTCACCCGCGACGGCTCGCGCCCTGTCCGCCACGTCGGACCCGAGGGTGTGGCGGAGCGCGGCGTGCAGCGAGTCGCCGGTGGGGGCGCTGGACATGTGCGCGCCGCCGATGCCGAGTTGTCCCACGCGGCGGGCGAAGTAGAACTGGTCGAACATCTGTGGGACGACCACCTGCGGGGTGCCGGAAGCCGCGGCGGCGGTGGTCGTGCCGGCGCCGCCGTGGTGCACCACCGCGGCGACCCGTGGGAACAGCGCCTGCTGGTTCACTTCGCCGACCGCCAGGCAGTCGGGCTCGTCGTCCACGGGCGACAGGTCGGCCCAGCCCCTCGACAGGATGACGCGCCGTCCGAGCGCGCGGGCCGTGCCGATCACCGTCCTGGTGAAGCCCTCGGGCGCGCGGACGCTGCCGAGACCGCAGTAGACGGGCGGGTCGCAGGAGTCCAGGAACGCCTCCACCGCGGCGGGGAGCGGCCGCTCGTCCGGCAGTACCCAGGCTCCGGTCTGGAACACGTCCAGGTCGGGCGAGTGCGGCCAGGGTGCCAGCGTCGGGTCCGCGGCGAGCCACGGGGCGGACGTGAAGATGTGGCCGCGCACGTCCTCGACCGGCGGCAGTCCGACGGCCGCGCGCTGTGCGTCGAAGGCCGGGCCCCACACGGCGTTCCAGCGCTCAGCGTCCTCGGCCCAGAGCGTGCGGTTGTCGGCCGAGCCGTCCGCGGGCTTCTGCCCGAGCATCCCGAAAACGGGTGGTGCGTGATGCGCGGACGGCAGCGTGACAGGCGCGAACGCGGCGTAGACGTAGCCGATACCACGCCGCTCGGCCACCGAGTGGGCGGCGACGGCCAGTCCCCCGCCGCCCACGACGACGTCGCAGCCCGCGGCTGCCGCGTGGACCGCCTCGAACTGCGCGGCGACAGTGCCCTCGACCATCCGGCGCCGCTGCTCGGGGGTGGGGACGGCACCGGCGCTCCGTTTAGCGGTCCCGCGCAGCTCGGGGCCGACGGGCACGTAGGCGACCCCCAGGGACTCGGCCCACTCCCGGAAGTCGGGAGGCGCGCACACCACGGCGTCGTGCCCCGACTTCTTCAGCTGCACGGCCAGCGCCACCACGGGCTGGGCCTCGCCCCGTGACCCGATCGTGGACAGCAGAACACGCATGTCGCTCCCGATCCCGTCTCGCGCAGGTCGTCGGCTCGTAGCGTAGCCCCCGGACGCCGGCCGGTCAGTGGGGCTATGCGTTCGAACCGGCGCGCCCTCGGTCGAGGAAGCCCGCGACGGTGCGGGTGAAGGAGACAGGGTCGTCGAGCCACGGGTAGTGGCCGGCGTCGGGCTGGACGGTCAGTTCGGCGTGGGGGAACAACGTCGCGATACCGGCGGCGACATGGGGGCGCGGACCGCTGTCGAGTTCGCCCGCGAGTACCAGCACCGGCGCGTCCAGGCGGGCGACTGCTGCGCGCGCCGTGGCAGGGTCGAAAGCGCCGGGCGCGGCGTAGGCGTCCGCTGCCGACTCGTTGGTC
>NZ_JAINFC010000893.1 GCF_020740835.1 Streptomyces sp. UNOC14_S4
CCCCCAGACTCCGTCCGGGAGGTGCCCCCAGCCGTGCGGAACGCCTGCCCACAAACGGGGAGGTGGGAGGCAAGGGCGCGCCCCGTCAGGGGCGCGGGGAACTGCGCGACCAGCCCCCACCGGCCCGCAGACGCGCGCGCCGCGTAAGAGGCACCCCGGTGGGCGCAGGTCACAGATACAGGCCGGAATCCCGGGCGTCAGGCTGGGGCGGGACCGACGCCGGGGCTCCGCCCCGGCGCAAGGCGAAGAGCTCCGCCAGCGTCGACCCCTCGCGCCCCACACCCTCCTCGGACCCCAGCCACGTCACGGCCTCGGGCCGCGTCAGCGGGCCCACCTCGATACGGGCCAGGCAGCGGCCGGGGCGGACGACAGCGGGGTGCAGCCGCTCCAGGTCCTCGTTCGTGGTGACGCCGACCAGGACGTTGCGCCCCTGACCGAGCAGGCCGTCCGTCAGGTTCAGCAGGCGGGACAGGGCCTGTCCCGCCGTGTGCTTCGCCTCGCCGCGGATCAGCTCGTCGCAGTCCTCCAGGAGCAGCAGCCGCCAGCGGCCCTTCGCCGCGCCCTCGTCCTCGCCGATCGCGATGTCCATCAGGTAGCCGACGTCGTTGAAGAGCCGCTCCGGGTCCAGCACGCAGTCCACCTGGCACCAGTCCCGCCACGCCCGCGCCAGCGTCCGCAGCGCGGACGTCTTGCCCGTGCCCGGAGGGCCGTGCAGGAGCAGCAGACGGCCCGCGATGTCGTCCGGGGTCACCTTCATCAGCCGGTCCATCGCGTCCGCGACCGGCGCCGTGTAGTTGGGACGCACTTCCTGCCACGTGCCCGCCGTGATCTGCCGCGTCGTCCGGTACGGGCCGCGCCGCGGCGACACGTACCAGAAGCCCATCGTGACGTGCTCGGGCTGCGGTTCGGGCTCGTCCTCCGCGCCGTCCATGGCTTGGCCCAGCACACGTCTGGCCAGCTCGTCGCTGGTCGCGGTCACGGACACGTCCGCGCCCCGGTTCCAGCGGGAGACCAGCAGCGTCCAGCCGTCGCCCTCGGCGAGGGTCGCGGTGCGGTCGTCGTCGCGCGCGGAGCGCACCACGCTCGCGGCCGGCGGCAGCAGCGAGGCACCGGATTTCACCCGGTCCACGGAGTGGCTGTGGGCGTGGGGCTGCTCGCCGTTGGCGAACCGGCCCAGGAACAGCGCGTCGATGACGTCGGCCGGCGAGTCGCTGTCGTCCATGGTGAGCCGGAGCGGCAGCGACCGTTCCGCCGGGACGGGCACCGGATCGGTGGGCAGGGTCTGCCTCCTGGCTTCGGGACGCGGGCGGTCGGCACACATGCCGCCCATGATCCGGCACCGACGGCTCTTGCGCACACAGGTTTTCCCGGTTCCGCTCCCGTTCGCGGGGAAGCCGACGCATCCCGATTCGCCCGTGGATACTCTTGCCCGTGATGGCACGTCATGGGGTACGTCGGGCGTTTTTCTCACGGAGGGGGCGGTGGCGGGTCGCCGCGCTGCTCGTCATCGGCGCGGCCGCACTGGCGCTGCTGGTGGCCCTCCTCAACAG
>NZ_JAINFC010000894.1 GCF_020740835.1 Streptomyces sp. UNOC14_S4
CCTGGTGGGCCGGGCAGCCCGGCGGCGGGGCCGCGCCGGGGTGCCCGATGCCGGGGTGGCCGGGCTCGGGGTGGTGGGTCACACGGGCTCCTGGACGGACCGGCGGTCGCGGAGGTACTCCACGAGGGCGATCAGGGCGCGGGTGGAGGAGACGCGGTCGCGGGCGTCGCAGGTGATCAGCGGGGTCTCGGGGAGCAGGTCGAGGGCCTCGCGGATCTCCTCCTCCGGGAAGGAGGGCGCGCCGTCGAAGTGGTTGACGGCCACGGCGTAGGGCAGGCCGTGTTCCTCCAGCAGCCCCATCACGTCGAAGGACTGCTCCAGGCGCCGGGTGTCGGCGAGGACGAGCGCGCCGAGGGCGCCGTGGGTCATGTCCTGCCAGAGCCGGGTGAAGCGCTGCTGGCCGGGGGCGCCGAAGAGATAGAGGACGAGGCTGTCGCTGAGGGTGACGCGGCCGAAGTCCATGGCCACGGTCGTGGTGGTCTTGCCGTCGATGCCCGCCAGGTCGTCGACGAGGGCGCCGGCCTGCGTCATCGTCTCCTCGGTGCGCAGCGGCCGGATCTCCGACAGCGAGCCGACGAAAGTGGTCTTGCCGACCGCGAAGTGGCCCACGACGAGGAGCTTCACGGCCGTCTGCACGGACTGCCGCAGGTAGACCGCTCCCTCAGAGGCGAGCGCGGAGTCCATCCAGTACCTCCTGAAGGATCTGGGCCTCGGGCAGTTCCGCCGAGGGGATGGGGGCGCGGGTGATGAGGTGACCGCTGTCCACGAGGTCGCCGAGGAGCACCTTGGTGACGCTGACGGGCAGCGCCAGATGACCGGCGATCTCGGCGACCGACAGCGGCCCGCCGAGGCAGAGCTCCATGAGCCGGACCCGCTCGGGGCTGAGCCCCGCGAGCGGCCGGTCGGGCATGGCGATGACCAGGGTGACCAGGTCGAAGGTGTTGCGGGTGGGGTGGGCACGGCCGTCGGTGACCACGTACGGCCGTACTAACCCCTCTCCGCGCCTGGGTGGCGGGGGAGTCACCGGCCCGTGCCCTGCCAGGTGCCCTGCCGGGGCGGGCTGGTCAGCTCCTTGCCGAGCCGGTCGACCAGCTTCTGCATCCGGTAGGTGACGGCTTCCATGTCGACGTCCGCGGTGGCGGAGACGGCGAGGTAGGCGCCGGGGCCCGCGGCGATGAGGAAGACGTAGCCGTGGGCGAACTCCACGAGCGTCTGCCGCCAGGGGCTGTCCTGCGCTCCCTTGTGGGTGAACTCCGCGGTGGAGCGGCTGATCGACTGGAGGCCGGAGAGCGCGGCGGCCTGGCGTTCGGCCTCGTCGCGCTCGATGCCCGCGGAGCGGGCGCGGAGCATGCCATCGGAGGAGAGCAGGATCGCGTGCCGGGCCTCCGGCATCTTCACGACCTCGTCGAGCATCCAGCCGAGCTCGTTGGTGAGGTGGTCGTTCACGCGGGGGGATTCCCTTCGTCATAGGTGGCGCCGTCGGTGGGTGCCGGGTGGGGACGGTCGCCGGGGGCGGCGGGGCCGTGGGC
>NZ_JAINFC010000895.1 GCF_020740835.1 Streptomyces sp. UNOC14_S4
CCCTGGCGGGGACCCTGCCCGACCCGCGCCCCCGCGCCGCCGAGGCCACCGCCGAACTCCGCGCCGCCTGCGCCCTCCTGGAGGCCGCGGACGCGCCCGAACCCCAGCAGGGCGCCGCACTCCTCGACCTCGCCGCGGCCCTGCGGCTGTCCGGCGCGCCGCCCGCCGACGCCCTCGCCGTCCTCGACCGCGCCGGGCGGCTCGCCGACGACGGCGGGCCGCACCCGCGCAGGCTCGCCGAACTCGCCCGCGCCCACACGGCGGCGCGGTCCTGGGAGGAGGCCGACGAGGCGTACGGCGCGGCCGTCGACCTCACCGACGCCTACGGCGCCCCGCGCCGCGAACTCCTCGCGGAATGGGGCGAGTCCCTGCTGGAACAGGCCCGGCGCGAACCCGGCTCGGCGGCCCTGGAACGCGCCGAACCGGTGCTCCGCGAGGCGTTCTCGGTGAGCCCCGGCCGCGCTCCGGGCCGCGCCCGCGTCCAGCTGCTGCTCGGCCGTGCCCTCGTCCTGCGCTTCGACCGCCAGGGCTTCCTGCCCGACCTCTACGAGGGCGTCCACCTGCTCGAACAGGCCGCCCGGCACGCCCCCGACGGACCGACCCGCGCGGAGGCGTGGCTGGAGCTGGGCACCGCCCGTCTCACCCTGCACGAACAGACCTCCGCCTCGCCGTTCTCCTCCGGCGCGGCGTTCTCCCGCGCCGCCGAGGAGGCCGCGGCCGACGCGTTCGCCACCGCGGCGGAGGAGGATCGCGCGCCCGGCGGCTCCGTCGTCCGGGCGCGGGCCCTGCACCGGCGGGCCGCCACTCTGGAGCGCCTCGAGAGGCCCCGCCGCGCGCTGGCCGTCTACCGCGAGGCCGCGGCCGAATGGGCCGAGCTCACCGCCCGTCTCGCCGACGTCCCCTGGCCCGAGGTCCAGGCCACGCGCGAGGCCGTGACACGCCTGGCAGGAGGGTGACCGGAACGGCGCCCGAACGGGTTTCCGTATGGCGGCCCCCGGGAAGAACCGAGCAGCCGTGGGGGGCCGCCGAACGAGAACGGGCAGCGCAGCACGCGCACCGAGGGCACGACGCACGGCACCACAGGAGTTCAGCGGCGGACGGCAGGAAAGGAGCACAGAGTGCCGAAGCTCACGAGCACCGCGACGACGCCCGGGACGGCGGACGGCGCGGTACGGGTGCCGCCGGTGCCCGACCTCACCGGCATCGACCTGCGGACGCTCCGCCGGGTCGCGGACCCCGGCCTGGCCGTCGCCGTCGAGGAGGTCCTCGGCGACCCGGACGGCCTGGAGATCACCTGGTACTCGGGCGGCGAGGACGCCACCGGCAGGAACGCCCCCGGCCGGCCGTGACACCGCGCGCACCGCACAGGAGCACCCGGAGGCCACGCCCCCGGCACACGGAGCACCCAGGGGCGCGGGGAACGCGGGGAACGGGGAAACCGGAATGAGCGCGGAGCGCGTGGACGGCGGCACGGCACCGGTCCCGTCCCCCGCCGCCCTGGCCCGCCTCGCCCGCACCGGGGC
>NZ_JAINFC010000896.1 GCF_020740835.1 Streptomyces sp. UNOC14_S4
GAGTTGGAGAACTTCATGGCTGTCCGTACTCACTGGACCATCGACCACACGTGCGGCCACCAGGTCGACCATGACCTGTCCGATCGAGCTGCCGACCGACGCGCCGGCTTCGCCCGCTGGCTTGAGGCCCGCGACTGCTCCGACTGCTGGAAGGCCGCCCGCGACAGCAACCCTGCGGACACGAAGCAGTGGCTCGCCGCCCGCCGCGCCGAAGAGCAGGAGGCGGCCACCGAGTGGGAGCAGCGCTATGAAATGCCGCCGCTGGAGGGACCGGACAAGGCGGTGGGGTGGGCCGTGCGGTGCCGGCACCAGCTGGTGACCGCCGCGTACACCGCTCTGGCAGTCGAAGGCGAACTCGACGACGCGGACTGGTCGGAGATCGAGGAGAAGGTCCGTACTGTCACGCGGGCCGGGTGGTGGATCGACCAGAGGGATGCCGACGGCGCCGATCTGCCGGAGCTGCTCGAGGCGGCGACCGATGCCGACCGCCCGACCGAGAACCCCTACCTGTAGCCGAGCAGCCATAGCCCCCCATGGCCGGTTCGAGAAATCGAATTCGCCGCGCGGCCCTCGACTTGCGCCCCCCTTCCCACCGTTCCACCCGCTGAGGACCCGCTGATGCCCGACTCCGCTCCCCTTCCCGTCCACGCCACCGACACCATCACTCCCCGCCGGCAGGTCCGGCACGACCACTTCGCCCCCGGCGACCGCGTCGTGGTCATCCGGGGCAGCCTGGATGGCGACCTCCACGGCGACGACCTGACCGTCGTCGCGCCGTCCTGGCACACCCCCACCGGCCAGGACGGGTGGCGCACCCGCAATCCCCATGGCGGCGCCCACACCTTCACCACCGCGCACCCGCGCTACCTGATCCACGTCGAGCGGCACTGCCCCGACTGTGTCGCGTTCTTCCGCGCCCTGGCCGCCGAGCTGCTGCCGCAACTGCCCAAGCGCGGGTGTACCGAAGGAGATTGGTACCGCTTCACCGCACTAGACCAGCTCGTGCACCGTGATGACTACGGCCTAGCGGCCTGATACCCCTCTGGAGCCGCGAAGGCGATGCCGACACCGTCGTGCACGTCGTCCTGCAGACCGCGGAGCCCGACACCCCACCCGCTCGTCCCTGCCGCACAGATTCCCCCCCTCGCCTCACATGTTCCCCAGCTTCACCACGACCGCCGGACCTGCAGCCCGGCTGACGCGCCACCTCTTCTACCGCCTGCGCCGACTGCTCCAGCGCTGCATCAGCCGCTGTGCCTCCGCATGCGCGACGCACCCTCGACATACGGGCATCCCGCTGGCCACCGGCTTCGGCACGCTCGACGAGACCAGTCGAACGTCCGGCACGACACCTCCTCCTGGCCTCCGAACCGGGTTGTGAGCGGCCGATGTTGACGGTCCCGTCCCGGTAACGATCGAGGAGGCGGATTGGATCGTCGCCGATCTGATCCACCTGCTCGACCAACGGCTGCGCACCACGAACGAGCCCCGGGCTGCGGCCCCCGTCCATCTCAGAACCGGCG
>NZ_JAINFC010000897.1 GCF_020740835.1 Streptomyces sp. UNOC14_S4
AGGGCAAGGCCGTGAAGTTATGGGGTGGGTCCGTGGCTGCGAGTGGGGTCTGGTCTGGAGGAACGCCGGACGCGAGAAGCGGAGCCCCGGTAGAACTGGCTGGTCCGCCAAGACAAGCCGTTCACAGCACCGGAGGCTCCGCTGTCGGGTCAGTGTGTCATCAGTCGCGAGATCGCGGTAGCCGACGGTCTTTTCGCTCCGGGTCACTTGGGTGGGCTGACGCAGATCGTCCCGTTCGAGATGGTCGACGCCGTCCTGGCCGAGTGCGGGGCCGTTCAGCAGCGACTGCGGAAACTCCCGGCCCGGGTGGTCGTCTACCTCCTCCTGGCCGCCGCTCTGTTCGAGGAGTGCGGCTATCCGGCCGTGTGGGCCAGGCTGACCTCCGCACTGCACTGCCTGCCGGTCCCGAAGGTCACCGCCACGGCACTGTGGCACGCCCGTGCCCGGCTCGGTGTCCGCCCCGTGCGGGCCCTGTTCGACCTGCTGCGCGGCCCGGCGAGCGCGATCCGCACCATCGGGGCCCGCTGGGCGGGTCTGCTGGTCGTCGCCGTCGACGGCACCTACCTCGATGTCCCCGACGGTCCCGCCACCCGGGCCCACCTGGGCAAAGGCTCCAACCAGTACGCCACTTCGGGTTATCCGCAGATCTGCCTGGTCGCCCTGGTCGCCTGCGGCACCCGGGCCGTGATCGACGCGGTTTTCGGCCCGCGCGCCAGCGGCGAGACCACCCACGGCAAGCGCCTGGCCCGCTCCCTGCGCGAGGGCATGATCGTCCTGCTGGACCGCGGCTTGTCCTCCAACGCCTTCCTGACCACGGTCGCGGACACTGGCGCCGCCTTCCTCGCCCGGCTGTCCGCCACCCGCAAACCACCGGTCCTGCACCGTTACGAGGACGGCTCGTTCCTGTCCAGGATCGGCCGGCTGGAGGTGCGCGTCATCGAGTGCGAGATCACCATCGCCACCACCGCAGGACACACCACCGGCGTCTACCGGCTGGCCACCACCCTGCTCGACCACCGCCGCCACCCGGCATTCGAGCTGGTCAAGCTGTACCACGAGCGGTGGGAAGTGGAATCCGCTTTCTTCGCGGTCAAGAAGTCCATGCTCGGGCGCCGGGTCCTGCGCGCCCGGACCATGTCCGGTATTGCCCAGGAGGTCTACGCGCTGCTGACTGTCTACCAGCTGATCAGGATCGCCATCGCCGACGCCACCGCAGCCCTCCCCGGCACGGACCCCGACCGGGCCAGCTTCGGCATCGCCCTCCAGACCGCCCGCGACCAGGTCATCCAAGCCGCAGGCGTGATCGCCGACACCATTGTCGACCTCGTCGGAACCATCGGACGAGCCGTCCTGAACCAACCGATGACAGCACGCCGACTCCGCGTCAGCCCCCGCGCCGTCAAGCGACCACTGTCCCGCTACGCATACAAGAGCCTGCGCGTGGACCGACGCACCTACAAAGCCACCATCAGCATCGACATCCTGTTGACAGGGCCCATCAGCCCATAACTTCACGGCCTTG
>NZ_JAINFC010000898.1 GCF_020740835.1 Streptomyces sp. UNOC14_S4
CCCCAGTGTCACCCACCGGGGGCGGCAGCCCCCGGTGGGTGACACTGGGGAGCGGTTCCCCACAACGCGGCGGCCCCTTACGTCACAACTCGGCCGGATTTCCCCGCCTGTCGTCACGCTGATCGCACCCCTGGGCTCACCCGGGTTTCACCACGTTGTCAGTGGCGCAGGTCATGATGGGGGCGTGGGAGAGGCGCTGGGAGTTGCCGGATGCTCGGTCGCGGGTGTACGGGTCGGCGTGGGGAGGTGACGTGGTGAGGGCGTACGACTGCGATGTGCTGGTGGTCGGGGGCGGGATCGTGGGCCTGTCGACGGCTTATGCGATCACACGCGCCGCACCGGGTACGCGCGTCACGGTGCTGGAGAAGGAGCCGGGTCCCGCGCTCCACCAGACGGGGCGCAACAGCGGTGTGATCCACAGCGGGATCTACTACCGGCCGGGTTCGCTCAAGGCGCGGTTCGCGGTGCAGGGCGCCGCGGAGATGGTGAAGTTCTGCGCGGAGCACGGCCTGCCGTACGAGGTGACGGGGAAGCTGATCGTCGCCACCGAGCAGGCGGAGCTGCCACGGCTGCACGGCCTCGTCCAGCGCGGCCGGGAGAACGGCATCCCGGTGCGGGAGCTGGGCCCCGCCCAGATCGCGGAGCACGAGCCGCATGTCCGGGGCCTCGGTGCCATCCACGTGGGCACCACGGGCATCTGCGACTACGGCGCGGTGGCCCGCGAGCTGGCCCGCCTGGCGGCGGACGCCGGGGCCGCCGTGCGGTACGGGGCGCGGGTCGAGGCCATCGGCCGCCGGGGCGGCCCGCAAGGCGAGGCGGTCGCGGTCCGTACGGCCTTCGGCGAGGTGCTGCGCGCGCGGGTGCTGGTGAACTGTGCCGGGCTGTACAGCGACGCGGTCGCGCGGCTCGCGGGCGACGACCCCGGCATGCGGATCGTCCCGTTCCGCGGGGAGTACTGGGAGCTGGTGCCCGAGCGGGCGGATCTGGTGCGCGGCCTGGTCTATCCGGTGCCGGACCCGGCGTTCCCCTTCCTCGGCGTCCACCTCACCCGGGGCATCGACGGCGGCGTCCATCTGGGGCCGAACGCGGTGCCCGCCATGGCCCGCGAGGGGTACGGCCGGGCGACCGTGCGCCCCGGGGAGCTGGCCGGGGTCCTCGCGTTCCCCGGCGCCTGGCAGCTGGCCCGCAGGCACTGGCGGTACGGCGCGGACGAGGTGCGGCGCTCCCTGTCCAAGCGCGCCTTCACGGAGGCGGTACGGCGGCTGCTGCCGGACGTCACCGTGGACGACCTGATACCGGCCCCCGCGGGCGTGCGGGCACAGGCGGTGCTGCGGGACGGCACGCTGGTGGACGACTTCCTGTTCGCGGAGTCGCCGGGCATGGTGCACGTGCTGAACGCGCCGTCCCCGGCGGCCACGGCGTCCCTCCCGATCGGCCGCGAGGTGGCGAGGAGGGTGCTGGCGGGGCTGCGGTGAGGGGGCGATCGCGCGGAGGTACGGCACGGC
>NZ_JAINFC010000899.1 GCF_020740835.1 Streptomyces sp. UNOC14_S4
ACCCAGGGGCGCGAGGAACTGCGCGAGAAGCCCCACCGGACCCGCAGACGCGCATCACCCCGTACGGACCCGCGTCGTCAACGCGCTGAACGACTGCCACGACAGCGTCGGCTGACGTGGGTCCCAGAGGCGTTGGGCGAGGGCAGCCAGGGGAAGGCGGATTCCGGATGCCACCTGGTCGGGAGTCTGCGCGTCGGCGCGGTCGCACCACACCGCCAGGCGGCCGCCCAGGACGCGGTCCGGGCCCGGCGCGGTCGGGGCCGTGCCCCGGAGGACGTCCGGGGACCACTCCTCGTAGATGCGCTGCCCGGTCGGGTACCGGAACTCGTTCGGTTCGCCGAGGACGTAGTAGAGGTACTCGTCGTTGAGGTTGACCACGGGCCGTCCCTCGTTCAGGTAGTCGCGCGGGTCGCGCGCGCCGAGTTCCTTGCCCGTCCAGTACTCGACCTCGATGTCCTTGTCGGCTGTGACGACGCCCCCGGCGAAGAAGCCGTCGTTCCACGCCTTGGCCTTCTTGCCGAGGGTGCGCAGCACGGCGGCCCGGTCGTTGAGCCAGCCCGTGGCGAGGTCCGCCACGCGCGCGGCGGTGCCGTACTTCCGCTGGGCGAGCGCGGCGAGGGCGGGGTAGGAGGACTCGGGGTCCGTGACGGTGAGCGCGCGGTACTCGTCGGCGCCGAGGTGGAAGTACGGGCCGGGGAAGAGCGGCGCGTACTCGCGCAGCAGGTCGTCGACGATGTTCGCGGCCGCGGGGTTCGCGATGTCGACCGCGCCGCGGGCGGCGGTGCCGGAGACGTCGCGGAGCTGGAGGTCGGGGTGGGCCTTCATGACGGCGCCGAGGTGTCCGGGCGAGTCGATCTCGGGGACGACGGTGATGTGCAGGGAGTCCGCGAGGGCGATGACGCGGCGGACCTCCGCCTTGGTGAGGTGTTCCGGGGAGACGACCTCGGGGTGGGTGTCGCTCTCGATGCGGAAGCCCTGGTCGTCGGAGAAGTGCAGCCCGAGCTGGTTGAGCTTGAGGTCGGCCATCTCGCGCAGGCGGGCCTCGATCCAGTCGGCGGTGAAGTGCTTGCGGGCGGTGTCGAGGTTGAGCCCGCGCTGCGCGCGGTCGGGCGCGTCGTGGACGACGCCCTCGGGGAGCCCGCCGCCGGAGCGCACGGCCTGCAGGAGGGTGCGCGTGCCGTAGAAGACGCCGGGTGTCCCTTCGGAGGTGATGAGCACCTTGTGGTCACGGGTGGTCAGCTCGTACGCCTCGGGGCCGCCGCCCTGCCCGGGGCGCAGCGCCAGTTCCACGTCGCCGGGGCGGGCCGGGCCCGCGGCCGTGGTCAGGCGGAGGTCGGCGGCGAGGCGGCGGGCGTCCCCGGCCAGGGGCCCGGCCGGGTCGGTGACGACGCGGGCGCCGGAGGCGGGCCGCCAGCCGGGGCCGGGCGCGGGGGTCGCGGAGCGCAGGGAGGGCACGGTGCGCGGGGTGACCTGGGGAACGGGCTCCAGC
>NZ_JAINFC010000009.1 GCF_020740835.1 Streptomyces sp. UNOC14_S4
CTCCCGGGGGGAGGAACGGTGTCAGGCAAACACGTCGTACCACAGGCGACCTGGGGGGTCCTGTGCGGCAGGGGGGATTAGTCAGCCCGTTTCCCTCGGCGCGAAGACGCCCGGGGAACGGGACCATCAGCCAGCTCGCGACCGACTGGGAGCAGCGGTACCGCCGGATCGTGATCACCAGCGATACCGTGGCCACCGCCTTCGTGGTGGCGGCGATCGGCGGATTCTTCGGGGTCCGGGACGCGGCCAACTGGCACGAGAAGTGGAGAATTCTCGCCTTCGGCACCGAACTGCTGGTGCTGGGAGCACTCGCGGTGAGCCGGTCGTGGGCTCCGGCCGTACTCGGCCAGGGCGCCGAGGAATTCCGCCGGCTCGGACGCTCACTGTTCATGGCGGCCGTCGTCCTGGCGCTCGGCGGGATCGCCCTCAGCTCGCGCAACATCAAACTCTGGATCTTCGTCGCGATCCCGGCGATCGCGCTCGTCACCATGACCGAGCGGTATGTGCTGCGTCTCTGGCTGCACAGGCAGCGGAAGGAAGGGCGGTGCCTGCGCCCGGTGCTCGCCGCCGGGAGCCCGGCCACCGTGCGCGACCTGATCGCCCGGACCCGCAAGTTCCCGCACCTCGGCTGGCGGGTGGAGGCGGTGTGCACGCCGCACGGTCTCGCGCTCGACGGTGACGAGCTGGACGGAGTGCCGGTCGTCGGCCGGCTGGTCGACGTCGCCGACCACGTCCGCCACGACGGCTACCGTGTCGTCGCGGTCACGCCGGACCCGCACTGGTCACCGGACCGGCTGCAGCGGCTGGCCTGGAATCTCGAAGGCAGCGATGCCGAGATGGTCGTGGCCCCGGTGCTGATGGAGGTGGCCGGCCCGCGGCTGCATGTCGACGCGGTGCTCGGGATTCCGCTGCTGCGGGTCAGCATGCCGACCTTCACCGGGGGCCGCCGGGTGATCAAAGAGGTCGTCGACCGGGTGGGCGCGGCGGTGCTGCTGATGCTGTTCGCGCCGCTGATGGTGCTGGTCGGACTGCTCGTGCTGGCGGACAGCCGGGGCGGGGCGCTCTACCGCCAGCGCAGGATCGGCAAGGACGGCCGCGAGTTCACCATCTTCAAGTTCCGCACCATGGTCGCCGGGGCCCACGGGGCACGTGCCGCGCTGACCGACCGCAACGAGGGCGCGGGCCTGCTGTTCAAGCTCCACCGGGATCCGCGGGTGACCCGGGTGGGGGCGGTGCTGCGCCGGTACTCGGTCGACGAGCTCCCGCAGCTTCTCAACGTGCTCACCGGCTCGATGTCGCTCGTCGGTCCGCGGCCCCCGTTGCCGGAGGAGTCCGCCGCGTACGACCCGGACATCCGGCGGCGGCTGCTGGTCAAGCCCGGGCTCACCGGCCTGTGGCAGATCAGCGGGCGCAGCGACCTGCCGTGGGAGGAGGCGGTCCGGCTCGACCTCCGGTACGTGGAGGACTGGTCGCTCGCCCTCGACACAGTGATTTTGTGGAAGACGCTGCGTGCGGTGCTTCAGGGGCAGGGGGCCTACTGATGCGCGAGGGGCGTCGTCCGGCCGACGTGCGGACGGCAGGCCACAAGGGCCTGCCCAGGGGGAGGAACGGGTCATGAGGATCAGCGTCCTGGGGCTCGGCTACGTGGGCTGCGTGTCGGCCGCGTGCCTGGCCGACCTGGGTCACGAGGTCATCGGAGTGGACGTGAACCAGGCGAAGGTCGACCTGGTCAACGACGGCAGGACCCCGGTGGTCGAGGAGCGGATCGGCGAGCTCATATCCGAGGTCGTGCGGACCGGGGCGTTACGCGCCACCGGCGACGTCCGCGAGGCGATCATGGGCAGCGAGGTGTCGCTGGTCTGCGTGGGTACGCCGTCGGAGCCCAACGGCAGCCTGTGCACTACGTACTTGGAACGGGTCGCCGAGCAGATCGGCGCCGCGGTGGCCGAGCGGGACGGGCAGGACGGGCGGCACACCGTCGTGTTCCGCAGCACCATGCTCCCGGGCACCTGCCTGAACCTGCTGGTACCGATCCTGGAGAAGCACACCGGCGGCACGGCCGGGGTGGACTTCGGGGTCGCCGTCAACCCGGAGTTCCTGCGCGAGGGCACCAGCGTGCGGGACTTCTTCGACCCGCCCAAGACCGTCGTCGGCGAGCTCGACCCGGCGAGCGGCGACGTGGTGGCGGCGCTCTACGAGGGCCTGCCCGGCGAGGTGTTCCGGGTGTCGGTCCCGACGGCCGAGGCGATCAAATACGCGGACAACGCGTTCCACGGCCTCAAGATCGGCTTCGCGAACGAGCTGGGCGCGGTGTGCCAGGCGCTCGGGGTGGACCCGCACCAGGTGATGGACGTGTTCCTGGCCGACCGCAAGCTGAACATCAGCCCCGCCTATCTGCGGCCCGGCTTCGCCTTCGGCGGCTCCTGCCTGCCCAAGGACCTGCGCAGCCTGGTCCACGCGGCGCGGCGGGCCGACGTCTCGGTGCCCATCCTCTCCCACGTACTGCCCTCCAACTCCGACCATCTGCAGCGCGCGGTGGATCTCGTCGAGCGCACCGGCAAGCGCCGGGCGGGCCTGTTCGGGCTGTCCTTCAAACCCGGCACCGACGACCTCCGCGAGAGCCCGCTCGTCGAGCTGGCGGAGAGACTTATCGGCAAGGGGTACGACCTGCGGATCCACGACGCCAACGTGAGCCTGTCCCGGCTGCTCGGCGCGAACCGCGAGTACATCGAGACCCGGCTGCCGCACATCGCGCAGCTGCTCGTGGACTCCGTCGGCGAGGTGCTCGAACACGCCGAGGTGTGCCTGGTCGGCACCAAGGATCCCGCTGTGCTGTCGGCGCTCCCCCATGGCGACGGAACGGTGCTCATCGACCTCGTCCGCATGCCCGACGCCGAGGCGCGCCGGACCGAACCGGGGTACGTGGGCCTTGTCTGGTAGCGCAGTTGGTGACGCAACCGGTGACGCGACCGGTGACACGACCCGCGGCGGCCGGCCGGGCCGCCGCGCGCTGGTCCTGGTGGAGAACCTGTCAGTGCCGTTCGACCGGCGGGTGTGGCAGGAGTGCACGACGCTGCGCGACGCGGGCTGGGAAGTGCACGTCATCTGCCCCCGGGGGCGTACGCGGGACACGGAGCCGGAGGCCGAGATCGACGGGGTGCGGATCCACCGCTACCCATTGCGCGCGGCCACCGGAGGCCCGGCCGGCTATCTGCGGGAGTACGGATCTGCGTTGTGGCACACGGCCCGGCTGGCCCGCACGGTCGGCCCGGTCGACGTCGTCCACGCCTGCAACCCGCCCGACCTGCTGTTCCTGCCCGCACTGTGGCTGAAGCGGCACGGCGCGCGGTTCGTCTTCGACCAGCACGACCTGGTGCCCGAGCTGTACCTCTCCCGGTTCGGCCGCGGCGAGGACCTGCTCTACCGCGCCGTGTGCGGACTGGAACGGCTGACCTACCGGGCCGCGGACGTCGTGCTCGCCACGAACGAGAGCTACCGGGACGTCGCGATACGCCGGGGCGGGCGGCGGCCGGAGGACGTCTTCGTGGTGCGCAGCGCGCCCCAGACCGACCGATTCCAACCAGTACCGCCGGAGCCGGAGTTGAAGCGCGGCAAGCCCCATCTGCTGTGCTACCTGGGCGTCATGGGGCCTCAGGACGGCGTCGACTACGCCCTGCGGGCCCTCGCGAAGCTGCGCGACGAGCTCGGGCGGACCGACTGGCACGCGGTGTTCGTCGGCGCGGGCGACGCCTTCGACGCGATGGTGGCGCTGTCCCGGCGGCTCGGGCTCTCCGAGCAGGTGCAGTTCACCGGGCGCGTCCCGGACGCCGATCTGGTGCGCTACCTGTCCACCGCGGACGTGTGCCTCTCCCCCGACCCGCGCAATCCGCTCAACGACGTGTCGACCATGAACAAGGTCCTGGAGTACATGGCGATGGGCCGGCCGATCGTCTCGTTCGACCTCCGGGAGGCGCGGGTCTCCGCCGGGGACGCCGCCGTCTACGCGCCCGCCAACGACGAGGCCGCATTCGCCCGGCTCGTCGCGCTGCTGCTGGACGATCCGGAGAAGCGGGCCCAAATGGGCAAGATCGGCCAGGAGCGGATCGGCGGACAGCTCTCCTGGCGGAACTCGCAGGAGTCGCTGCTCGCCGCCTACGCCGCCGCCTGCCGTGACCGCGCCCCGGTGCCGGCGGGCGGCGCCCCGGTCCGGCCCGGGAGGAGGCCGCGCCGTTGAGCGATGACACGATACGCCTGGTCACGATCGGGCGGATTCTCCACCGGCGTTGGCGGCTTCTCGTCGTCCTCACCGCGGTGGGCGCGCTCGTCGGCTACGGCGCCTCGGCACTGTTCCCGCCGCGCTTCACGGCGTCGGCGTCGGTCCTGCTGCCGGGGCAGTGGGAGGAGCGCGCGCTGCTGACCCAGGCGGAGATCGCGACCAGTTCGACGGTGGTCGACCGCGCGGCCGCCGCGCTCGGCTGGACGGGCGTCGGCGGCGGCGGCGCGCTGCGGGACCGGGTGAGCGCCAAGGCCGCCGACGGGAACATCATCAAGATCTCGGGTACGGCCGGCACTCCGGAGCGCGCGCAGCGGCTCTCCGACCAGGTGGCCCGGCAGTTCGTCACCTTCGCCGCACGGATCGCGGGCGACACCAGCGACCCCGACGCGACCACGGGGCCCGAGGCACTGCGGCAGAAGGTGGAGGAGACCAACCGCCGCATCACCGACCTGGCCAACGCGGCCGGTCCGGGGCAGAGCGTGGAGAGCGTGCAGGCCCGCACCGAACTGGAGAAGCTGCGCACCGCGCTGCAGGCGGCCATGAAGAAACTGGACCAGGCCGATCCGGCGGTCAACAAGGCCGGCATGGTCGTCATGGGACCGGCGGCCCGTCCGACCGGCGAGGCACCGCCGACGAGGACGCAGCTCGTCGTCGGCGGGGCGCTGCTGTTCTTCCTGCTCGCGGTCGTCGGTCATCTCGCCGCCGCGCGGGTGAATCGCCGGCTGCGCACCGAACCGGAGATCGCCGCGGCACTGGGTTCGACGCTGCTGGGCACCGTCGACGTACCCGATGAACGGCCCGCGCACCGGCCGGAAGGCCGTGGCCCGCGGGCCAGGGTCCGCCGGCTGCTGGGCGTCGACACCCGGTGGGACGTACCGGCCCCGCGGCTGTCCGGCGACGAGGCCGACAGGCGGCTCCGCTACCGGCGGGTGTGCGATCGCCTCCGGGAGCGGTTACCGGCCCCCCGGCGGCTGCTGGTTGTCGTACCGGACGGCGACGAGGTCGCCCGCCGGGCCGCCGGGCAGCTCGTCGCCGAGGCCAAGAGCGGTCCTTCCCCAAGCTCTTCGAGCAGGGGAGGCCCCATGCTGCGGGTGGTGGAGGTTTCGGTGTCCCGGCCGACGGTGCCGGCCCGCGACACCGGGTCCGGTGCCCTGGTCGTGATCGGCGTGGGCAGCCGGACCGCGGAGGAGCTCGCCGGCATCGCCGAGGCGTGTGCGGACGCGGGGCACGAGGTCGTCGGCACCGTCGTCGCCTGCACGGTCCGGGCCCGTCCGGCGCGGGCTGTCGGCCGTCCTCCGGACAGCGCCGCTCCGGCGCTCGCGGTGCGCGGCCACGCGACGGGGGGTTCTGTGTGACGAGCACGACTGCGGACGCGGAGTCGTCGGCCGCCGCTCCGCTGCTGGACCTGCAAGCGCTGGTGGTGGCGGTGCGCAGGCGCCGCCGCCTCTGGTGTTCCATGGCGCTGCTGGGGCTGCTGATCGGCGCGGTGGTGGCCGTCCTGCTGCCGCCACCGCCGACCGCGGTGACCAAGGTGCTGGTCGCGCATCAGGCGGACCAGCCGAACGACTCCGGAACGCTGATCCGCACCGACGTCGCGCTGCTGCAGACCACGCAGATCGCCGACAGGGCCCTGCGGTCCCTCAAGTCCTCGGAGAAACCGGAGGACTTCATGGGGGCCTACCGGGGTACCGGCCTGACCAACAACCTGCTGCAGATCGATGTGACGGGCGGCAGCGACGCGGAGGCGGTGGCCCGGGCCAAGGCGCTGGCCGACGCGTTCGTCGCGGACCATGTGGGACGGATGCGGGAGGCCGCGAAGGCCGAGGCGCAGGCCCTGCTCGACCAGCGGGACCGCATGCGGGACGAACTCGCCCAGGTCAACAAGGCGATCGGGGACCGGTCACCGGGCAGCGACCCGAAAGCGTCGGCGAGCATCGAGTCGCTCTTCGCCCGCCGGGCCGAACTCAACTCGCGGATCTCCGATTTCGACCAGCGCGCCGCGGACGCGCGCACCGGCACACCCAGACTCATCTCCGGCACGCAGATCGTGGACGCCCCGCGCGCGGTGCGGCACTCCCTGCCCAAGGCCGCGCTCACCGACGCCGCGATCGGGCTCGTCCTCGGACTCGTCCTCGGGCTCGCGGTGGCCGCGGTCGGCACGGTGGTGGCGGACCGCCCCGTGCTGCGCCGGGAGATCGCGGCGAACCTGGGCGCCTCGGTCATCGCGGAACTGCGCCACGTGCCCCGTCGGCAGGCCGGGCCGTGGCAGCGCCGACGGACCCGGGCGGCGCGCGAACGGCTCGCCACGACCCTGGCCCGCACCGTGCGCGGCTCCACGGAACCGGTGTCGCTGCTGGAGCTGGGCTGTGCGCACAGCACGAGCGTGATCGCCCTGGACCTCGCCGAGGCACTGGCACCGGACGGGCCGGTGGTGATCGTCGACGGTCTGCCCGGCCCGCAGCTCGCCGACCGCCGCCAGGAGCCGGGAGGCCCGGCCGTGGTCCGCCGCGAGCATGCCGCGGACGTGCCGCACGAGGAGTACCGGCTCGGCGTCGGCTCGGTCGCGCCCGGCGCGGCGTGGACCGGCCTCCCGTACCTCGGCGGCCAGACCGTGCTCGTCGTGCGGGCCGGGCACGGCAGCGCCGCTTGGCTGCACACCGTGGCGCGGCAGCTCGCGGACCTGAGCATTCCGGTGATCGGTGTGGTGCTGATCGACCCCGATCCGCGTGACCGGACCGACGGCACGCTGTGGGACGGGCTGCACACCGCGCTGCGCGGCCACAACGAACGGCTGGCCCGGCGGAACCATGGGGGTACCTCCCACGCCGTTCCCGCAGTGGGAGAGGACCGGCGGCGGACGGAACGGCTGCCGATGTGCGCAGCACGGGTCCGGGACAGCGACCAGGAGGCACGGTAGAACATGTGTGGCATCGCAGGCACGTACCGGTGGCCGGACGGGAAGGCCGTGACCGACCGGCTCACCGATACCCTCGCCCACCGCGGTCCGGACGGGGCGGGCCGGTACAGTCACCCCGCCGGTGACGGCGAAGTGCACCTCGGGCACCGCCGGCTGGCCATCATCGACCTGTCCGGGACCGGCGCCCAGCCGATGGTCTCGGGCGGCCTCGCCCTCACCTACAACGGCGAGCTGTACAACGCGCCCGAGCTGCGTGCCGAACTGGCCGCAGCCGGGGTGCGCTTCCGCGGCACCTCCGACACCGAGGTGCTGCTGGAGGCCTGGCGGCGCTGGGGCACGGACTGCCTGCCCCGGCTGCGCGGCATGTTCGCGTTCGCGGTCTTCGACGAGCGGACCGGTGAACTGGTGCTCGCCCGCGACCAGCTCGGCATCAAGCCGCTGTTCCTGCTCCGGCGCGGCACGGGCCTGGTGTTCGCCTCCGAGCTCAAGGCGCTCGCCGCCGTGACCGGCGGGTCGCTGGAGGTGGACCACGCGGCGCTGGTGGCCTCGCTGCTGTACTACTGGGTGCCGGACTCGCGCTGCGCGTTCCGCGAGGCGGAGAAGCTGCCGCCGGGGAGCTGGCTGCGGTGCCGGCCCGACGGGCGGGTGGAGCGCGGCCGGTTCTGGAACCTGAGGGACGTCGCCGCCGAGGGCCGGGAGCGGGCCCGGAGCGGCGAGCGGCCGGACCTGGCCGCCGTCGTCGAGGAGTCGACCCGGCGCCACATGCTCTCCGACGTGCCCGTGGCGACCTTCCTCTCCGGCGGTCTCGACTCCAGCTACCTGACCGCGCTGGCGGCCCGCCACCAGCCGGGGATCTCCGCTTACACGATCGGGTTCCGCGCCGAGGACGCAAGGTTCGAGGCGATGCCGGACGACCTGCGCTACGCCCGGCGGGTGGCCGGGCGGTTCGGCGTCGACCTGCACGAGATCGAGATCGCCCCGGACGTGCTCGACCTGCTGCCGCGGATGACGTACCACCTGGACGAGCCGATCGGCGACCCCGCCGCGATCAACACGTTCCTGATCTGCTCGGCCGCCCGGGAGGCCGGGGTCAAGGTGATGCTCTCGGGGATGGGCGCCGACGAGCTGTTCGCCGGTTACCGCAAGCACCTGGCCAACCTGCTCGCGCTGCGCTACCAGCGCGTCCCGCGGCCCCTGCGGCGCGGCCTGTCCGCGGCCGTGGACCGGCTGCCGGTCGCCACGGCCCGCCGGGGATACCGGTCGGTGCGCTTCGCGAAGCGGTTCCTGTCCTTCGCCGACCTGCCGGAGGAGACCGCGTTCCGGCGCAGCTACACCATGTACGACCAGGAGGAGCTGCTCGCCCTGGTCGATCCGGACCTGGCCGGGACGGTCGAGGACGTGCTGACCGAGCACGCGGACGTCTACCAGGACAACGATCTCGACGACTTCGTCAACCGCATGTGCCTGGGCGACGCCCGGATGTTCCTGCCGGGCCTGAACCTCGCCTACACGGACCGGTCGAGCATGGCCGCGTCGACCGAGGTGCGGGTGCCGTACGTGGACATCGAGGTGGTCAGGGCGGCGTTTACCGTGCCCGGTGATCGCAAGATCGTCGGACGGCAGGGCAAGGCCGTCCTCAAGGAGGCGGCGACCTCGGTCCTGCCCCGGGAGATCGTCTACCGGCCCAAGGGCCTGTTCAGCGCCCCGCTGCGCGCCTGGATGAGCCGGGATCTGGCACCGCTGGTGCGCGAGGTGGTGCACGACGGCGTACTCGTCAACTCCGGGCTCCTGCGCCGCGACGCGCTGGCGCGCATGGTCGCCGAGGACGCCGCCGGACAGCGGGACTTCTCCAAACATCTGTGGCATGTGCTGACCCTCGAGTACTGGTATCGCGACGCGACCTCTGGGTCCGGCCAGAGCACTCGGTTGACGGCTTAGGAATTCAGAGGAGTTCGGGTGAAACAGGTTGTGCAGAACTACAAGAGCGGCGAGCTGGCGGTGCTCGACGTGCCGGTGCCGGGGTGCAAGCCGGGCGGTGTGCTGGTCCGCAGCGCCTACTCGCTGATCTCCACCGGGACCGAGCTCATGAAGGTGTCCGAGGCCGGCATGTCGATGCTGGGCAAGGCCCGCTCCCGGCCGGACCAGGTGGCCAAGGTCATGCAGAGCGTGGCCACCAACGGGGTGCCCGCGACCTACCGCAAGGTGATGGGCAAGCTGGACTCCTACACGCCGCTGGGCTACTCGCTGTGCGGGGTGGTCGAGCAGGTCGGCGCCGGGATCGACGATGTGAAGGTCGGCGACCTCGTGGCCTGCGCCGGCAACGAGCACGCGCTGCACGCCGAGTTGAACTGGGTGCCGAAGAACCTCTACGCCCGGGTGCCGGAGGGCCTCGCGCCGCGGCACGCGGCCTTCGGCACCGTCGGGTCGATCGCCCTGCAGGGCGTGCGCCAGGGCGAGCCGCAGCTCGGCGAGGTGGCGCTGGTCATCGGCCTCGGGCTGATCGGGCAGCTGGTGGTGCAGCTCCTTTCCGCCGCGGGGGTCCGCGTGGTCGGGGCCGACCCCGACCCGGTGCGCTGCGAGCTCGCCGAGCGCCTGGGCGCCGTGGCCTGCGGCGATCCCGCGTCCGCGGCGGTGGAGGCCGCCGTCGCCGAACTCACCGACGGGCACGGCGTGGACCAGGTGTACCTGGCCGCCGGCGGCGGCAGCAACCAGCCCGTCGAGCTGGCCGCCCGGCTGAGCCGGGACCGCGGCCGGGTCGTCGACATCGGCAAGTGCCGCCTGGACCTGCCATGGAACGCGTACTACGAGAAGGAGCTCGACGTCCGGTTCTCCCGCAGTTACGGCCCCGGGCGCTACGACCCGGAGTACGAGCTGGAAGGGCGGGACTACCCGATCGGCCACGTGCGCTGGACCGAGCGCCGCAACCTGGCGTGCTTCCTCGACCTCGTCGCCCGCGGCCGCGTCGACGTGGAGCCCCTGGTCTCCCACATCGCCGACTTCGACGACGCCGTCGAGACGTACCGGCGGCTGAAGGACGGCGACCTGAAGGCCGTGGCCGTGCTGTTCCGCTATCCGGAGCAGGAGGTGGAAGCGGAGGCCCCGGTGATGGCCGTGCCCGCGGTGGCTGTGTCCACCAAAAGCACGCAGCGGAGTCCGGCCCGGGCCGCCAGGGGGCCGGTGCGGCTGGCGTTCGTCGGCGCGGGGAACTACGCGACGTCGATGCTGCTGCCGCACCTGGCGGAGCGCGACGGCGTCGCGCTGTCGGCAGTCGTCACCACGACGGCGCTGTCCGCGGCCAACGCGAAGCGGAAGTTCGGCTTCGCCGGGGCGACCACCGATCTCGACGCCGTGCTCGGCGATCCGGCCGTCGACGCGGTGTTCGTGGTCACCCGGCACAGCTCGCACGCCGAACTGACCCGAAGGGCACTGCTGGCCGGCAAGGCGGTGTTCGTGGAGAAGCCGTTGGCCCTCACCGAGGACGAGCTGGCCGGCGTGCTCGCGACGGTCGAGGAGTCCGGCAACGACCGGCTGCAGGTGGGCTTCAACCGCCGTTTCGCGCCACTGCTGCAGGAGGCCAGGAAGCGGTTCGGCGCCCGGACCGGTCCGGCGAACCTGCGCTACCTGGTCAACGCGGGCCGGCTCCAGCACGGCAGCTGGTACCTCCAGCAGGGCACCGAGGGCTCGCGGTTCGCCGGTGAGGGCGGGCACTTCATCGACACGGCGAGCTGGCTGCTCCAGGCCGACCCGGTCTCGGTGTACGCGGTCGCCTCGTCCGGCAACGAGGATCTGCAGGTCGTGCTGCGCTACCCGGACGGGTCCACCGCCACCATCAGCTACGTCACCACCGGCGCGCCCGGCTTCCCCAAGGAGACGCTGGACCTCGTCGCGGACGGCAAGGTGCTGCGGCTCGACGACTTCGTCCGTGCCTCGGTGTACGGCCCTGAGAAGTGGGTCAGTTCGCGGCTGCCCAAGGCCCGGGACAAGGGCCAGAACGCCGAACTGGCCGCGTTCGTCAAGGCGGTGCGGACCGGCGGGCCGATGCCGGTGCCGCTGGAGTCGCTGGTCGCCACCACGTCGGCCACCCTCGCCGTCCGGACCGCCCTGGCCGGCGGCGCGCCGGTGACGCTGGCGAGGGCACGATGAGCATGAGCGCGGGCTGGTACCTGCGGCGCCTGTCCCGGATGGGACCGCGGGAGGTCGGCGGCCGGGCGGGCGACGCGGTGCGCAGGCGGCGGTGGCGGTCGGCACCGCCGGACTGCCCGAGTGTGACCGGCGCCCGGTTCACCGCCGTCCTGCCCGCCGGGACGATCGCCGCGGTGCCACCGGACGCCGCGAAACGCCTCGTCGCCGAGGCGGACCGGCTGCTGGAAGGGCACGCCGAGTACTTCGGGGTGGGCCGCGACGACCTGGCCGACCCGGACTGGTGGTACGACCCGAAGACCGGGCGCCGGGCGCCGTGGGGCTACGCCTTCGACATGCCGTACCGGAACGAGGACGCGGTCGGGGACATCAAGCAGATCTGGGAGCTGTCCCGGCACCAGTACCTCACCGTGCTCGCCGCCGCCTACGCGATCACCGGGGACGAGCGGTACGCCGAGCGCGTGGCCGCGCACCTGCGGTCGTGGTGGGCGGCCAACCCTCCGCTGCGCGGCGTGCACTGGATCAGCGGCATCGAGCTGGGCATCAGGCTGCTGTCCTGGGTGTGGATCCGCCGGCTGCTCGACGGCTGGCCGGGCGCGGCCGGGCTGTTCGAGGACAACCCGGCCGCGCGGAACCAGATCTGGCACCACCAGCGCTGGCTGGCCGCCTTCCCCAGCCGGGGGTCCTCGGCGAACAACCACGTCATCGCCGAGGCAGCCGGGCAGTTCGCGGCGGCCTGCGCGTTCGGCTGGTTCCCCTCCTCGGCCCGTTGGCGGTCCGGCGCGCTCGCGTCGCTGGAGCGGCATCTGCGCGGCAACACCTTCCCCTCCGGCCTCAACCGCGAGCTGGCCACCGAGTATCACGGCCTCGTGCTGGAGCTCGGCCTGGCAGCGGTGGCCGAGGCGGATGCCGCCGGTGTGCCGGTCCCCGCGACCGTCCGGCTGGTGCTGCTGCGGATGACCGACGCGCTCGCGGCCGTCGTGGACAGCCGCCTGCGGCCACCGCGCCAGGGGGACGCGGACGACGGGCACGGTCTGGTCGTGGACGGCGCGGGCACCGACCGCTGGGCCTCGCTGCTGGCCACCGGGGACGCCGTGTTCGGCCGGCTCGCCTGGTGGCCGGAGGTGACCGGCACCGATGTGCGCACCCCGCTGCTGGCCGCGCTCATCCGGCCGTACGCGAGGCCGGCCAGCGCTGATGACCGCAGCGTACCGGCCGTGAGCCGCCCGGCACGCCGGCCGGGCCACTTCGCCGACGCGGGCATGACCATCCTGCGCGGCCCGCAGGAGACCGGCGAGATCTGGTGCCGCTGCGACGGCGGTCCGCACGGCTTCCTGTCCATCGCCGCGCACGCCCACGCGGACGCGCTGTCCGTGGAGGTCCGGCACGACGGGGTCGACGTGCTCGCCGACCCGGGGACGTTCTGCTACCACGGACAGCCCGAGTGGCGGCGGTACTTCCGGTCGACCCTCGGCCACAACACCCTGCAACTGGACGGCGAGGACCAGTCCGTCTCCGGCGGCCCGTTCCTGTGGATCCGGCATGCCCGCAGCCGCGTCCTGGTCGCGGACCCGTCCGGCGCGGGCGTGGCCCGCTGGATTGCCGAGCAGGACGGCTACCAGCCCTCCGTGCACCGCCGCCGGGTGGAACTGACCGCCGCGAGCCGGGAGCTGAGGGTGGTCGACGAGGTGCGCGGCCCGCGCCGGACCGTGCGCCTGGCGTTCCACCTCGGCCCGGCGATCGCCGCGGACCTGGTGGAGAACCGGGCGGTGCTCACCTGGACCCGGGACGGCGAGGACCGCTCCGCGGTGCTCGACCTGCCCGGACAGCTGCGCTGGCGGGCACACCGCGGCGAGACCGGCCCGCCCCTGGGCTGGTACTCCGCGGGCTTCGGACGCAAGGAACCCGCCACGACGCTGATCGGCACCGGTTCCGCCGACGGCGCGGAGGGATTCACCACCGTACTCAGGTTCCACGGCTAGGGAGGACGTGTGGTGATCAAGTGGCGGAACCGGACGTTACCGGCGGCATTACTGGTGCTGGTCCTGCTGGCGGCGACCGGCTGTTCGAGCACGTCGGACGCCCCCGCGGAGGCGGACGGTACGCCCTCCACGTCCGGGGCGCCCTCCACGTCCGTGGCCCAGGTGTGCGCCAAACCCGGGGCCGGGCCGGCGAAGGCACCGGCGGGCGCGGTGACGGTCGACCCCGCGGTGACCGGTGACCTGGCCGCGAAGACCAAGAGCAGCCCCCCGAACACCACGTTCTGGCTCCGGCCGGGCAAGCACACACTCGAATCGGACCGCTACGCCCAGGTCGTCCCCAAGGAGGGGAACAGCTACCTCGGCGCGCCGGGCGCGGTGCTCGACGGCCGGAAGACCAACCAGTACGCGTTCAGCGGCACCGCCCGCGACGTCACCATCCGCTACCTGACCGTGCAGGGCTTCGTCCCGCCGCAGAACGAGGGCGTGGTCAACCACGACTCGGCCGACGGGTGGGTGATCGAGCACGCGACGATCCAGAACAACTCCGGCGCCGGGCTGATGGCCGGTGCCCGCCAGCAGGTCCGCGCCAACTGCCTGCGCGCCAACGGACAGTACGGAATGAACGCGTACAAGACCGGCGACCCCATCAGCGGCCTGGTGGTCGAGGGCAACGAGATCACCGCCAACAACACCGACGACTGGGAGCGGCGGCAGGAAGGCTGCGGCTGCACCGGAGGCGTGAAGTTCTGGGCCGTCAACGGCGCCGACATCCGCGGCAACTGGGTGCACGACAACCGCGGGACCGGGTTGTGGGCGGACACCAACAACAACGACTTCCGCATCGAGGACAACGTGCTGGAGGCCAACGACGGTGCCGCGCTGATCTACGAGACCAGCTACAACGCGGTCGTACGGAACAACACGATCCGGCGGAACAACTGGGTCGAGGGCCGCAAGTACGCCGACCGCGGCGACAGCTTCCCCTATCCGGCCGTCTACCTGTCCGAGTCCGGCGGCGAACCACGGGTCCGGGCCCGCACGGACAAGATCGAGATCTACCGGAACGTGCTGGAGAACAACTGGTCCGGAATCACCCTGTGGGAGAACGCCGACCGGTTCTGCAACAGCCCGGCCAACACCTCGTCCGGCGACTGCACGCTGCTGGTGCGGCACTCCGACCGCTGCGTGAAGTCGGCGATCGCCGGCGCGCCGCTCTACGCCGACTGCCGGTGGAAGACCCAGCGGGTGGACATCCACGACAACCGCTTCGTGCTGGACCCGTCCGTCGTCCACTGCACGGCGAAGTGCGACCGCATGGCCGTGCTGGCCAACTACGGCACCTATCCGGACTGGTCGCCGTACCAGGGCGAAGGGGTGGCCGAGGCGATCACCCTCAAGCAGCACAACCGCTGGCACGACAACACCTACACCGGACCGTGGAAGTTCGTCGCCCACGACCCGAGCCGGGTGCTCGACTTCGGGCAGTGGCAGGGCACGCCGTACCAGCAGGACGCGGGCAGCACCCTCGCCCCACGGGCCGGTGGTTGAGATGGGCGGGAACCCGACGCGCGGCGGGCCGCCGGGCGGACCGGACACGGCGGGCACGCGGCCCGGCGCCGGACCGTGCCCTGCCAACACACCGAGGAGCACACCGAGGAGCACACCGAAGACCGTCGGCATGGTCTGGGGGCTGCTGATCCTCAACACGCTCGGCTCCGCCGGGGCGAAGACCATCGTCCCGCTGCCCCGCTCCCTCATCCAGCTGGTCACCATGGGCTCGCTGGTCGCCGCGTTCACGCTGGCGCTCGCGCTCAACCTCCGGCTGCGCGTCCACGCCGGTGCCTTCCTGTTCCTGCTCACCCTGCTGCTGGTGCCGAGCGTGATCTCCAGTGCGCACCTGCAGTCCGGGTTCGGCGCGCTGTTCCGGTGCTCCCGGCTGGCTCTCTTCATCGGCACGCTGTGGCTGCTCAGCCGCTGGTGGGACGGCGGCATGACGTTCGTCCGGCACCACATCCGGATGTACTTCGCGGTGCTCGGGTCGGTGGCCGCCGGCCTGGTCGCCTCACCGGGCGCGGCCATGCCCGACCTCTACGGCGGGCGGCTGGTCGGCGCGCTGTGGCCGCTCACGCCACCGCAGATCGGGCAGTACGCCGCGGTGATCACCGGGCTCGCCGTGCTGCTCGTCCTGGGCCGCCGGACCGACAGGGCCAGCGCGGCGGTGGTCATCGTGCCGTCACTCGCCCTGCTCGCGCTGACCCATACCCGGACGGCCACGCTCGGCCTGTTCATCGGGCTGACGCTGGCGGTCGGCTCGCTCGTCCTGACCAGCGCCGCGGCCCGCCGGTTCTTCACCTGGGCGGTGCTGTGCGCCGTGGTGGCCGCGGTGGGGCTCAGCTCCGCGCTGCAGACGTGGTTCCTGCGCGGGCAGAGCCAGGAGAACTTCTCCAACCTCACCGGCCGGGCCAAGGTCTGGGACGCCCTGCTGGCAGCGCCCCGGACGACCACGGAGCAGCTGTTCGGCGTGGGCCTGGGCGACAAGTCGTTCGGCGGGCTGCCGATCGACAACAGCTGGCTGGCCGTCTACAACGAGCAGGGCCTGACCGGCGCGGCCATCGTGGCGGCGGTCTTCGTCGTGCTCGGCGGCGTCGCGCTGCTGCGGCCGCCGTCGCTGTCGAGGGCCTGCGCGATCTTCCTGATCAGCTACTGCGCGATCGCGTCGTACACCGAGGCGGGGCTGGGCGACGCCTCGCCGTATCTGCTGCATCTGGCCGTGGCCGCCTCGCTGCTGGCGACACCCGCCGCGGCCGAGCCCCTCGCGACGTCCCTCGCGACACCCGGAGCCCCTCGACGACGTACCCCGCGATGGGCCGGGGATCGGAGGTGACCGCAGACATGCGCGTACTCGTGGTGCACA
Source organism: Streptomyces sp. UNOC14_S4 (assembly GCF_020740835.1). Classification (GTDB taxonomy): domain Bacteria; phylum Actinomycetota; class Actinomycetes; order Streptomycetales; family Streptomycetaceae; genus Streptomyces. The sequence continues at coordinate 16,230 of NZ_JAINFC010000009.1, forward strand.
ACCGCTACTCCTCGGCGCAGCCGAGCGGCGAGAACAAGGTCGTCGACCAGGAGGTCGAGCTGCTGCGCGCGGCCGGCCACCGGGTCGAGCTGTTCGAACGGCGCAGCGACGACATCGCCGCCCGGTCCCTGCCGGGCAAGGCCGCGGTGCCCCTGCTGGTGCCGTGGAACCCGGCGGTCCGTGCGGAGCTCGCCGCCCGGCTGCGCACCGAGCGGCCGGACGTCGTCCACGTCCACAACGTCTTCCCGCTCCTGTCGCCCGCGGTGCTGGCCGCCTGTGCCGACGCCGGTGTGCCCGCCGTCGCCACGCTGCACAACTACACCCAGGTCTGCCCGCCCGGCACGCTGCAGCGGGACGGCCGGCCGTGCACCGAGTGCGTCGGTTCGGCGCCGCTGCCCGCCGTCCGGCACGGCTGCTACCGGGGCTCCCGGCTGGCGACGGTGCCGCTCGCGGTCAGCCTGTCGGTCAACCGGCGGCGGTGGTGGTCCGGAGTGGAGCGGTTCTTCTGCATCTCCGCGGCGCAGCGCGACGTCCTGGTGCGGGCCGGCATGCCGGCCGAACGGCTGGCGGTGAAGCACAACTTCGTGCCCGAGCCGGGCGTGCGCCGATCGGGCGCGGGCGAGCATCTGCTCTATCTCGGCCGGCTCGCGGAGGCCAAGGGCGTGCGGCTGCTCATGGCCGCGTGGGACGGGATCGCGGCGAGCGGCGGTGTGGGCGTACCGCTCGTGATCGCCGGTGCGGGGCCGCTGGAGCGGGAGGTGACCGCCTGGGCGGCGGGCCGGGACGACGTGCGGTACGTCGGCCTGTACGACCCGGCCCGGTGCCGGGAGGCCATCGCGCGGTCGGTCGCCGTGGTGGCTCCCTCGACGTGGCTGGAGGCGTTCGGCCTGGTGGTCGTGGAGGCGATGGCGGCGGGGGTCCCGGCCGTCGCCGCCGGGCACGGCGCCTTCACCGAACTCGTCGAGGACGGGATGACCGGGCTGCTGCACCGGCCGGGCGAGCCCGCCTCGCTCGCGTCCTGCCTGCGCCGGATCACGGCCGGGCAGGACCGCAACCAACAGATGGGCCAGGCGGCCCGGCGCCGTTACGAGCAGGGGTTCAGCCCGGCCGTCGGTCTGGAGCGCCTGGTGGAGGGGTACCGCACCGCGATCGCGGTGCGGTCCGGCGGCGGGGACGGCCCGCCGCCTTCAGGGAACGAAAACGCCGGCTCGCGGCGGGGCACCCGCGCGGGCAGGGATGGGGGCAGTAGATGACACGATGCAGACTCTGCGGCTCGGCGGCGCTGGCGAGCGTCGTCGACCTGGGGGCGACCCCGCCGTGCGAGAGTTTTCTCGCCACGGACCAACTGGACCAGCCGGAGCCCGCGTACCCGCTGCATCTGCGGGTCTGCACCGACTGCTGGCTCGCGCAGATCCCTCCGCTGATCACCCCGGAGGAGACGTTCAGCGAGTACGCGTACTTCTCCTCCTACTCGACCTCCTGGGTGGAGCACGCGCGCACGTACGTCGCCGACGCCGTGCGGCGGGTGGGGCTCGGCACCGACGCCTTCGTCGTCGAGGTCGCGAGCAACGACGGGTACTTGCTGAAGCACGTGGTGGACCGCGGGATCCGCTGCCTCGGCATCGAGCCGTCGGTGAACGTCGGCGCCGCGGCGCGGGACGCGGGTGTGCCCACGCTCACGGAGTTCCTGTCCCCGGCCACCGGCGCGGCCGTCCGCGCCGAGCACGGCCCGGCGGACCTGGTCGTGGCCAACAACGTGTACGCGCACATCCCCGACGTGGTCGGGTTCACCCAGGGGCTGCGCGCCCTGGTCGCCGACGACGGCTGGGTCTCCATCGAGGTGCAGCACCTGCTGACCCTGATCGAGAAGAACCAGTACGACACGATCTACCACGAGCACTTCCAGTACTACACGGTCGCGTCCGCGATCCGGGCGCTGGCGAGCGGCGGGCTCGCGCTCGTGGACGTCGAGCTGCTGCCCACGCACGGCGGCTCCATCCGGCTGTGGGCCCGGCCCGCGGAGGTGGCCGGGGAGCCCAGCCGGAGGGTGGCCGACGTGCTGGACCGGGAGAAGGCCGCCGGGCTGCAGGAGCTGTCCGGGTACACCGAGTTCTCCGCCCGGGTGGCCAAGGTGCGCCGGGACCTCCTGCGGTTCCTCGTCGAGGCGGCCGAGCGCGGCGAGACGGTGGTCGGCTACGGCGCCCCGGGCAAGGGCAACACCCTGCTCAACCACTGCGGCATCCGGCCCGACCTGCTCGCGTACACGGTCGACCGCAACCCGTACAAGCACGGCAGGTTCACCCCGGGCACCCGCATCCCGATCCTGCCGCCCGAGCGGATCGCCGCCGACCGGCCGGACTACGTCCTCGTCCTCCCGTGGAACCTGCGGGACGAGCTGGTCGAGCAGTTGTCCTTCGTGCACGACTGGGGCGGCCGGTTGGTCTTCCCCATACCGGAACTGAGCATTGTCGAGGCCACGTCGTGAAAGAGGTTGCAGCATGAAGGTCGTCCTGTTCTGCGGCGGTTACGGGATGCGGATGCGCAGCGGAGCCTCCGACGACGTGCCCAAGCCGATGGCGATGGTGGGCCCGCGGCCGCTGATCTGGCATGTCATGCGCTACTACGCGCACTTCGGGCACACGGAGTTCATCCTGTGCCTCGGTTACGGGGCGCACCACATCAAGAATTTCTTCCTCACCTACGAAGAGACCACGTCCAACGACTTCGTGCTGCGGGGCGGGAAGACCGAGCTGTTGTCCACCGACATCGCCGACTGGACGATCACGTTCGCGCAGACGGGCATCGAGTCGCCGATCGGGGAGCGGCTGCGCCGGGTGCGGCACCACCTGGACGGCGACGAGATGTTCCTCGCCAACTACGCCGACGTGCTCACCGACGCCCCGCTGCCGGAGATGATCGACCGGTTCGCCCGGCGCGACGCCGGCGCGTCGATGATGGTGGTGCCGCCGCAGTCCTCGTTCCACTGCGTGGACCTGGGCGAGGACGGCCTGGTGGGGGGCATCACCGCGGTGAGCGAACTGCCGCTGTGGGAGAACGGCGGCTATTTCGTGCTCCGCCAGGAGGTCTTCGACCACATCCCGGAGAACGGCGACCTGGTCGCCGACGGATGCGCCCAACTGGCCAAGCGCGGCCGCCTGATGGCCCACCAGCACCGCGGTTTCTGGAAGCCGACCGACACCGTGAAGGAGCGGGCCGCACTCGACGCCGCCTACGCCCGGGGCGACCGCCCGTGGGCCGTGTGGGAGCGGGACACCGCCGGGGTGAGGGCGTGATCCGGCTCGGGGCCGGGCCCCTGGACCGGATCGTCGCGGTGGGCGCGCACTGCGACGACATCGCCATCGGCGCCGGTGGCACGCTGCTGACGCTGTGCCGCGCGCGGCCGGGCATCCGCGTCGACGCGCTGGTGCTCTCCGGCGGCGGCAGCGAGCGGGAGCAGGAGGAGCGGGCCGCGCTCGCCGCCTTCTGCCCGGGCGCAGACCTGCGGCTGACCGTCCACAAGCTGCCGGACGGGCGGCTGCCCGCGCACTGGGACGAGGCCAAGGCCGCCGTCGAGGAGCTGCGCGAGCGGAGCGAGCCGGAGCTCGTGCTGGCCCCGCGCACCGACGACGCGCACCAGGACCACCGCGGCCTGGCGCGGCTGATACCCACCGCGTTCCGCGACCACCTCGTGCTCGGCTACGAGATCGTCAAATGGGACGCCGATCTCGGCCGTCCGACGGCCTACCAGCCGCTGTCGCCGGAAATCGCCGAACAGAAGGTGCGGCTGCTGCAGGAGCACTACCCCTCGCAGCGGCACCGGCCCTGGTACGACCGGGAGGCCTTCCTCGGCCTCGCGCGGATCCGCGGCATCGAATGCCACGCGCGCTACGCCGAGGCGTTCACCGTCACCAAACTCACTCTCGACCTGGGGGATTGAACCTTGCGCGTACTGCTGACCGGACACCAGGGCTACCTGGGCACCGTGATGGCCCCGGTGCTCACGGCGGCCGGGCACGAAGTCACCGGCCTCGACGCCGGCCTGTTCGCCGACTGCCTGCTGGGCCCGGCGCCCGCCGACCCCGCGGGGCACCGGGTGGACCTGCGTGACGTCACGGCCGACCACGTGGCCGGGGTGGACGCCGTGATCCACCTGGCCGCCCTGTCCAACGACCCGCTGGGCTCGCTGGCGCCGGAGCTCACCTACGACATCAACCACCACGCGTCCGTGCGGCTGGCCCGGCTGGCCCGCGACGCCGGAGTGCGGCGCTTCCTGTACGCGTCGACCTGCTCGGTCTACGGCGCCGCCGGGGGTGACGAGCTGGTGACCGAGGACGCCCCGCTGCGCCCGGTGACGCCGTACGCGGAGTCCAAGGTGCGGGTGGAGGACGATCTGCACGCGCTGGCCGACGGCGACTTCAGCCCGGTGTTCATGCGCAACGCCACCGCCTTCGGTTACTCCCCCCGGCTGCGCGCCGACATCGTGCTGAACAACCTGGTGGGCCACGCCCTCCTGTCCGGCGAGGTGCTGGTGCTCTCCGACGGCACCCCCTGGCGTCCGCTGGTGCACGCCGCCGACATCGCACGGGCCTTCGCGGCCGCGCTGACCGCGCCGCGGGAAGCGGTGCACGACCGGGCGTTCAACATCGGCAGCGAGACCAACAACGTCACGGTCGCCGAGATCGCCGAGCAGGTCGCCGAGGCGGTGTCCGGCGCGAAGGTGGTGATCACCGGGGAGACCGGTGCCGATCCGCGGTCGTACCGCGTGGACTTCTCCCGGTTCCGCGCCGCGATACCCGGCTTCGACTGCGAGTGGACGGTGAAGCAGGGCGCGCTCGAACTCGCCGACGCCTACCGGAAGCACGGGCTGACCCGGGAGGACTTCGAGCGCCGCTTCACCCGCCTCGCCGTGCTGCGCGCGGCGTCCGACGCGGGCACCGTCGACGACACCCTGCGGTGGCGCCGGTGACCGCGGTCGGCGAGGAGATGCACGCGCTGGTGGAGCGGTTGTACCCGCTGTGCCGGAGCATCACCGGCGACGGTGTGCGCGCCACCCTGAGGATCGTCGGCGAGTACGTCCCGCTGCAGGTGCACGAGGTGCCGACCGGCACCCAGGTGCTCGACTGGACGGTGCCGCAGGAGTGGAACATCCGGGACGCGTACGTCGCCGACACCGCGGGCAACCGGGTCGTCGACTTCGCCGCGTCCAACCTGCACGTGCTCGGCTACAGCGTGCCGGTGTCGGCGACCATGCCGCTGGCCGAGCTGCGCCCGCACCTGCACACCCTGCCGGACCACCCGTCCTGGGTGCCGTACCGCACCAGCTACTACAAGCCGCAATGGGGGTTCTGCCTGGCCCAGGAGACCCTGGACGCGCTGCCGGACGGCGAGTACGAGGTGCGCGTCGACTCCACGCTCGCCGACGGCCACCTCACCTACGCCGAGCACGTGGTCCCCGGGCAGGTCGCCGACGAGGTGATCGTCTCCTGCCACGTCTGCCACCCGTCGCTGGCCAACGACAACCTGGCCGGCATCGCGGTGGCCACGTTCCTGGCGCGGGCGCTGGCGGAGCAAACGCCGTACTACACCTACCGGTTCGTCTTCGCGCCCGGCACCATCGGGGCGATCACCTGGCTGGCCCGCAACGCGGAGCGGATCGATCGGGTCAAGCACGGGCTGGTGCTGGCCTGCGCCGGTGACCCGGGCCGGCTGACGTACAAGCAGAGCAGGCGCGGCGACGCGGAGATCGACCGGGTGATGCGGCACGTGCTGCGCGCGTCCGAACGCCCGCACCACGTCACCGAGTTCACTCCGTACGGCTACGACGAGCGGCAGTACTGCTCGCCCGGGTTCGACCTCGGCGTGGGCTCGCTCAGCCGGACCCCGTACGCGGGTTACCCCGAGTATCACACCTCGGCGGACAACCCGGACCTCGTCTCCCCGGAGGCGATGGCGGACACGCTCGCCGTCTGCCGCGAGGCGTTCGCCGTCCTCGACCGCAACCGGCGGTACCTCAACCTCAGCCCCTACGGTGAGCCCCAGTTGGGCCGCCGTGGGCTGTACGACTCGCTCGGCGGCCGCAGCGACGCGAAGCAGGCCGAGATGGCCATGCTCTGGGTGCTCAGTCTCTCCGACGGCGAGCACAGCCTGCTGGACGTCGCCGAGCGGTCCGGGCTGCCGTTCGACACCGTCGCCGCCGCGGCCGACGCCCTGCACGGCTCCGGACTGATCAAGGCATGACGCCGATGCCCACCGAGGGGGAGAAGACGACGGCACCGGCGGCACCGGCCGGGGAGACCCGGCGGTCCGACCGACGGGGCGTCGTCGGGCGGCTGTCCTGGGGGCTGGCCGACCAGGCGGTCTCCAGCATGATCAACTTCGCGGTGGGCATCTACGTCGCCCGCGAGCTGGGGGTGAACGCGTTCGGCGTGTTCAGCCTGGCCTGGCTGACCTACGGCGTGGTGCTCAACGTCTCCCGCGGGCTGGCCACCGACCCGCTCGTGGTGCGGTTCAGCGGCGTGCCGGAGGCGACCTGGCGCGCGGCGGCGGCCCGGTCGTCGGGGGCCGCGCTCGCTGTCGGCGCCGGCCTCGGCGCGGTGTGCCTGCTGGTCGGGCTCGGCCTCGGCGGCGACGTGGGGCCCGCGTTCGCCTGCCTCGGCGTCGCCCTGCCGGCGCTGCTGCTGCAGGACGCCCGGCGGTTCGCGTTCTTCGCCGCCGGGACCGGGCAGAAGGCGTTCGCCAACGACCTCGTGCAAGGCGTCGCGCTCGTCCCGGCCATGGTCGTGGCGGCCCGGGTGGGCACCGTGGCCGCCTTCGTCCTGGCCTGGGGCGCCGCCGCCGCGGTGGCCGCCGGGTACGGCTTCCTCCAGTCCGGCATCCGGCCCCGGGTGACCCAGGCACGCGGGTGGCTCCGCGAGCAACGCGACCTCGGCTCCCGGTACCTGGTCGAGAACGTCAGTCTCAGCGGCGCGAGCCAACTGCGGGCGTACGGGCTCGGTGCGATCGCCGGAGTCGGCGCGGTGGGTACCGTCCGGGGCGCCGAGCTCCTGCTCGGCCCGTTCCTCGCGCTGCTGATGGGGCTGTCACTGGTCACCGTGGCGGAGGCGGCACGGGTGCTGCGGCAGGCACCGCACCGGCTCGGCAGGTTCTGCCTCCGGCTGGGCGGCGGGCAGGCCGGTGCCGCGCTGCTCTGGGGCGGGGCGCTGCTGCTGATGCCGGACCGGCTCGGCGAGCTCGTCCTCGGCGACGTCTGGCACTCCGCCTCCGGGCTCATCGTGCCGGCCACGCTCGGCGTCGCCGGCGCCGGCCTCGGCAGTGGCGCGGCGGCCGGGCTGCGCGCGCTCGCCGCGGCCCGGCGCAGTGTGCGCTGCCAGCTGTTCGCCTCCACCTGCTACCTCGGCGGCGGGCTCGGCGGTGCGGCCCTGGCCGGCACGGTCGGCTCCGCCTGGGGCGTCGCCTCCGCGACCGCCTGCGGCTCGGCCGTGTGGTGGCTGCAACTGCGAGCCGCCCTGCGTGAGCACCACCGCAATCCCCTCCCCGAAGTGAGGACGCCATGACCGCCCATCCCCGGCTGAGCATCGGCCTGCCGGTCCACAACGGCGAGGAATACCTCGCCGAGTCGCTCGACGCCCTGCTCGGCCAGACCTACGAGGACTTCGAACTGGTCATCTCCGACAACGCCTCGACCGACGGGACGCAGGACATCTGCCGCAAGTACGCCGCGCAGGACTCACGTATCCGGTACCTCCGGCTGTCCCGGAACATCGGCGCCGCGCCGAACCACAACTACGTGTTCACCGAGTGCCGCGGCGAACTGTTCAAGTGGGCCTCGCACGACGACCTCTACGCCAGGGATCTGCTGCGGCGCTGCGTGGAGGCGCTGGACGAGCGGCCGGACGTGATCCTCGCGCACTCCGGCCAGGCGGTCATCGACGGCGACAGCCGGGTGAAGGTCCCGTACGAGTACGGGCTCGCCACCGACTCGCCGCACGCGCCGGAGCGCTTCCGCAGCTTTCTGTTCGAGCCCGGCGGCGACGACTTCTACGGGGTGATGCGGGCCGACATGCTGCGCCGGGTGAAGCCGCACGACAGCTACCACCACGCGGACCGCACGTTCGTCGCCGAGATCGTCCTGCACGGGCCCTTCCACCAGGTGCCGGAGCTGCTGTACTTCCGCCGCGACCACCCCGCCCGCGCCGAGCGGGCGAACCCCTCCAAGCGCTCCCGGTGCGTCAACCTGGACCCACGCCGGGCCGGCCCGCTGCACCCGACGCCCAGGCTGCTCGCCGAGTACGTCTGGGGCTTCGTCGCGGCGATCCGGCGGGCGCCGTTGTCCCCCGCCGACCGGCGTGCGTGCCTCCGCCACCTGGCGGCGTGGATGTCCAGCCGGGTCCGGCCGGGCGCCGGCGAACGGGTCGAGGACCGCGCCCCCGTCGACCCGGCCCGGCTCACCGTCTCCGTCGACGATCTGGTGGCCGGCCGCGAGGGACGGAAGGCATGAGGAGACCGGTACGCGTCGGGGTGTTCGGCCTGCTCGGCTCCGGCAACCTCGGCAACGACGGATCGCTGGAGGCCGTGCTCGGCTACCTCCGCGCCGAGCGCCCCGAGGCGGTCGTGGACGCGCTGTGCGGCGGGCCCGAGGTCGTCGCGGCCCGGTACCGGATCCCCGCGACGCGGCTGCACTGGTACCGCGGGGAGTACCGGACCGCGTCGCGTGCGGGCGCGGTCGCGGCCAAGGGCCTGGGCAAACTCGTCGACGCCGTCCGCACCGCCGCCTGGGTGCGGCGGCACGACGTGGTGATCGTGCCGGGCATGGGCGTCCTGGAGGCCACGCTGCCGCTGCGGCCATGGGGCTTCCCGTACGCGCTGTTCCTGCTCTGCGCGAGCGGCCGGCTGTTCGGCACCCGGGTCGCGCTGGTCGGCGTGGGCGCCGCCCCGATCGGCGACCGCCCGACCCGGGCCCTGGTGCGCTGGTCGGCGCGGCTGGCCACGTACCGGTCGTACCGGGACACCCTGTCGCGCGACGCGATGCGGGCGATGGGCGTGGACACCGCGCGCGACGAGGTCCACCCGGACCTCGCGTTCGCCCTGCCGGTGCCGCCGCCCGATCCCTCGGGCCGGGTCTGCGTCGGCGTCATGGACTTCCACGGCGGCAACGACGACCGCGCCCGCGCCGAGGAGATCCACCGCCGCTACCTCGACGGGACGACACGCTTCGTCCGCGCGCTGGTCGAGGACGGCAGGCAGGTCCGGCTGCTCACCGGCGACGACTGCGATACGACGGTCGCCGCCGCGATCCTCGAAGCGGTGGACTCGCCCCTGGTCACCGCCGCGGAGACGGCCTCACTGGCCGACCTGATGAAGGAGACCGCGGCCGCCGACAGCGTGGTGGCGACCCGCTACCACAACCTGGTCTGCGCGCTGAAGACCGGTACGCCGACACTCGCGCTCAGCTATGCGGCCAAGAGCGACGCGCTGATGGCACAGATGGGCCTCGCCGCGTACTGCCACCCGGCCCGCGAGGTCGACGCCGACCGGCTGCTCGAACAGTTCCGGGCGCTGGAGAAGCGATCGGCGGAGCTGCGGCAGACCCTCGCCGAACGGAACCAGGCCGCCGTCCGGCAACTCGACCGCCAGTTCGCCGCCTTGACCGCCGCCCTGTTCCCGGCGGCCGACCACGCCCTACGGGAGACCCCATGAAAGCGACCGAAGTCCCGGCGATCGACGGCGCGTACCTGTTCGAGCCGACGCCGTACGCCGACGAACGCGGCTTCTTCTGCCGCACCTTCGACGCCGACGTGGTCCGCTCGGTGGGGCTCGACCCGAATGCCTTCATCCAGGACAGCGTGTCCCGCTCGGCCCGGGGCGTGCTGCGCGGCCTGCACCTGCGCTCCGGTGCCGGCGAGGCCAAGCTGGTGAGGTGCTCGTACGGGAGGATCTTCGACGTCGTCGTGGACCTGCGGACGGACTCGCCGACCTACCGCAACCAGGCCTCCTTCGAGCTGTCCGGCGAGACGCAGGTGACCCTGTACATCCCGGCGGGGTGCGCGCACGGCTTCCAGGCGCTGACCGAGACCGCCGACACCTCGTACCGGATCGACCGCCCGCACGATCCGGCCGAGGACGTGACGATCGCCTTCGACGACCCGGAGCTCGCCATTCCGTGGCCGCTGCCGGTCACATCGATGTCCCAGCGGGACCGGGAGGCACCGAGCCTCGCCGAGATCTTGAAGCAGAAGGAGAGGTGAGGTCGGCATGAACGCCGAAGACACTCAAGGCACCGAAGCCGCCGGAGATACCGAAGAATTCCAGCTGCCGCGGTCGCGGGAGGCGAACGAGCGGCTGCACGCGATGATCCCCGGAGGCGCGCACACCTACGCCAAGGGCGACGACCAGTACCCCGAGGACCTGGCCCCGGTCATCAGCCACGGACGCGGCGCCCACGTGTGGGACGTCGACGGCAACCGCTACATCGAGTACGGCTCCGGCCTGCGATCGGTCAGCCTCGGCCACGCCCACCCGCGCGTGACCGAGGCGGTGCGGCGGGAACTCGACCGCGGCAGCAACTTCGTCCGGCCGTCCATCGTGGAACTCGAGGCCGCGGAGCGCTTCCTGGCCACGGTGCCGACCGCCGAGATGGTGAAGTTCGCGAAGAACGGCTCCGACGTCACCACCGCCGCGGTGCGCCTCGCCCGCGCCGTCACCGGGCGCCCGCGGGTGGCCATCTGCGGCGACCATCCGTTCTTCTCCGTCGACGACTGGTTCATCGGCACCACGCCGATGCCCGCCGGCATTCCGGCGGCGACCACCGAGCTCACCGTGACGTTCCCGTACGGGGACCTGGCCGCGACGGAGGAGCTGCTCACCCGGTACCGGGACGAGATCGCCTGCCTGATCCTCGAACCCGCCGCCCACACCGAACCTCCGCCCGGATACCTCGCCGACCTGCGCGAGCTGGCCGACCGGCACGGCTGCGTACTGATCTTCGACGAGATGATCACCGGCCTCCGCTGGTCCGAGGCGGGCGCCCAGGGCCTGTACGGCGTCGTCCCCGACCTCTCCACGTTCGGCAAGGCGCTGGGCAACGGGTTCGCCGTCTCCGCGCTCGCCGGGCGCCGCGAACTGATGGAGCGGGGCGGGCTGCGTCACTCCCACGACCGGGTGTTCCTGCTGTCCACCACGCACGGCGCGGAAACGCACTCGCTGGCCGCCGCGATGGCCGTGCTCACCACCTACGTCGAGGAGGGCATCACCGCGCGGCTGCACGCCCTCGGCGAGCGGCTGGCCGCCGGTGTCCGCGAGGCCGCGGCCGGCATGGGCGTCGGCGACCACGTCGTCGTCCGGGGCCGGGCCAGCAACCTGGTCTTCGCCACCCTCGACGAGAACCGGCAGCCGTCGCAGCAGTACCGCACCCTGTTCCTGCGCCGGCTCCTCGCGGGCGGGGTACTGGCCCCGTCGTTCGTGGTGAGCAGCGCGCTCGACGACGCGGACATCGACCGCACCGTCGACGTGGTGGCCCAGGCGTGTGCGGTGTACCGGAAGGCACTGGACGCCGCCGACCCCACCCCCTGGCTGGCCGGGCGCCCGGTGAAGCCCGTATTCCGCCGCCTGGCGTGACGTGACATGACGTGACGTCAGCGGCGCTCGCTCCGGCCGGCGTCGGCCACCCGGTCGGCCATGCGATCGACCAGTTGCGCGGTCGCCGGTACCACCGCCAGCGCGGTGCACCAGCCGCCGAGGACGTCGGTCGGGTAGTGCGCGCTCAGGGCGACCTCCGCCCAGCCCATGGCGGCCCCGGCCACCAGCGCCGCGGCGAGCACGAGCGATGTGCCGGCCGTCCTGCCGAGGCCGAGCCGGCCGGTCACGAGCAGCGCCACCACGAGGGCGAGCGCGGTGGCGAAGGCGGTGTGCCCGCTCGGGTAGGACAGGTTGTCGGCGCCGTGGATGGTGCGTCCCACCAGGGGCTTGACCAACGTCGTCGTCGCCACGGCGAGGCCGGTACCGGCGACGACGAGCACCGCCGCGCGAGGGCGCCGAAGCAGCAGACAGCCCGTCACGACGGCCGCGACCAGCATCGTCGATCCGGCGGGCTCCCCCCAGAAGTCCAGGGCCAGAGCGACGGACCGCCACGGCGGCCGCACGCTGTCCGCCGTCGGCCGGACGATCCACCGGTCCACCGTGCCGGACTCGCCGTGACCGCTGTACAAAACCCCGAGCACGACGCCCATCAGCGCCGCGAGCGCCGCGATCAGCCCGAGCCACGCGCGCAGCGACGGGGGCAGCACCGGCCCCTTGTCCGACCGGTGGGCAGTCATGAATCAGCGGCCTCCCGTTTCCCCCGTCCCAGGCCCTCCTGAAGGCTGCCCGGCCCGCTTTCGACTCCGCCCCAGTGTCCACCGAAAGCACACGCGATGCCCTGCGAACGGGACAGGTCGCACGAGATCGCGCCCGGTTCGTGCGCGGTGGTCGCGGACCACCCGGCGCGGCGGGGCTGTCGGAGCGACCTGTGATACTTGGCGCCAGAACATCTGTTTACGGCGCCAGGGGGTAGTACGTTGTCGAAAAGGACCTTCCGGGGCACGACGGCTCTGGTCACCGCGGGTGCCGTGACCACCCTCGCGCTGGGGCTCTCCGGATGCGATTCCGGCAAGGGCGACGACGCCAAGGGTCCGTCCTCGTCGGCACCGGCGTCCTCGCAGGACGAGGCGAAGAACGTCCCGGAGGACGGGGCCGCGGGGAGCAAGAAGCCCGAGGAGCCGTGGGACGGCAAGGTCCACGTCCTCGGGGACGGCTCGACGTCCTACACCGGGCCGCAGCCGAACCAGCCGAAGCCGGAGAAGCTGAAGCCGGGCGAGAAGCCCCCGCAGTTCGTGGTCTTCTCCTGGGACGGCGCGCTGGAGGGCGACGACCACCAGCTCTCCCACTTCCGCGAGGTCGCCAAGGCGAACAACGCGAAGATGACGTTCTTCCTGAGCGGCATGTATCTGCTGCCGAAGTCGAAGTCCGGGCTGTACAAGCCGCCGCAGCACAAGCCGGGCGAGGCGGCTATCGATTTCGCCACGGACCCGCACATCAGGGACACCGTCGAGCAGATCCGCGGTGCCTGGCTCGACGGCAACGAGATAGGCACGCACTTCAACGGCCACTTCTGCGGCGCCAAGGGCGGCGGCGACTGGAGCACCGCCGAGTGGAAGAGCGAGATAGAGCAGTCCTACTCCTTCGTGGAGAACTGGAAGACGAACACCGGCCTCACGGATCTCCCCCCGCTGCCCTTCGACTACAAGAAGGAGCTCGTCGGCGGCCGCGCCCCCTGTCTGGAGGGGCAGAAGACGCTGATACCGGCGGCGAAGCAGTTCGGCTGGCGGTACGACGCGAGCTCGCCGGGCGACTTCCAGATATGGCCCTCCCAGATCCAGGGCGTCTGGAACTTCCCGCTGCAGCTGCTGCCGTATCCGAAGAGCGAGAAGCAGGTCCTGTCGATGGACTTCAACTTCCTCTACAACCAGTCCGGTGACAACACCAAGGGCGACCCGGCCAAGTACGCGGAGTGGCGCAAGCTGACGCGCGACGGCTATCTCAACGGCTTCGAGCGGGTCTACAACGGCAGCCGGGCGCCGATGTTCATAGGCAACCACTTCGAGGACTGGAACGGCGGCATCTATATGAAGGCCGTCGAGGACGTCGTGAAGTCCATCTGCACGCGGGACGGCGTGCGCTGCGTGTCCTTCAAGCAGCTCGCGGACTGGCTGGACGCCCAGGACCCGAAGGTGCTGGCGAAGCTGCGCGGGCTGGACCCGGCACAGTCGCCGGACTGGGCGACGTTCGTCAAGTAGTCCGCCGCCGGGGGTGGGGCCGGACCGGTCCGGCCCCACCCTTCTCAGCCCTTCTGTCCCGCCATGTACGTCGTCCAGATCCCGATCGGGTAAGGGGTACCGAGCGTGGACGTGGCCGCGCCGCCGATGCCGTCGAGCGGGAGCAGTTCCTGCGTCGTCGGGTCGATGCGGGAGAGCGAGACGGCGGTCACGAGCTTGCCGCGGTAGCCGACGTACCAGGACGACTTGTTCTTGGCCTCGGTGCCGGTCTTGCCCGCGCTGTCGGCCCCGGCCGCCGCGGCGGCGGTCGCGCTGCCCTTCCTGACGGCGTCGCGCAGGGCGGCGTCCACGGCGGTCGCGACGGACTGCGGCAGGGCCCGCTCCGGTGTCGGCTTCTCGACGGGCACGTCGTCGCCGTTGCGCGAGAGCTTGCCGACGGAGTACGGCTCGCTGTGCATGCCCCGGGCGGCGAAGGTGCCGTACGCGCCCGCCATCCGGATCGCGCTGGGCGTGGTGTTGCCCAGGGAGAACGCGGGCACCTTGGTGCCGAGACTGTCGGCGAGCAGCCCCGTCTTCACCGCCGTCTGCCCCACCCGGTCCAGGCCCACGTCCATGCCGAGCTGCATCAGCGGGGTGTTGACGGACTGGGCGACGGCGTCGTGCAGGCTGATCCTCCCCCACGACCTGCCGCCGTCGTTGGCGCCCTTGACGATCTTCCCGGAGCGGTCCCAGTACGGGCCTTCCGGCGTCATCAGGGACACCTTGTCGTCACCGTTGTAGAGGGTCTCGGGGGACACCGGGGTGCGGGGCTTGTCGCGTTCGCGCTGGATGCCGTCGCCGAGGGCGGCGGCGTAGACGAACGGGGTGAAGGCGGTGCCCGCCGGGACGACGGACGAGTTGGCGTCGTTGAAGCCCTGCTTGAGGTAGTCGGGGCCGCCGTACAGGGCCACGACGCGCCCGTCCGTGGTGACCGAGGCGGCGCCGACGCGCACGTTCTTGTCGGCGTCGCGCTTCTCCGGGTCGAGCTTGCCCCGCGCCTCCTCGACGGCCTTGTTCAGCGCGTCGACCTTCGGCTTCTCGAAGGTGGTGCGGATCTGGTAGCCGCCGAGGTCGAAGTCGTGGTCGGTGACGTTCGTGTGGGCGCTCACGTAGGCGCGCGCGGTCTCCACCAGATAGCCGGTCTGGCCGGTGAGCCCGGCGGGCTTCGGCGGCGCCTGCGGCTCCGGGAACGTCTTGTAGGAGGCGCGCTCTTCCTTGGAGAGCTTGCCGATGGCGACCATGCGGTCGAGGATCCAGTTCCAGCGGTCGACGGCGCGCGCGTGGTTCTTGGGCCCGAGGGCCGGGTCGTAGAGCCCGGCGCCCTTGAGCAGCGAGGCGAGGAAGGCGCCCTCGCTCGCGTTGAGCCGGGAGACGTCCTTGCCGTAGTAGGCGTGGGCGGCGCGCGCGATGCCGTAGGTGCCGCGGCCGAACCAGCTGGTGTTGAGATAGCCCTCCAGGATGTCGTCCTTGGACATCCGGTTGTCCAGCTTGATGGCGATGAACATCTCCGTGAACTTGCGGGAGAAGGTCTGCCGCTGGTTGAGGTAGGCGTTCTTGACGTACTGCTGGGTGATCGTGGATCCGCCCTGGGTGCTGCCGCCCGTCACCATCCGGGTCACCGCGCGGGTCATGCCGCTGACCGAGATGCCGCTGTCGGAGTAGAAGGTCTCGTTCTCGGCGGCGAGCGCGGCCCACCGCACCTTCTCCGGGATCTTGTCCAGGGCGGTGTCCTGCCGGTTGACCTCGCCGGTGCGGGCCATCTCGGTGCCGTCGGCCCAGTAGTAGACGTTGTCCTGCTGGATGGCGAAGGCGTTGAGGTCGGCGGGTATGTCCGTGCGTATGTACATCACCGTCACCAGGGCGGCGATGAGCGCTCCGGCGGAGAGGAACAGGCCGGTGGTCTGGCGCCACGACGGCACCCAGCGCCGGAATCCCTGACGCCCCGGGCGCGGGTAGGCGGGGAGCAGTCTCCGCTTCCGTCCACGGGGAGCGGCGCGCCTCCTCCCGTGGGACGCGGCGGCGTGTCTCCGGCTGGACGGGGCGGCGTGCTTCCGGGCGTGCGCCCCATTTCGTCGTTCGAACACCACTCGACCCTATGACGGGCCGGGCCGTCCGGGTACCCAAGATGTCCGTGGATTCCGAATCAGGCGTCCTGTTCGGGTACCGTATCGTTTCTACACCCCTGTAAAAGCAGTAGATCTTGGGCCATACCGTCCGGGAACACCCGGAGGCCGGTCCCCGGGAATGTCCCGGGAGGCGCCCGGGAGACGACGCCCTTGAGAGCAGCAGAAGGACGCCGCCCGATGGACACCCCCATGGACTCCCCGAAGGACACCTTGACTGACGCCTCGACGGACATCCCGACGGACATCTCGATGGACATCCCGATGGACACAGGCGCACCGGTCGCCGTGGTGCGCCCGCGCCACGGCCGCCGTCGCGCGAGCGGTGCCCTGGAGGGCGAGGTGCTCGCCGTGCTGCAGCAGGCGGCGGGCCCGCTGACGCCGCGCGAGGTCCAGAGCGGCCTCGCGGGCGAGCTGACGTACAGCACGGTGGTGACGATCCTCTCCCGGCTGCACGGCAAGGAGGTGCTCTCGCGGACGCCGCGGGGGCGCGCCTACGCGTACGCGCCGGTGGCGGACGAGGCGGGCCTGGCGGCGCGGCGCATGCGGAAGGTCCTGGACGGCTCGGCGGACCGGGAGGCGGTGCTGACGCGGTTCGTCTCGGAGCTTCCGCCGTCCGACGCGGCCGTGCTGCGCTCCCTGTTCACCAGCGCCTTCCCGCCCGCCCGCTGACCGGCGCCGGGCGCGGCCTCACCGCTCCGTTCGCGTCCTGACCGACCCGTCCGGGTTCAGGAGCAGCTTCCCCGGGTGGGGGTGGTCGAAGTCGAACATGTTCAGCAGGGAGCCCGCGCGGCTGTCGAAGGACGAGCCGCCGATCGGCGCCGTGTGCCAGTTCCACTCCACGAACCCGAGGACCGAGATCTGCTCGGTCGGGGTGTGGTCGACGGCGTTGACCTTGCTGTACGGGGAGAGCACCAGGAGCGGCAGCCGGGGCCCCGGGCCGCAGCGCCCGGGGAGGCCGCCGGCCGGTGCGGGACCCTGGTGGCAGGCCGGGCTGTCCACGGCCCGGCCCTTGGGGCCCTTGCCGCTGTCGCGCGACCCGTTGAGCGGCTCGGCGTAGGCGTGGTCGTACCAGCCGTCGGAGTCGTCGTAGGCGATCACGACGGCGGTGTGCCGCCACTCCGGCGCGCTCTGGATCCTGTTGAGCCACTCGACCAGGAAGTGCTGCTCGTCGAGGGGACCGGAGTAGCCCGCGTGGCCGTCCTGGTAGGCGGGGGCCTTGAGGAAGCTCACCGCGGGGAGCCGTCCCGCGCGCAGGGCCGCGTCGAAGTCGGCCAGGTCGTACTGATGGTTGGCCCGGCCGTCGTGGCCGATCTCGGCGACCGACCGGGGCGGCAGGTGGTGCGGGTTCGCGGTCGACGCGTAGTACTGGAACGGCGCGTGGTGCGGGCTGTAGTCGATCACCCGGGCGCCGCCGGTGTTGGTGTGCGCGGTGCCGGAGCACTTCGCGTGGTGGCCGCTCCGGCCGTCCCAGGGGGTGCTGGGCCGGAAGCCGCCCTGGAACCAGCCCCAGGTGACGCCCTTCTCGTTGAGCCGGTCGCCGATGTTGGGCCCGGTGAGGGCGGCCAGCGGGCTCCGCGCGGTGCGGTCGGCGCCCGAGCAGTCGTCGTACGCGGGGTCCGGGTCGTTCACGACCGTGCCGAGGCCGTCGGCGCCGGGCGCGTACACGGCGTACGGGTCGGGTTTCGCGGTCCGCCGCGGGTGCTCGGTGCCGGAGGCGGGATCGGTGGAGAAGGCCCCGTGCGTCTGGCCGGAGACCAGGTTGAGCGCACCGGGGGTGGAGGGGCCGTAGGTGGTGCCGAAGGACCGGTCGTTCATGCTGAAGCGCTGGGCGTAGTTCCACAGGGCGGTGACGGTGTTCCCGTCGTAGTAGTCCATGACCAGGCCGGGCTCGCCGAACAGCTTGCCCGAGCACTTGCCCGAGTCGGTGTTCTGCACGAAGCGATCCGCCCGGCCGCCGTTCGCCGCGTACTGCTCGGGGCTGTAGGAGTGGTTCTGGTCGCAGGTCATGGCCTGGTGGGGGCCGAGCCGCTTCGGCGCGTACAGGTTGGGGTTCTTCGTCAGCAGGCCCGCGGTGCGGAGGTTGTCGACGCGTGCCGGGGTGCCGCGGGCGGCGGTGAAGCGGGTGCCGTCGGTGTTGGCGGCCCTGGGGTAGGTGGCGAAGTAGTGGTCGAAGGAGACGTTCTCGTCGAAGATCACCACCAGGTGCTGGACGGGCGACGCGGTGTCCGCGGCGCGGGGGGCCGCGGGGCCGGTCTGTGCCACGGTGAGCGCGACGGCGCCGATGGCGGCGACGGCGGCGGGGCAGCGGGTGACGGCGGCGTTACGGGCCATGGGCGATCCCACCTCTCGTGCATCAGGTCTTGTGCATCAGATCTCGTGCATCAGGGCTCGTGCATCAGAGCGCGGCCGTACCAGTCCGCGCCGTCCCGCACCCCTGGCAGCGCGTAGAAGTAGCCGCCGCCGAACGGCGTGACGTAGTCGGTCAGCGGCTCGCCCGCCAGGCTCCGCTGGACGGCGGTGAACTGCCGCCGGAGGTCCTGCTGGTAGCAGCAGAAGAGCAGCCCCATGTCGAGGTTGCCGTTGGTGTCCGTGCCCCGGTCGTAGTTGTACGAGCGGCGCAGCAGCCTGCGGTCCTCGCTGCCGGGGGTGCGCGGGCCGGCGACGCGGATGTGGCTGTCGAGCGGGACGACGTCGCCCTTGGGGTCGTGGGCGTAGCGCGGGGCGTCGGTCTCGAGGTCGCCGTCGAGGGGTGCCCCGGTGTCGCGGCTGCGGCCGAGGATGCGCTCCTGCTCGGTGAGGGAGATCCGGTCCCAGAACTCGACGAGCATGCGGATCAGCCGCACCACCTGGTAGCTGCCGCCGTGCGCCCAGCGGGGTTCGCCCGTGTGCGGGCCGGCCCAGACGAGGCGGTCCATGAGGCGGGCGTCGCGGGTGTCGGGGTTGGCGGTGCCGTCCTTGAAGCCGAAGAGGTTGCGCGGGGTGCCGGAGGGGCGGGGCGGCGAGGTGAAGCCGTCGAGCCGCCAGCGGATCTGCAGGCCGCCGCGGGTGTGCCGCGTCAGGTCGCGCAGGGCGTGCAGCACGGTGTCCGTGGTGTCGGCGCACAGCTGGACGCTGAGGTCGCCGTGGCACCAGGCGGGGTCGAGGTCGTCGTCCGGGAAGGCGGGCATGGGCCGTAGCCGCCGGGGCGCGCCGCCCGCCAGCCCGAAACGGTCGTCGAAGAGCGAGGAACCGACGGCCACGGTGACGCGGAGATCGCCGTCGGCGGGGAGCTCGGGCCCGAGCAGGCCGGAGTCGGGGGGCGGGCCGGTGATGCCGATGGGCGGCGGGGTGCCGCCCGCCGTCAGGAAGCGGGCCCGCTCGGTGAGCGTCCGCAACAGCTCGACGAGCTCGCCGCGGCCCTCGGCCGTCACATCGAACGCCGTGAAGGCCGTGACACGGGCGGGTCGGGTGAGCACGGCCGCCTGGTGCGCACCGTGAAAGGGGCAGGGCGGCGGCGCGTACGGGGGCTGGAGCCGGGGTGCGGTGCCGTCGTCGGGAGCGCTGCCGGGAGCACTGTCAGGAGCGCTGTCGGAAGCGTCGCCGGTGCTGTCGGCGCGGGCCGGGAGCCGTCCGGTCACGGCCCCGCCGAGGCCCGCGGCGGCGCCGTGCAGCAAGGTGCGGCGGCGCGGTGGGGGCACGCGCCACGGGCCTGTCCTGCCCGTCATGGCATTCTCCGGGGCTCGCAGAGGGTCGCGACCGACGCCAGGCGTTCCGCCAGGTCACCGATGGCGGCGTCGACGCGTCGGCGATCGGCCGGGGTGAGCCGGTCGAGCGGGGTCCAGTCGCCGTCCCCGTCCTCCTCGACCGGGCCGAACCGGTCGAGGAGGCGGGTCGCGTGGTCGAGGCGCCGGTCGAGCGCGGGCAGGTCCGGGTAGCGGCCCCGGAGCAGGGGCCGCAGGCGGCCGAGGACGGCGCGAGTGCCGTCGAGATGGGCGCGGGCGGTGGCGAGGCCGCTCCCGCTGCCGTGGTCGGTGCGGCCGGTCAGCTCGTGCTGCAGGGTGTCCTCCAGGATCTCGTGGGCACGCCGCCCGAGGTCGGCTGGGTCCATCCGGGTCCGGGACCAGCGCTCGCGCAGCGCGTGGACATCGGAGGCGAGCCGGTGCGCGGCCACGCGCAGAGCGGGCCCCCGCTCGCCATGCCACAGGCCGTGCTCGACGCGGTGGAACCCGGTGAACCCGGGATCGGCGACACCGCCGGGAAGACCGGCCGTATCACCGTCGATGGCGCGCCCCGCATCACCGAAGGCGTCGTACGCGGCGCCCAGGCGCGCGTAGTCGAGGTGGGCGGGGAGCCAGGCCGCGCGAGCGGCGGCCCGGTCACCGCTGTCGACGGCCGCGCGGAGGACGTCCGTCGCCGTCACGAGCCGGTCGATCCGCGCGGCCGCCCAGCGCTGGTAGTCCAGGGTCGGCGGTGTCAGCTCCTCCCGGGTCACGGGCAGCGCGGCAGGACCGCTGCTCTGCCCGGTGGCGGCGTCCCTCGCGGTGGCGTGGACACGCACGGCGGGGCCGAGGACGGGGTCCGCGTCCTCCGGCAGGCAGACGAACGCGTACGTACCCGGCCCGAGCCCCGCCATGAGCCGCCTGCGCGCGCCGGGCGCGATCCCCTCGACCTCGCCGAGAACGGCACCGGTACGCGCGTCCACGAGGTGGATGTCGGTGGGAGCGGCCGCCGTGTTGTGCAGGACGAACGTCTGGAGACCGGTGCGGGGAAGCGGCCAGGGGCGGCCGCAGGCGCCCGGCGACACCTCGACCACCGACGGCGGCGGCCCGAGCCGCACGGGGGCGGCCCCCGACGGCGCCGCCAGCACGAGCACTCCCCCGACGACCAGAACGAACCGGACCACGGTGCGCCGCGTACGCCTGCGGCCGGCCTTCGGCCCAGCGACGGACTTCGGCCCGCGGCCGCCCCCGGTTACGGTCACGGCCCCGGTCGCGGTCGCTGTCCCCGGTTCTGGCGGGGGCGGAGCCTCGGGTGTCGGCGATGGCGCGGCCCCGGTTCCCGGAGAAGGCGATTCCCCGGGTTCCGGCGAGAGGGGAGCCGGGGTATGGAAGCGGTCGCCGCGGAAGCCACCGGTACGGAAGGAAGAGACGCCGAAACGGCGGAAGGGAAAGACGCCGAAGCGGTCGATGCGGTCGGTACGGAAGAGAGAGGCGCGGAGGCGGTCGGCGCGGGAGCTGCGGGCGCGGCCGGGTGGCATGGGGGACTCCCTCCGGTCCGGGCGTCGGGCACGGCATGCTCGCCCATGCTCGTGGAACCGACCCGCCCGGCGGAGCCACCGCCCTCGAAAGAGGGCATGGATTCACCCGCCCGGTGTCACGTCATGCCGCGCTCCTTCACATCGCGCCCACCTCGTCCGCTGCCGCGCTCCTTCGCATCGCGCCCATCCCGTCCGTGTCACCCCCCCGTCATGCCCACAGCCACACACGCCGGTTGCGGGCCACCGTGTGGATGCGGTCGGCGCGCCGTGGGTGCAGCACCCCGCCGGTTCTGCCGAGCGTGGTCGTCTCCGTCTCCTTCAGGACCCGTACGTCCTCCAGCGTCGGCGACACCTCCAGGCTCTCGGCGCCCACGAACACCAGCACCGGCCGCACCTGGACGGCGTAGCCGCATCCCCGCGACAGGACGAGCGAGGCCCGCGCCGCGTCGTGCCGGATCTCCCGTACGTACGGGCGCGGGTGCCGGTCCCGGGAGATGTGCACGACGGTCTCGCCGACCCGGATGCGGGCCTTGTGGGCGTCCTTGACCGCGATGCCGAAGACACCGCCGGGCCCGATGAGGAGGTGGGGTATGACCGAATCGCCCGGGAGGACGATGGAGTGGACCACTTCCCAGCCGCCCGCCGTCAGCGCCTCCAGCTCCGCTCCGACGGTCTGCTCGGCGGCGAGCGCCCGGCGCCAGGCGTCCTCGACGGGCCGTCGGCCGAGACAGCGGGCGAGCACCAGCGCGGCACGGCCGGTCCGGGACGTGTCGAGCCGGGCGCGGAGCGTCTCGCCGGGCCGGTTGGGGGCGAGGTCGTCGTCGGGCGGCAGGAACAGCCGCTCCGGGTCGAAGGCCTTCCCGTTCGCGCGCTTCTTTCCGTCAGTCCCGTCAGGCCGCTCGCGCACGCGCACCACCCCCACCCGCCATCTTGCCGCAGAAGCACGGGAACCAACCCGTCCGGCAGTCCGTTGGCGAAGTGAGGCCCCGCGACTTCCCCCCGATCGCGGGGCCTCACCAGTGCCCGGCGTGGCACGCGCGCCCCCGGGGTCCGGGGTGCGGAACCGGTCAACGTACCAACCGCCCCGGCGGGCAAGGGCACCTTTCCCTTCGCCGTGACGCAGGCCACACGAGTGCCCCGAATCGCGGGAAGTCGGTGAAGGTCCAGGCCAGCCCCCGGTTCCGGGGCTGGGCCCGGCGGGTGGCGCCGCCGAACTCCCTCGCGGATCAGAGCCGAGGGCCTACCGTGCGGTGCCGCACGAGGAGGCATCATGCGATCGTTCACCGGCACCGGCCTGGTCGTCACCGCGCTCACGGCGACCCTCGCCGCGCTGCTCTTCCCCGTCTGGTCGTACCGCGACCGCACGGGCACCGGGGCCGTCGACCTCACCGCCGGATCCGTGGCCACGCCCTTCGGCCCGCTGTCCGCGATGGACCGCGATTTCGTGGACCGCGTGCGGCTGGCGGGGCTCTGGGAGCTGCCCGCCGGGCAGCAGGCGGAACAGCGTGGCACCACGGCCGCCGTGCGGCGCGCCGGGGAACACCTCGTCGAAGGCCACACCGCCCTCGACCAGCACGTGCGCGAGGTCGCCGCGCGGCTCGGCGTCGACCTGCCCAGCAGGCCCAACGCCCAGCAGCAGAGCTGGCTGGCACGGCTCGACGCCGCGCACGGCGAGGCGTACGACCGGGAGTTCGCCAATATCCTGCGGCTCGCGCACGGCACCGTCTTCACCGTCGTCGCCCAAGTGCGGGCCACCACACGTAATTCCGCGGTGCGGGAGCTCGCCGACGACGCGAACGCCACCGTTCTGGACCACATCAAGATCCTCGAGGCCACCGGCCTGGTCGACTTCGACGCCATCGCGGCCGACACCAAGCCCCAGACCCTCCCGGCCACACCGAGCGCCCGCTCCCCCATCCGGCGCGACCCGCACCCCGGCTCCGGCTTCCCCACCTCTGTC